>NC_010625.1:952446-1269928 GCF_000020045.1 Paraburkholderia phymatum STM815 | reverse complement strand
ACGACGCCGGCACGCTGCTCAACCCCGCGCTCGCCGATGGTCAGATTCGCGGCGCGTTCGCGCAAGGTCTCGGCGCGGCGCTGCTCGAAGAATTCCGCTACGGCGCCGACGGCAGCTTCCAGTCCGGGACGCTTGCCGACTATCTGATGCCGACCACGTGCGAAGTGCCGGATCCGCTGATCGTGCATCTGGAAACGCCGTCTCCGTTCACGCCGCTCGGCGCAAAGGGCCTCGGCGAAGGCAACAACATGAGCACGCCCGTGTGCGTCGCGAATGCAGTTGCCGACGCATTGGGCATCGTCGATATCCGCTTGCCGCTTACGCCTTCGAAGGTCATGGCGCTGATCGGCATCGACGATCCGGAACCGTCGCGGCCCGAGTATCGCGAAGCGGCGACGGAGAAAAAAGCGGCGCCGGGCGGCGGCCGCGCGCTCACCGCGCAAGGCATCGTCGATTTGCCCGCGACACCGGAAGCCGTGTTCGCCGTGCTGCTCGATCCATCTGCGCTCGCGAAAGTCATCCCCGGCTGTCACGAGCTTCAGGCGACTGGGCAGAACCGCTATCGCGCCGACGTGACGGTCGGGGTCGGGATGATCAAGGCCCGTTTCGAAGCGCGCATCGCGCTGTCGGAGATCGACGCGCCGCGTCGTCTGCGGCTCGAAGGCGCGGGCACGTCGCCGCTCGGCAGCGCGCGCGGCAACGGTCTCGTCGAACTCGTGCCGACGGAAACAGGCGCGCGCCTCAGCTACGACTATGAAGCGCAGGTGTCGGGCAAGGTGGCGGCCGTCGGCGGGCGCATGCTCGAAGGTGCAGCGAAGGTCGTGTTGCGGCAACTGTTTGAATCACTCGGGTACGTCGCAGCGGGCGGCGGGTCTGCCGCGACAGGCGCCTGCGCACCGCCGGGCTTTGTGCGGCGGCTCTTTGCGCGTTTCAGGAGGCAGGCATGAAGCCAGCATCGTTCGATTACATCCGCGCGATGACGACGCAGGACGCGCTCGACACGCTCGCGCAAACGGGCGAAGACGCACGCGTGCTGGCAGGCGGGCAATCGCTGATGGCCGTGCTGAACATGCGCCTTGCCCAGCCGCGCGTGCTGGTCGATATTTCGCGCACCGACGAGCTGAACGCGGTCCATGCCGATACGCAAACGCAACGTCTGGTCGTGAGCGCGGCGGCTACGCAAGGCAGCGTCGAATGGCGGCCCACGCTGCGCGACGAAGTGCCCTTGCTCGCGATGGCGTTTCCGCATATCTCGCACTTCCAGATCCGCAATCGCGGCACCGTATGCGGCTCCATCGCGCATGCCGACCCGAGCGCGGAACTGCCGCTCGTCCTCACGGCGCTCGGCGGCGACATCGTGCTGCGTTCGAAGAAGAAGCGGCGCAGCTTGCCTGCCGACGACTTCTTTCAGGGCATGTTGCTGACCGCGCGGGAGCCCGATGAGATCGTCGAAGCCGTGCGCTTTCCGCTGAAACAGCGAGGCGAGCGCTTCGGCTTCACGGAATGCTCGGCGCGTCATGGCGATTTCGCGATGGTCGCCTGCGCAGCCGTCGTGACGGACGACGCGATCCGGATCGCAGTCGGCGGCGTCGCCGACCGGCCGAAGGTGGAGACATGGCCGCGTCTGCGGGGCGACGACCTGCGCGGCGCATTGAACGATTTGAGCTGGAAACTGGGCGCGCAGGATGATGCGTATATCAGCGCGAAGTACCGTCGTCATCTGGTCCGAGAACTCGGATGGCGCGTGATCGAGGAGGCGAAGTGAGCAAGACCCCACCCTACGTGATGCGGCACGGCGAGCAGTGCGCCGTCACGCTGACGCTCAATGGCCGCGAACGCAGCGGCTATTGCGAAACCCGCGAACTGCTGTCGGATTTCCTGCGCCATGAACTCGGCGCAACGGGCACGCACGTCGGCTGCGAGCACGGTGTGTGCGGCGCGTGCACCGTTCATCTCGACGGCGTCGCAGTGCGTTCTTGCCTGACGCTTGCGGTGCAGGCGGAGGGCCGCCGCATCGATACCGTCGAAGGTTTGGCGCCCGCGCAGACGCTCGGCGACCTGCAGCAGGCATTCTCCCGTCATCATGCGTTGCAATGCGGTTTCTGCACGGCGGGCATCCTGATGTCGTGCGCGGATTTCCTGCAACGCGTGCCGGACCCGACGCAAGAGCAGGTGCGCGACATGCTGTCGGGGCACATTTGCCGCTGTACGGGCTATACGCCAATCGTGGCCGCCGTGCTCGATTGCGCGGCGAGGCGCAAGCAGCAGTGCGAAAGCGCGGAGGCCGCACATGCTTGATCTCGGCCGAACATTCCTGCAAAGCGTGGAGCGCAGTCCGAATGCGCTCGCGCTCGTCGACGGCGAGTTCCACGTTACCTACGCGGATTGGCACCGCATCATTCTCGATGCGGCTAACGGCTTGCACGCACTCGGTCTCCGGCACGGCGACCGCCTGCTTGCGGTGCTGCAGAACCGCTGGGAAATGGCCACATTGCATTGGGCCTGTCAGTTTGCGGGTGTCGTGATGGTGCCGCTCAACTGGCGCGCGAAACCCGAGGAACTCGATTACTGCGTG
Source organism: Paraburkholderia phymatum STM815 (assembly GCF_000020045.1). Taxonomy (GTDB): domain Bacteria; phylum Pseudomonadota; class Gammaproteobacteria; order Burkholderiales; family Burkholderiaceae; genus Paraburkholderia; species Paraburkholderia phymatum. Next base: position 1,267,353 of record NC_010625.1, on the reverse strand, counting down.
ACGAATGCTGGCGTAAAGGCAATCGTCTATGAGCCTGTCAGCGCAGATGCGGTGATGCAAAGCCCTGCCGCGCAGAATGTGCCGCGCGTTGGTCTCGACGATGCGCCCGGACGCACGGGGACATTCGATGCGCTGTTGGCTCTCGCACCCAATGCGGCCGCCATGACGCGAGCCAATGCCGAAGATTGCTCGCTGATCCTGTACACATCCGGCACGACGGGCAAGGCGAAGGGCGTGCCGCGACGTCATCGGCACGAACGCGCCGCGGCGCTGGCGCATGTCGCGCAGAACCTCTATCGGCACGGCGAGCGCACGCTTGGCGTGATGCCGCTCTATCACACGATGGGCGTGCGCTCGCTGCTGTCGATGGCGCTCGTCGATGGCCTCTTTGTCTGCGTGCGGCGCTGGAATGCGCGGCTCGCGCTCGATTCGATAGCGCGGTACAAGCTGACGTGCCTCTATCTGGTGCCGACGCTTTATCACGATCTGCTCGCGGACCAGGCGTTCGGTCACACGGACACATCGACGGTCACGAAGCTCGGATTCGCGGGCGCGCCGATGAGCGACGGGCTGCTCAAGCGGCTTTCCGCGGCGTTCGAACCCGAGTTGTTCGTCAACCACTACGGCTCATCCGAGGTCTACACCTTCAGCATCGATCAGCACGCGACGATCAAGCCGGGCAGTGCGGGGCGCGCGGGTATCAACACGCGTCTGCGGATCGTGAAGCTGGATGCGCGCTCGCCGGAGGACGTCGCCGCCGTGCATGAAGAAGGCCAGATTGTCGCGGATCTGCTCGGCGACGAAGCATTCGAAGGCTACTGGAACCGGCCCGACGCGAACGAAAAATCGCTGCGCGACGGCTGGTACTTCACGGGGGACACCGGCTATTTCGACGCGGATGGCGATCTCTACGTCACAGGTCGCGTTGACGACATGATCATCAGCGGCGGCGAAAACATTTCGCCCGTCGATATCGAATCGGTGCTGTCCCTGCATCCGTGCGTCGATGAGGTGGCGGTGGCGGGCGTGAGTGACGAGCGTTGGGGACAACGCGTAGTCGCGTTCGTGAAGCGCAGCGATTACGTCGATTGCGAAACGCTCGATGCGTGGTGCCGCGCATCCGATCTCGTCAACTTCAAGCGTCCGCGCGAGTACGTGTTCGTCGATGACATTCCGAAATCGCCCGTCGGCAAGATCTTGCGCCGCAAGCTCCAGGCGGGTGAGTACCAGCGCGACGAGCGCGGCGCGATCCTCGGCACCGAGGCCTCGATCCAACACCATCAACACATCGAAATCACGAAGGAGTAACACCCATGACTGACCTGACCCATCGCGGCCAGACGCTGCTTCAGGAACTCGACGGCTTTTCGATCGAGATCGACGCACAGCGCGAGCGCGCCGACATCATTCTGGACCGTCCGCCGTTCAACGTGATCTCGATGCATGCGCGCGACCAGTTGCGGGCCGCGTTCGAAGCGCTAGACGAGGACGAGCGCGTCCGCGTGATCGTGGTTCGCGCGAGGGGCGAGCACTTTTCGAGCGGCGGCGATATCAAGGGTTTCCTGGAAGCATCGCCGGAACACGTGTCGAAGCTTGCATGGAATATTGCGGCACCCGCGCGCTGCTCCAAGCCGGTGATCGCGGCGAACCGCGGCTTCTGCTTCGGCGTGGGCTTCGAACTGTCGCTCGCGTGCGATTTCCGCATCGCCACGGAGACTACCTTTTACGCGCTGCCCGAACAGAAGCTCGGCCAGATTCCGGGCTCAGGCGGTTCCGCTCGCCTGCAGCAGATGGTCGGCATCGGTCGCACGAAAGACATCGTGATGCGCTCACGCCGCATTCCCGGCAAGCAGGCGTACGAATGGGGCATCGCCGTCGAGTGCGTCGCGGACAGCGAACTCGAAGCCGCCACCGATGCGCTCGCCGATGAACTGCGCGCGTTCTCGCCGCTCGCACAGCGCACCGCAAAGAAACTGCTCAACGATACGGAAGACTCGCCGTTGTCGATCGCGATCGAACTCGAGGGACACTGCTATAGCCGCCTGCGCGCGTCGGAGGACTTCCGGGAAGGTGTCGAAGCCTTCCACGGAAAGCGCAAGCCCGTGTTCCGCGGCAAGTAAGCGGCCGGGCAGGACAAACAGCATTCAGGTCTGGAGACAGATGAATGGAACGCTTCGATTACGTTATCGTCGGCGGAGGATCGGCAGGGTGCGTGCTGGCGCACCGGCTGTCGGCCGTACCGTCGCTGCGCGTCGCGCTGATCGAAGCGGGCAGGGATACGCCGCCGGGTTCAGTGCCTGGCGAGATTCTCGACAGCTACCCGATGCCCGTCTTCTGCGGCGACACCTACATCTGGCCCGAACTGAAGGCGCAAGCGACGCGCGGTGCGGCGATGCGCGTGTATGAGCAGGGCAAGGTGATGGGCGGCGGGTCGAGCATCAACGTGCAATCCGCCAATCGCGGTCTGCCGCGCGATTACGACGAGTGGGCGGCGAATGGCGCGACGGGTTGGGGCTGGAACGACGTGTTGCCGTACTTTTGCAAGCTCGAACGCGATGTGAATTTTCCGGAAGACGAATTGCACGGCCGCGACGGACCCGTGCCGATTCGCCGCATCATGCCCGAAGACTGGCCGCCGTTCTGTCGCGCCTTCGAAAAAGGGCTGCGCGCGCAAGGCCTCGTGATGCTGCGCGATCAGAATGCAGAGTTCGATGACGGCTTCTTTCCGGGCGCATTCTCGAATATCGACGACCGGCGCGTGTCGACGGCCGTCGCGTATCTGGATGAAGCGACGCGCAAACGCGGCAATCTGCACATCTTCCCGGAGCTGCGCGTCGAGCAGGTCGTGATGGACGGCACGGCGGCGCGCGGCATAGTCGCCATCGCGAGCCACGGCGAGCGCGTGCAATTCGACGCGAACGAAGTGATTCTGTGCGCGGGCGCGTTGCAGTCGCCTGCGATGTTGCTGCGTGCAGGCATCGGGCCGCGCGACGAACTGGGTGCGCTCGGCATCGAATGCCGTGTCGATCTGCCCGGCGTCGGGCGCAACTTGCAGGACCATCCGTCGCTGACGTTCTGCCATTTTCTCGCGCCGCGATTCCGCATGCCGTTATCGCGCCGGCGTGCGAGCATGATGGCTGCACGTATGAGTTCCGGTGTGAATGGCAGCGAAGCGTCCGATCTCTATCTGTCGAGCGCGACGCGTGCCGCGTGGCATGCGCTCGGCAACCGGCTCGGTTTGTTCTTTCTCTGGTGCAACCGGCCTTATTCGAGGGGCCGGGTGCAGCTGGTTTCTTCAGATGCGTTCACCGCACCTCGTGTCGAACTCAATCTGCTCGACGATCAGCGCGACCTCGAACGGCTTGCAGTGGGCGTGCGAATGCTCGCGCAAGTCGTCAAGGCTTCCGGACTAAGTCGCAACGACCGCGATTTTTTTCCCGCCGCGTTTTCGCCGCGCGTGAAAGCACTCAGCCGCGTGGGGACGGGCAATGCATGGCTGACTTCGATACTCGGCATGCTGCTCGACGTGCCTGCTCCTGCGAGGCGCGCATTGATCGAACGTTTCTTCACGCGCGGCCAGCGGATGGCCGCGCTGCTCGCGGACCGGCAGGCCCTCGACGACTTTATCCGCGCGAACGTATTCGGCGTGTGGCACGCAAGCGGCACATGCCGCATGGGCGACGCGCGCCTCCCGGACAGCGTCACCGATACGCAGGGCCGCGTGCATCGCACACGTGGCCTGCGTGTGGTCGATGCGTCGCTGATGCCGCGCCTGCCGTCGGCGAACACGAACATTCCCACCATCATGATCGCCGAGAAAATCGCCGACGCGATGGTGATGCAACGAAGCAAGGCAAGCGCGACGCAAACCGCGCCAGTTGTTTCAATGCCATAGCCATTTCATTAACGCCAACCAGAGCACGCAAGTACAAGGTGCCAATTTCATCGGATTCGAAAGAGAAACGGTCCGGTGACCATTCAAGGAGATGAATGATGTCTGTAGCAGCGCAAAATAGCGCCGCCGTGCCGGCTATCGACCAGCGGCAGGTGATGGGCGCAGTGTTCGCGTCGTGTCTGGGCTGGGCGCTCGATCTGTTCGACCTGTTCGTGCTGTTGTACGTTGCGCCCGTGGTCGGGCGCCTGTTCTTTCCATCCGACCATGCGATGCTGTCGCTCGCGGCGGTCTACGCGTCGTTCGCGGTGACGCTGCTGATGCGTCCGCTGGGCTCCGCGTTGTTCGGCTCTTACGCCGACCGCCACGGGCGCAAGGGCGCGATGATCATCGCCGTGGTCGGCGTCGGTCTGTCGACGGCGCTGTTCGGCGCGCTGCCGACGGTTCATCAGATCGGACTGGCAGCGCCCGTGATCTTTCTGCTGCTGCGGCTGGTTCAGGGTGTGTTCGTTGGCGGCGTGGTCGCGTCGACTCATACGATCGGCACGGAATCCGTCGCGCCGAAGTACCGCGGCGCCGTGTCGGGGCTGATCGGCGGTGGCGGCGCGGGAATGGGCGCGCTGCTCGCGTCGCTGACGTTCCTGTTGATGTCCACGCTGTTCCCGGGCCATCAGTTCGAAGTGTGGGGCTGGCGCTGCATGTTCTTCACGGGGATCATCAGTTCGGTGCTCGGTCTCTTCGTGTTCAACAGTCTCGAGGAGTCGCCGCTGTGGCGCAAGCTGGCAGCCGAAAAGGCCGCGAAGGCGGCCGCGCAGCATCGCCACGCGCCTGTCGAAATCGTTCGTTCGCCGCTGCGTACGTTGTTCTCGCGCGATTTCCGTTCGATCCTGTTCGTCAATCTGCTGCTGACCGTCGGCGGCGGCAGCGGCTATTACCTCACATCGGGCTATCTGCCCACTTTCCTCAAAGTGGTGAGCCGCACGCCGAACGGCGCGGCTGCTGCGATCCTGATGCTTTGCAGTATCGCGGTGGTGATCGCTTCGGTGGCGGCGGGGCACCTCAGCACGTTCATCGGCCGCAAGCGGGCGTTCGTGTGGATCGGGCTGATCCGGCTCGTCGCACTGCCCGGGCTCTACCTGCTGCTGCCGACCGCGAACGATATCGTCACGCTCGGCCTTTACGCGGTCATTCTGAGCGCGCTCGGCAGTGCCGGTTATGCGCCGATCCTGATTTTCCTCAACGAGCGCTTTCCGACTGCGATCCGCGCGACAGGAACGGGGCTGTCATGGAACATCGGCTTTGCGATAGGCGGCATGATGCCAACCGTCGTTTCGCTGGTCGCGAAAGAAACCAGCGAACTGCCGCTGACGCTCGCGATCTTCGTCGGCACGATCAGCGTGATCTTTCTGATCGGTGCATTCATCGTGCCGGAGACGCGAGGCAGGCTCGATCAGGCGGCCGTGCCGCAACGCGAAGCGACGCGTTGAAGCAGGTCAGGATTCGTCCGCCGCGCTTCTCGTCACGCGGCGGATTTCCTCGGCAATGATATCGATTAACGCTTGCGTAGCAGGCCCGATGGGACGTTTCGGGTGCGACACCTGAACGATGTGCCGCAGGATCGGCGGCGGGCCGATTCTATGGGCGCGCAACAAGCCTTCATCGACTTTGCGCTGCACGACGACGCGCGGCAGTATCGTCGCAACAGCGCTTTGCTCGACGAACTGCACGATCGTGCTCAGCAGATCGATTTCGAAAGTCGGCTTGATGACGATATTGGCGGCCATCAGCGCTGCATCGAGCGCGCCGCGCAGGCCGTTGCGGCGCGTCGGCAGCACGAGTTCGACGGCGGGCGGACTCGACAGGTCGATGCGCTCGGGCAACGCTGCTCGGCACGCAAGCCCCGTTACGTACACCATCTCTTCGACGAGCAGCGGTTGCATGTCGAGCGCGAGGCGTCCGCGCGGCTTGTTGATAATCGCCGCATCGAGCCGTCCTGCTTCGACGCCGTCTATCAACTGTGCGCTGAAGCCGTCCGCGACGGACACTTCGACCTGAGGAAACAGCGCGTTGAACTTCGCCAGCGATTCAGCCAGCACGCTTTCCGTTTCCGACGCCACCATGCCGAGCGACACGCGCCCTGTGACGATCACGTCCTGCCGGCTCAACTGCACGCGCGCATGCTCGATGTCGCGCATGATCGGCGTGTACAGACGATACATCAGACGGGCGGCGTCCGTCGGCGTCATGCCGTGCGGACCGCGCTCGAACAGCGTCTGGCCCAGTTCCGCCTCGAGCTTCGAAATCTGCATGCTGAGCGCGGGCTGCACGATGTTCAGCCGTTTGGCGGCACGCGTCACAGAGCCGTCCTCGAACAGGGCGATGAAATACTGAATCTGCTTGAGGTCCATGTAGCGTTGGCTCAGGCGAAGTGACGGAGACGCTGCAAGTTTAACGCCGCGGACCGTGACATCTCCTACACCGGATTTTGCATTGCACACAAAATCTGAGCAAAAAGTATTGAACTGCTGATCCGTTTTGGCGTGGATCGCGTTTTTCGCGGGTGTTAACTTAGCCTCCGTATTCACGGGTGTGTTGAAGACGGCCCGAGGATAGCAACGCGATCGACACAAAAATCCTTCAGGAGACAGCAGTGAACAGGTTCCGCTATTCCGCAGCGTGTGCCCTCATCGGCGCGGCTTTGCCTCTCTCGGCGTTGGCGCAGTCGTGCAACGTCCCCGTTCTTAAGGTACTGGCACAAAAGAGTCTGGGACTGACCGTCATGGAAAAGTCCCTCGCGGACTACCAGAAGCGCACGGGCACCAAGGTTGAAATCAGTTACTTCGGCGAAAACGATCGGCGCGCGAAGTCGCGGCTCGACGCATCGACGGGCGCCGGTTCGTATCAGGTGTATTACGTCGACGAAGCGAACGTCGCTGAGTTCGCGTCGGCTGGCTGGATCGTTCCGCTACTCAAGTACTACCCGAAGGACGCGGACTACAACGACTTCCTGCCGGGGCGCCGCGACGTCGCGAGCTATAAGGGCGTCGCGTACTTTGCGCCGCTGATCGGTGGATCGGATTTCCTGTTCTACCGCCGCGACGTGCTTGAAAAAGCGCACATGCCCGTACCGCGCACGCTGGACGAACTCGTCGCCGACATCAAGAAACTGAACTCGCCGCCGAATATGTATGGCTGGGTGGCGCGCGGGCAACGCGGCTCGGGCATGAACGTGTGGCGCTGGGCGCCCTTCATGCTCGCGGAGGGTGGCACGTGGACCGACAAGAACCAGCGGGCGGCATTCAACTCGCCCGCCGCTGTGAAGGCGACGCAACTCTACGCGGACCTCTTCAAATACGCGCCGCCGGGATCGGCGACCTATGACTGGAGTAATGCGCTCGAAGCATTCCGTTCCGGCAAGGTTGCCTTCATGATCGAATCGACGCCTTTCGCTGACTGGATGGAAGACCCCACGAAATCCAGCGTCGCAGACAAAGTCGGCTATACGAAGCCGCCCGCACCGTTGCCTTCGGCCGCATACGGCCACGGACTCGCCATCTCGTCGGTCGGCGCCAAGGACGAATGCACACGTCAGGCTGCCGGTAAGTTCATTGCATTCGCGACGAGCAAGGAACAGGAGCAGGCACGTCTGCGCGACAACGTGTTCAGTGACTACAACCGCACGAGTACGGTTCAAAGCGATTACTTCCAGAAGCACGTGAAGCCGCAGATTCTGGCTGGCCTGAAAGACACGACGCCCGTTTCGAAGGTCACGTTCTGGCCGAGCGCGCAATGGCCCGATATCGGCGACAACCTTGGCGTCGCGCTCGAAGAAGTCTTTACAGGTACGCAGAAAGATGTGCCAGGCGCGTTGAACGACGCCGCGCAATATGCGCAAGACGCGATGGAGCACGCACGCAAGTAGCTGCGCGTACAGGTGAGGGCAGAGCAGCGTCACGTCTCTGCCCGGTTCTAGCCGTTCCGGAAGGCGGCACTGCCTTCCCGTTTCATCGTCAGTCGAGGCGTTGTATGTTCAATCGCGGAAAAACCAGCCTTCCATTTGTATTTCTCGCCCCACCATTGATCGTGATGGCGGTGCTGGGTCTGGTACCCACTGTTGCTGCAATCAATCTCGCACTGAGAAATCGCGTGCTGCGCTATTCGGACAGCGAGTACGTTTGGTTTCGCAATTTCGCCCGCCTGTTCTCGGACCGTCGCTTCGTCAATTCAATCGAAGTGTCGGCAATCTGGGAGATCGTTACGGTAGTGGGCGCAGTGGCCGTGGGGATTGTCATTGCGATCTATCTGTTCGAGCACGTTCATGGCGGCATGCGCAACGCGATCAGCGTATTGCTGATTACGCCCGTGCTGCTGCCGCGCGTATCGGCTGCATTTATCTGGAAGTTCATGTACTCGCCGTTGACGGGCATTCTCAGCTGGATGCTCGGACTCGTCGGCGTACAGGACACCGCGTTTCTTTCTGATCCCGGCCTTGCGCTCTACGCAGTCGCGCTCGTCGATATCTGGCAGTGGGGACTGTTCTTCTCCGTGGTCGTGCTGAAGTTGCTGGAGACGTTGCCGCCTGAGCCGCTCGAAGCCGCACGTCTCGACTATGCGAAGACGTGGCAGGTCTATGCGTATATCGCGCTGCCGATGCTTAAGGCGCCCATCATGAGTCTCGTGTTCATCAAGATGGTCGAGTCGCTGCGTTCGTTCGATCTGATCTACGTGATGACCAAAGGCGGCCCGGGTGTGTCGACGGAAACGCTGGACATGTACGCGTATTCACAAGGTATCGGATTGTCGGGCAAGGTGTCGTACGCGTCGAGCATGGCCGTGCTGATGATGGTCGCGACGACGCTGATTTTCACTTTTATCTGGAAACGGGTGAACAAATGGGAAGACTGATCCCCCGCAGCACGGTTCTCCTGTTTGGCATTGCGCTGGCGCTGGTGGCGGTCTTTCCGGTGTTCTGGGCCGTACTCAATTCGCTGAAGAACCTGCTCGATATCGTCACGCCGACGCCGCGCTTCTTCTTCAGTCCGACGCTCGATAACTACCGGCAGGTTATTTCGAGTCCCGAGGTACTGATCGCGCTCGGCAACAGTTCGGTGATCGTCGGCACGGCGGTGCTGCTGGGAACGCTGCTCGGCGTGCCGGCCGCGTATGTGATTGCGCGTTATCACGTGCCGGGCAAGCGAGACATTCAGTTCTTTCTGCTGTCGCTGCGCTTCCTGCCACCCGTGGCCGTCGCGATTCCACTGATTGCGATCTGGGTCGATCTCGGACTGTACGACACGCGCGTGTCGATGATCGTCACGTATCTGCTGACGACCCTTTCGACCATCACGTGGCTGTCGATTCCCGTCTTCCAGCGCGTGCCGCGCGAAATCGAAGAGGCGGCCACGCTCGACGGCTGCGGCCCGTATGAAGTGTTCTGGCGCGTTGCCCTGCCGACCTGCGCGAGCACGCTGATGGGCGGGATCATTTTCAGCTTCGTGCTGGTATGGAACGAACTGATGATCGGCCTCGCGCTCACTTCTTCGCACAGTGCCACGCTGCCGGTCGTGGCTTCCGCATTCACGTCGCTGGGACAGGAAGTGCCGTGGGGTGTGATCAATGCTTCGACGGTGCTGCTGGCATTGCCGCCAATTATCTTCGTGGGCGCGCTGAGCCGCCTGCTGAACTCGATGCTCAAAGGAAAGTAAGGAGACTGTAGTGAAGGCACTTGTACTGGAAGCCACCCGCGAACTGAGTCTGCGCGACATCGAATTGCCGCAGGCCGTCGGCCCGCGCGACGTCAAGATCCAGATCCACACGGTGGGCGTGTGCGGCAGCGACGTTCACTACTACACGCATGGCCGCATCGGGCCGTTCAAGGTCGAAGCGCCGATGGTGCTCGGACACGAAGCATCGGGCACGATCGTCGAAGTCGGCGCGGACGTCACCCATCTGGAAGTGGGCGACCGCGTGTGCATGGAGCCGGGCATTCCGCAACTGGACTCGCCCGCGACGATGCGCGGCATGTACAACCTCGATCCCGCCGTGCGCTTCTGGGCGACGCCGCCCATACACGGCTGCCTGACGCCGTTTGTCGTGCATCCCGCCGCGTTCACGTTCCGCTTGCCGGATAACGTGTCGTTTGCGGAAGGCGCGATTGTCGAGCCTTTGTCGATTGGTTTGCAGGCCGCGAAGAAGGCGGCGATGAAGCCGGGTGATGTGGCCGTGGTCATCGGCGCTGGGACGATCGGAGCGATGACGGCGCTGGCGGCCCTCGCAGGCGGCGCGTCGCGCGTCATTCTCGCGGACGTGGTCGGCGCGAAGCTGAAGCACTTTGCCGACAACACGGCCGTTACCACGGTCAACGTCAGCGAACAGTCGCTCGCCGACGTGGTCGCACACGTGACGCAAGGGTGGGGTGCCGACGTCGTGTTCGAGGCATCGGGCAACGCAAAGGTCTTCGACACCTTGCTCGACCACGCGTGCCCCGGTGGTTGCATCGTGCTTGTGGGCATGCCGCCCGGACCTGTCGCGCTCGATGTAGTGGCGATGCAGGCGAAGGAACTGCGGTTCGAATCCGTGTTCCGTTACGCCAACATCTTCCCGCGCGCGCTTGCGCTGATCAGTTCAGGGATGATTGATGTGAAGCCGTTCATCTCGCGCAAGTTCTCCTTTTCGGAAGGCGTGAAGGCATTCGAAGAAGCGGCTGCCGGTCATCCCGCCGACGTCAAAATCCAGATCGAAATGGACTAAAGCCATGGCCAATATTGTCTGCAAAGGGCTGACGAAGCACTACGACGGCGGGCCGCCTGTGCTGCATCCACTCGACCTCCAGATCGACGACGGCGAATTCGTCGTGCTGCTCGGACCGTCTGGTTGCGGCAAGTCGACAATGTTGCGCATGATCGCCGGGCTGGAGGGCATTTCGGGCGGCGCTCTGTCGATCGGCGCGACGGTCGTGAATGACGTGCCTGCGCGCGAGCGCAACGTTGCGATGGTGTTCCAGAACTACGCGCTCTATCCGCATATGAACGTGTACGACAACATCGCGTTCGGACTGCGCCGGCTGAAGACGCCGAAAGAGGAGATCGACCGCCGCGTGCGCGAAGTGGCGTCGATGCTCAATCTCGACACGCTGCTCGACCGCAAGCCGCGCGCAATGTCGGGCGGCCAGCAGCAGCGCGCGGCGATCGCGCGCGCGATGATCAAGACGCCCGACGTGTTCCTGTTCGACGAACCGCTGTCGAACCTCGATGCGAAGCTGCGTGCGCAGTTGCGCACCGACATCAAGCGCCTGCATCAGCGATTGCAGACCACGACGGTCTATGTCACGCACGATCAGCTCGAAGCGATGACGCTGGCCGATCGGGTTATCCTGATGCGGGGCGGAAGAATCGAGCAGGCCGGCACGCCCAGCGAGCTTTATCACTATCCGCGCACCTTGTTTGCGGCCGGTTTTATCGGCACCCCCGCGATGAACTTCTTGCCGGGTACCATCGGGCGTTCGTCGGGTGCAGTTTCCGTGCGCGCGCTCGACGAGACGTGGATACTTTCGGGATCGCGGTTCGCGTCCTTGAGCGCCGGCCAGGATGTCAAGGTCGCGATAAGGCCGAATTACGTGCGAATCGCAGAAGGAAGCGGACTTGCCGATTCGCTGAAGATTCGCGGCGTGGTGGAGCTGGTCGAAATACTCGGTGCTGACGCTCTTGTGACAGTCGACTGTTCTGGCGAGCGGATCACAGCCCTTATACCGTCGGACAGCCTGCCGCCGATTGGCTTGCGTGTCACGCTCGAAATGGACCGCCGCGACCTGCATGTGTTCGACGCGAAAACCGAGGAAAATCTCACACTCGCGCCACGCAAGGAAGTGGGTCACGCTGAGCGTGAGCGGCCAACATCGTCAGTCGGGATGCACTAGCGCGCACGACCGCCTACGCAGAAGAGACCGGTTGAAACGGTACGAAGGAGACAATGAATGAGTCCAGATCTGGAACTGGTGCATACCCGGCAGGATGAGTCTTTCCGCGCATGGGTCCACGACTATCCGCATAGCGTGGCGAAATGGCACTTTCATCCCGAGTACGAAGTGCACGTCATTCGTGCGTCGACGGGAAAGTTCTTCGTGGGCGATTTCATCGGCGCCTTCGAGCCGGGCAATCTGGTTCTCACTGGCCCGAACCTGCCGCACAACTGGATCAGCGACGAAGGCGCCGACGCAGATGTGCCCTCGCGTGACCTCGTGCTCCAGTTCTCGCGTGAGGCGGTCGAGCGCATGGTGGCTGCGTTTGCCGAATTGAGCCCGGTACTGGCCCTGCTGGATCAGGCGTCGCGCGGACTTCAATTCCCCGACGCGCTGGGGCTGTCCATCACGCCGTTCATGCATGACCTGTCGTCGGCGCATGGCGCGCGCCGGGTCGCGTTGCTGATGAACGTGCTCGAACAGCTGGTCGGTTGCGCGGACCGAAGACTGCTCGCTGGGCCGTCGTACGACGTGAACGCGCAGCGGTATATGTCGTCAACGATCAATCAGGTGCTGTCATATATCCAGCAGAACCTCTCCGGCAATCTGCGGGAAACAGACGTCGCGGCGCTGTCCGGCATGAGCGTGAGCAGCTTCACGCGCTTCTTCAAGCGCCACACGGGCTGCACGTTCGTTCAGTACCAGAACCGGCTCAGGCTCAATGAGGCTTGCGAATTGCTGATGTGCACGGACCTCAGCGTGACAGACGTCTGTTATCGCGTCGGCTTCAACAACGTATCGAACTTCAACCGGCAGTTTCTCGCGCAGAAGGACATGCCGCCATCGCGATTCCGGGCGCTGCATCGGCTCAACGAGGTTTCGCGTCCGGAACATCGCGTAGCAGCGTGATGTCGCGCCACATAACGAGAGGAATCAGATCTTGAGTTTTCTTGGAATCGACCTGGGTACCTCCGAGGTCAAGGTTGTGCTCACCGACGACGATTCGAATGTCGTGGCTACGGTTGGCGTCCGGTTGCGTGTGGAGAATCCTCACCCGCACTGGTCGGAGCAGAGTCCGCAAGCGTGGTGGAACGCGACGCTTGACGCGATCGGCGGCATCAGGACTGAACATGCGGCTGAGTTTGCTGCGTTGCGCGGCATTGGCCTGTCAGGGCAGATGCACGGGGCCACGCTTCTCGATCGTAGCGGCAATGTGCTGCGGCCCGCCATTCTATGGAACGATACTCGCGCTTATGCCGAGTGCGTCGAACTGGAAGCGCTGGTCCCCGATTCGCGAACCATTACCGGCAATCTCGCGATGCCCGGATTTACGGCCCCGAAGCTCTTGTGGCTGTCGAAGTACGAGCCCGCCGTCTATCGTTCCGTCCATAAAGTTCTATTGCCGAAGGACTATGTCGCATGGAAGCTGACGGGCGAATTCGTGTCGGATATGTCGGATGCGTCGGGGACGCTGTGGCTCGATGTCGCGCGACGTGATTGGTCGGACCGGATGCTCTCGGCGACCGGGTTGTCGCGGGACAACATGCCGAGACTCGTGGAAGGGAGTGAGCCTGCCGCGCAACTGCGCGATGAGCTCCGCCGCGAGTGGGGCGTGTCGGGTCCCGTCGTTGTGTGCGGTGGAGCAGGGGATAACGCGGCGAGCGCGGTAGGGATCGGCGTCGTAAATCCGGGCGACGCGTTTTTGTCATTGGGGACATCGGGCGTACTGTTCGCCAGTACCGCGCGGTACGCGCCGAATCCCGGCGAGGCCGTTCATGCTTTCTGTCACTGTCTGCCTGACCAATGGCATCAGATGAGTGTGATTCTGTCGGCGGCTGCGAGTCTGGAATGGCTGTCTGCGTTGTTGAAGACGGATGTATCCGAACTGGTCGGCATCGCGCCGAAAGGGCGCGACGGCAATCCGCCGATATTCCTGCCGTACCTGAATGGCGAGCGCACGCCTCATAACGATGCATCCGCAAAAGGTGTCTTCTTCGGCATGACGGGATCGCATCGCGCCGAGCATCTGGCGTATAGCGTCATGGAGGGCGTTGCGTTCGCGATGGCCGATGGTTACGCGGCACTCCGTGGCGCTGGCACCGAGCTACATGGCGCATCGTTTGTCGGCGGCGGTTCGAGGAGCGCCTTCTGGGGACGCCTGTGCGCGACGGCGCTGGGTTGTCCGCTTCATCTTCATGAAGGAAGCAACATTGGCGCCGCGCTCGGCGCGGCGCGCCTTGCTCGCCTCGCACTCGGGAAAGACGATGTCTCCGCTGTATGCTCGATGCCGTTGGTTCTCGATACCTTCGAACCCCAATCCGACGCCCGGGCGAGCACTCAGGAGCGATATGAGCGTTACCGACGGCTTTACGTGAGCTTGAAAGCGGAATTTCAGGCTTGATCATCGGAAAATCGCGCTGCCGGCAACGGCCACAGAGGCAACGTGAAGTTGTCATTCGATGCCAGCTCTGAGGGCGACGGCCGAATGTTTCCTTGACCTTCGAAAGCGGTCCGATAGGCCGCTACGGCATTGTCTCGCTGCTCCCGATGCTGAAGCTGATCGGCGCGTTCTATCTTCACCGCGTTTCTGTTCGTGGCGGTGGTCATCGGGCTCGTTGCGCGTCTATGCGGGTTCAGTCTCTGGCGCTTCCTTGCCTATATCCGCGACGAGCTTCTGATCGTGCTCGACACATCGACGTCGGACGCGGCCTTGCCGCCCCGAATGCAGGGCGTTGACCAACATCGTGGGCAATGGCGTGGCGACGATTGTGGTATCGGCGTGGGAAGGCGGGCTCGATCGAACGAAGCTCGAGATGGGGTTGGTTTCCGGCGAGCGAATTGCCGGTGGCACTGCCGTAAGCCGGCCATGAAGGACATTCGAGATGTCGCGCCCAAGGGCGGAAGGGCACTCGAAAGCGGACGTGGGTGATCCCACGACAAAGCCGGCAGGAATCTTCTGCTGACTTCCATGTCTGGGAATTCGCCCACCTCAAATGTGCGTTTCCCGACATATCTGACGACCGAGCCGCCATGCGGTATGGTGACCAGCTTCCCGGGCAGATCGTCCGGCCCGTTGACGACGTTCTGGATTTGCTCGACGGTCAGCTTCGTTGTCAACTGTGCGGTGTAGAACGCGACAAATGCTACACCCACAAACATCCACAGGGCAGCGGGCATTCGGGCGAGCCAATGAGGCGGAGGCTGCAATCTATTTCCCTGCTGACGCAGCGCTCGGCAAAGCGAAACCGGGTGGCGCTTTAGACCACGGGTAGCCCTTCAGGGCCATGTTGTAGGCTGTGTAATATAGTGCCCGCATGTATTCGGTATCGAACTCTTCCTCGTGGGGCGCTTGAAAGCTCGACGGGATGAACGCAAGGTTGAAATCAACACCATCACGATTCGCCGTCGCGTAGATGCGATAAAGGTCGCCGACGCCCTGGCTTTGGATCATCGATTCGACCGCGCGAGAGGCGATCCTCATCGTGGCGCGCTGCACCTGCATCCAGTCCGAATCGAGTCGCGCGTTGCGAATAATATAGAGTTTGCGTTCGCGAATGACGCCGAGCGCACTCGCCTCCTCTGCCACGCGGAGTGTGGCTGGGTATGCAAATACTTGTGCCACTACGCCGCCATCAACGTGCATTTCCTGGTAGCGCTTTCCACCGACTTCCACGTCAATCATCATTGGAGGAAAAGCGCCTGGAATCGAAGTCGAAGCGATCAGAACCTTTACAAACAGGTCCAATGCCGCAGGACCGCCGTAGGTTGCAATCTTGCCCATATCCCAGATGACGCCGCGGCGTGAATCGAGGTCCGTCGTGCCAACCAACAGCATGCGGCCTTTGGCATACTCAGCAGCAATCTCCTTGAGAAGGTCCTCAGTCACGAATTTTCGGGTCAGCGCTAGAAGCGGTCGATTGTCTGCCATCGCGTCGCTTAACACGCCTCCGAGCAGGCTGCGCTTTTCCAGCACGTCATTTGGCGAAATCGTCGTGTAGACCTGCTTTAGCGTCGCGTCATATTTCTCTCCGAGAAATGCGAAAGGCGCAATAAGTGCGCCCGTGCTTATACCGGTCACGAGCTTGAACTCCGGTCTTGTTCCTGTTTCAGTCCATGCATTCAATAAGCCCGCAGCGAAGGCGCCGTTGTCACCACCACCCGAAATCGCAAGGAATACCGCCGGTCTAAACGGGCCCGTGTGCCCATGCCGCGCGAGGTAATCCTGTTCCCTTTTTAACGCCTCAAAAGCCGCTTGGGTCAGTTCTGGGGCATCGGCGAAGACAACGTAGCGGACGCCGGGCATGCCAGGTATTTCAGCCCTACCCGTTATTTCGTGTGGGACCGCTGGCAGGCGCCCAGGCGTAGTTGTGCACCCTTGCAGGCCGAGCACGATGACCGCGAACAGCCCGAGGATAGTGGAGTCTATGTTCAGCCTGTTGACGACGAGAGTCTTGACCAACACCTCGAAAAATTTCTTCATGGTTCGGCCTCCTCGCCTCGGAACCCGCTTGAGCAAGACCGCGCGTCTTGTTGCATCGCGCCCAAGTTCCGCCCGGCTCCCTGTCAGTCGATGCTAGGCAGCGTCAGGATTGGCCGGTTGATCCAAGTCAACTGACTTAGAGAGGCCCGCAAAGTGCTCTTGGACGAATGCTATCGGCATTTCCAATGCAATGGCCGAAACCGAACGCTAAAGAGCCACCGCTGGTACGGTAAGCGATTGGCAGCAAAGGGTCCGCGAAGGGGCGTCCGGCGTCCCCGGGTGACAGTCATTTGCCCGCTTGCGTGTGCTCGTAGCAGACGAGCGTTTGTTCGATGCAGTGCTGACGGACGTGCAGATGCCCGACGTCGACGGACTCGAAGCGACGCGGCTGATTCGCGCGCACGGCCGCTTCGCGGCGCTGCCGATCGTCGCGATGACGGCGAACGCGACCCGTGCGGACCGCGAAGCGTGTCTCGCGGCGGGCATGAACGACCACGTCGGCAAGCCGATCGACGTCAAGCATCTGGTCAACGTGCTGCTCGCCCAGACGCGTGCGATTGCATCACCCGTCGCAATGGAAGCGCTCGCCGCAGACGAAGCCGCGGCGAGCGAACTGCTCGAAAGAAAAGAGTCGATTGTCAGGCGCTTTGGCGGCAGCGAGGATCTGATTCGCCGTACGCGTCAATCGACTCGCGAATTTGCAGCGCGCTTTCGTTTTCCCAGCTCTGCGCGCCCCGCGCTGGGCGAGTGCGGCGGCGGCCTCGACGTATGCACAGTTACCGCGCATACGTGGATGGACTTTGCTTTGTATCTGTTCGGACCGCTACTGGCTTTTGCCGTTCTAGCCAGCGACCTCTTCTGGTTCATTTGTTTGTGGAACCGCGTCAACCATCTCATGCCCTCTCGCGCGGCATCGTCTGCAGCGTCTCGACGATCTCGCGCATCAGCGCCTTGCGGTCGTCCGACGCGCGCTGCACCATGCCCACCGTGCGCAGCGTAGGCGGGCTGGATATCGGGATTACGCGCAGCAAGGGGTCGCTGAGCCAGTTGCCGCGTATCAGCAGCGGCAACACCGCGACGCCCACCTTCTCGCGCACGAGCGCGACGATCGTCTCGATCGAATTGAGTTCGAGATATTCGTTCACCACCAGACCCGCTTTCTGCAACGCCTGTTCGACCACCTGCCCGGTGCGCACGCGCCGGTCGAAGCGCAGAAAACCGTGGCTGCGCAGTATCCGCTGCGGGTCGTTATCGACGACATCCCGGCCGACGACGAGCATCATCTGCTCGGTATAGAGCGTGGTCCACTTGAGCGTGTCGGGAAGCGTCTCGTCCGCGCGCGCGACCACGGCGGCGACGTCCACTTCGCCCGCCTCCACCATGTTCGCGAGTTCGTCGGAGCGCGCCGACAGCAGCCGCACGTCGAGCCGTGGATGCGCCGCCTTCAGCCGCGCGACGGCGAGCGACAGCGCACCGATCACCGACACCACCGCACCGATTGTCACGGGCCCCTCCATCGCGTCCATCGGCTTCGCTTCCAGCTCGGCGAGCAGGTCGAGAATCTGCTCGACCTTCGGCCAGATCGTGTGGCCATGCTGCGTCAGCGTGATCTGCCGCCCTCGCCGGTCGAAGAGCTGACGCCCCAAGGCTTCTTCGAGTCCGCGCATCTGCAGGCTGACCGCGGCTTGCGTCAGCGCGACTTTGTCGGCGGCGGCCGAGAACGAGCCGGTGCGCGCAACGGCTTTGAAGGTCTTCAGCATGCGAAGCGTCGGCATGGGCAGGTCCTGGTTCCGAGCCGTTATCGACTCATGAGAAAAACTTAAGCATCGAAAAGAAAGTTTAATATTTTTTGTACGAGACGCGCCATTATGATCATTCGATGACGATCTGAAAGGACGAGCAAACGATGCGGAGCAACCAGGCATGACCGGTGCAGAACGCCGGCCGGTTCTCGATGTACGAGGCTTCTCATTGAAGTTTTCGAACTCGCCCGATGTGCCCAATGTCGTCGACAACGTCTCGTTCCCGGTGCATGCCGGCGAGACCTTGTGCATGGTTGGCGAGTCGGGTTGCGGAAAGAGCGTCACGTCGCTGGCGCTGATGGGACTGCTCGCAAGTCCGCCCGCGCGACGGGTCGGGGGCACGGCGCATTTCGAAGGGCAGGATCTGTTCGCACTGTCGGAACGCGAACTGGCTGACATTCGCGGCAACCGCATGTCGATGATCTTTCAGGAGCCGATGACCTCGCTCAATCCCGCCTACACGATCGGCGAGCAGATTGGGGAGAGCATCCGGCGGCATCGCGGCATGCCGCGCGCGCAGGCGCGTGAAGAAGCGCTGAAGATGCTGCGCCTCGTCCATATTCCCGCACCGGAAACGCGGCTCGATGCGTTTGCGCATCAACTGTCGGGCGGCATGCGTCAGCGCGTGATGATCGCGATGGCGCTTGCGAACAGCCCGCGTCTGCTGATCGCCGACGAACCCACCACCGCGCTCGACGTGACCATTCAGGCACAGGTGCTGTCGCTGGTGCGCACACTGCAGGCGGAAACGGGCACGGCGATGCTGCTGATCACGCACGATCTCGGCGTGGTCGCCGAAGTCGCGGATCATGTCGCCGTGATGTATGCGGGCAGGATCGTCGAATACGGCACGGTCGCCGATCTGTTCGACGATCCGCAGCATCCGTACACGATCGGCCTGATGGGCGCGATCCCGTCCGTCGGCAAGCGCGAAGGTGCGCTCGCGACGATCCGCGGCTCGGTGCCATCGCCCGAACAGATGCCGCGCGGCTGCCGTTTCGCGCCGCGCTGCCCGTTCGCGAAGCAGCGCTGCATCGACGAGGCGCCGCCCGATCGCACGCTGTCGGGCGAGCATCGCGTCGCGTGCTGGCTGGCGCCCGTCGAACAGCTCGCCGAGCCCATGCAGCAGAAGGTCACGACATGAAGCCGAACATCCTCGAAGCGAGCGCGCTGACCAAGCGCTTCGGCGGCGACCGTCAGATGTTCGCGCGCACGCCGACCGTGCACGCCGTCAATGATGTGTCGTTCGCGGTGCAGACGGGCGAGACGTTTGCGATCGTCGGCGAGTCGGGTTGCGGCAAGTCGACGCTCGGCCGTCTGCTGCTGCGCCTGATCGACGCGACGCGAGGCCGCGTGATCTATCAGGGCGAAGACATCACGCACTGGCAGGGCGCGCAACTGCGCCGGCTGCGCCGCGAGATGCAGATCATCTTTCAGGATCCGTTTGCATCGCTCAATCCAGGCATGACGATCGGCCAGATCATCGGCGAGCCGGTGGCGTTTCACGGTCTTGCACGCAACGCGTCGGAGCGCCGCGAGCGTGTCGCGCGGCTCCTGACCAAGGTCGGCCTGCAACCCGCGTACGCGGAGCGTTATCCGCACGAGTTCTCGGGCGGGCAGCGGCAGCGCATCGGCATCGCGCGGGCACTGGCCGGCGAGCCGAAGCTGATCGTGGGTGATGAGCCCGTGTCCGCGCTCGACGTCTCCGTGCAGGCGCAGGTGATCAATTTGCTCGAATCGCTGAAAGCCGAACTCGGCCTCACGCTCGTCATGGTTGCGCACGACCTCGCTGTGATCCGTCACATGAGCGACCGCGTCGCGGTGATGTACCTCGGCGAAATCGTCGAACTGGCACCCGTCGACGCATTGTTCGATACGCCGCTGCATCCGTACACACAGGCGCTGTTGCGCGCGATTCCCGCCAGCAGCCCGCACCAGAGGCGCACGAAGCCGGCGTTGCAAGGCGATCTGCCGAGTCCGACCGCGCCGCCGCCAGGCTGCCGCTTTCACACGCGCTGTCCGCACGCGAAGCCGCGCTGTTCGCAGGAACGCCCGCTGGCCGAAGCGCTGCCGGGCGGACGCCAGGTGGCCTGTCATTTCTGGCGCGACGTGCAGAACGCGGGCAGCAGCGCGCCGCTCGTCGCGAGCGTCAGCGCGAAGCTCAACGAACGCCTCGCGCTTTACCGCGACAGACAGGCGCAGCGTTGAACGCCGCGAACGCGAAAACGAACCGTTAGCTCAATTTCTGATGGCAACCCGAACGTCAACAAGGACACACGCATGCGAAGAATGTTGATTGCCGCAGCGCTCGCATTGAGCGCATCCGCCGCGATGGCCCAGACCACCATCCGCATTGGCTTGCAGGACGATATCGGTTCGCTCGATCCAGCGCGCAGCGTGCAGTTCGTCGACCGGATCGTGTTTGCGTCGTTGTGCAATTCGCTCGTCGACGTGACGCCGGACCTGAAAATCGTGCCGATGCTCGCCACTTCGTGGACGACGAGCGCCGACGGCAAGAGCATGACTTTCAAGCTGCGCCAGGGCGTGAAGTTCCAGAACGACGAGCCGTTCAACGCGGCCGCCGTGAAGGCGAATCTCGACCGCTACCGCAGCCTGCCGACCAGCAACCGCAAAAGCGAACTGTCGTCGATCGATCACGTCGATGCGGTCGACGACAGCACCGTGACGATTGTGTTGAAGCAGCCGGACGCCGCGCTGCTCGCCACGCTGTCCGACCGCGCGGGCATGATGCTGGCGCCGAAAACGCTCGCCGACCCGGCGGGTGTCGCGTCGCACCCGGTCTGCTCGGGACCGTACAAGTTCGTGCAGCGCGTGCAGAACGATCGTGTCGTACTCGAGAAGTTCGCCGGCTATTGGGACGCCGACAAGTACCCTATTCAGCGCGTGGTCTTCCAGCCGATCCCCGACAGCACCGTGCGTCTTGCAAACCTGCGTTCAGGCTCGCTCGACATGCTCGAACGACTCGCGCCTTCCGATGTCGCGTCCGTGAAGAGCGACGCGAATCTGCAGTTCAAGCCGGTGACGGGGCTTGGCTTCTACTATGTGACGTTCAACATCAACAACGGTCCGCGCGGCAACGGTCCGCTCAAGGACAAGCGCGTGCGTCAGGCGTTCGAGCTGTCGATCGATCGCGATGCAATCGACCAGGTGATCGGCGCGGGCATCTTCACGCCGGCCAATCAGGGCATTCCCAAATCGAGCCCGTACTACAACGCATCGCTGCCGACCACCAGACGCGACGTCGTGAAAGCGAAGGCGCTGCTGAAGGCGTCGGGCTATGAGCATCCGACCATCGAGTTCGCGTATCCGAACAACACGGTCGCGAGCCAGATCACGCAGATGCTGCAGGCGATGCTCGGCGAATCCGGCATCACGCTCAAGCTGCGCCCGAGCGACTATGCGACGGAACTGAATGCCGGACATAGCGGCGATTTCGAGGCGATGTACACGGGCTGGTCGGGCCGCGTCGATCCGGACGGCAATCTGCATCAGTTCAACACCTGTTCGGGCAACCTGAACTACGCGCACTACTGCAACCAGCAGGTCGACTCTTTGCTCGACGGCGCGCGCACGAAACTCACTCCGGCCGCGCGCAAGGCGGACTACGACGCGGCCGGCAAGATCCTCGCCGACGACGATCCCATCGTCTATATCTACGCGCAGCCGTGGCCGTTCGTGCTGTCGAAGAAGGTCCAGGGCTTCACGCCGTTCGCCGACGGCCTCGTGCGTCTGCGCGGCGTATCGGTCAAGGGTTGAGCGTCATGCTGCGGATCATCGCGAATCGCATGCTGGTGGCCGTGCCGACGCTGATTCTGGTGTCGATGCTGATCTTCGGCCTGCAGAAGCTGCTGCCGGGCGACCCGGTGCTGGCGATGGCAGGCGAGGATCAGGACGCGCAGGTCATTGCGACGCTGCGCGTGAAGTACCACCTCGATCAGCCTGTGCCGACGCAGTACGCGCTGTGGATTCGCGACGTCGCGCACGGCGACCTCGGCGCGTCGCTGCGTACGGACGTGCCCGTGCGCTCGCTGATCGCGCAGAAGCTGCCCGTCACGATTCAGCTCGCGGTGATGGCGATGATTCTCGCAATCGGCATCGGCATACCGGCCGGCGTGATTTCGGCGGCGAGCCGCGGCGGACCGCTCGACTACGCGGCGAATATCTTCGCGCTGTCGGGCATGTCCATTCCGAATTTCTGGCTCGGCATCATGCTGATCTTCATCGTGTCGGTGCGCTGGCATTTGCTGCCGTCGTCGGGATACGTGTCGCCGGGCGAGGACTTCTGGCTCAGCATCAAGACGATGCTGATGCCCGCGTTCGTGCTCGGCGCCGCGCTGGGCGCGCAACTGATGCGGCACACGCGCAGCGCGATGCTCGGCGTCTTGCGCACCGACTACATCCGCACTGCGCGCGCGAAGGGGCTGTTGCGCGGCGCGGTAGTCGTCAAGCATGCGTTGCGCAATGCGCTGATTCCCATCGTCACCGTGCTCGCGCTGTTGTTCGGCGAACTGCTTGCGGGCGCCGTGCTCACCGAGCAGGTGTTCACGATTCCCGGCTTCGGCAAGCTGGTCGTCGATGCGGTTTTCAACCGCGACTATCCCGTCGTGCAAGGCGTCGTGCTCGTCACCGCGCTCGCGTTCATCGTGGTGAATCTGGGCGCCGACGTGCTGTATATCCTGCTCAATCCCCGACTGAGGCGCAGTTGATGGCTACTCCACTCGATGCCCGCTCCGTCACGTCCGCGGGCGCCTTGCCGCGCCGCAAGCGCCGCGGGCTCGTGCGCTTCGTGCGCAACCGGGCTGCTGTGTTCGGTGCGTTTCTGGTTGCGCTGGTCGTCGTGATGGCCGTATTTGCGCCGTGGCTCACGCAGTACGACCCCGTGCAGGCGAGCTTCATGACCGTGCGTCAGGCGCCGTCGGCTGCACACTGGTTCGGCACCGACGAACTCGGCCGCGACGTCTTGAGCCGGCTGCTTTACGGCGCGCGCGCGTCGCTGCTGGCGGGCGTCGTGTCGGTGGGCA
This sequence comes from Paraburkholderia phymatum STM815, assembly GCF_000020045.1. GTDB lineage: Bacteria > Pseudomonadota > Gammaproteobacteria > Burkholderiales > Burkholderiaceae > Paraburkholderia > Paraburkholderia phymatum. The sequence continues at coordinate 1,244,180 of NC_010625.1, read as the reverse complement.
TTGCCGTGGTGCTCGGCGTGCCGCTCGGCTTGTTGGCCGGTTATTTCGGCAAGCTCGTCGACGGCGTGATCTCGCGTATCGCCGATGCGCTGCTGTCCATTCCGTTCCTGATTCTCGCGATCGCGCTGAGCGCATTCCTCGGGCCGAGCCTGACGAACGCGATGGCCGCGATCGGCATTTCGGCGATGCCGCGTTTCATCCGCCTCACGCGTGGGCAGGCGATCAGCGTCAAGGCCGAAGAGTATGTGGAAGGCGCGCGCGCCATCGGTCTCGACCATGCGCGCATCATTCTGCGTTACATTCTGCCGAATGTGCTGCCGCCCATCATCGTGCAGGCCAGTCTCACGGTGGCGAGTGCCATCATTGCCGAAGCCAGCCTGTCGTTCCTCGGACTCGGGCAATTACCGCCCGCGCCTTCGTGGGGGGCGATGCTCAACACGGCCAAAGACTTCGTCAGCCAGGCGCCGTGGATGTCGATTTTTCCCGGCATCGCGATCTTCCTGGCTGTGCTCGGCTTCAACCTGCTCGGCGACGGTCTGCGTGACGCACTCGATCCGCGCGAGTCCTGATTCTTTCCATGACCTTGCCGCGATGGCATCGTCGAACATCAGAGTGACAACATGACTAGCTTCAACTGGCAAAATCCTTATCCGACAGTGCGCATGCCCGTGTTCGCGCGCAACGTCGTGTCGACTTCGCAGCCACTCGCCGCGCAGGCCGGTCTGCGCATGCTGTGGAAAGGCGGCAATGCCGTCGATGCGGCGATCGCCGCGGCCGCCGCGATCACCGTCGTCGAGCCGGTGTCGAACGGTCTCGGCAGCGATGCGTTCGCGCTCGTGTGGGACGGCCAGAGGCTGCATGGGCTGAACGCGTCGGGTGTCGCGCCCGCCGCATGGAACGTCGATTACTTCAAGCGCAAATACGGCGAGAACAACGGCGTCGCGATCCAACCCGTGCGAGGCGCGGACACCGTAACGGTGCCGGGCGCGATCGCGGGCTGGGAAGCGTTGCACAAGAAGTTCGGCTCGCTGCCGTTCGCGGACCTGATGGAGCCCGCCATCGAAATCGCCGGGCGCGGTCATGCCGTTGCGAGCGTCGTCGCGCGCAAGTGGGCGGCTGCCGTGCCGGAGTTGAAGAACCAGCCGGGTTTCGCCGATGCATTCATGCCGCACGGCCGCGGGCCCGAAGTCGGCGAACTGATCAGAATGCCGGGCCACGCGAAGACGCTGCGGCTGCTCGCTGAAAAAGGCCCGCGCGCATACTACGAAGGGGAAATCGCCGAGCGGATCGCGGCGTTCTCGCGCGAATGCGGCGGCGCGATGACGCTCGACGATCTGCGCAGCTATCAGCCCGACTGGGTCGAGCCGATCGGCAAAAATTATCGCGGCTACACGGTGCACGAGATTCCGCCGAACGGGCAGGGCATAGCAGCGCTGATCGCGCTTGGCATTCTCGAGCAGTTCGATATGGCTTCGATGAAGGTCGACGGGATCGAATCGCAGCATCTGCAGATCGAAGCGATGAAGCTCGCGTTCGCGGACGTCTATCGCTACGTGGCCGATCCGCGCTCGATGGAAGTCACGCCCGAGCAGATGCTCGACGATGCGTACCTGAAGTCACGAGCGAAGCTGATCGACGCGAAGCGCGCGACGCATTTCGGTTTTGGCATGCCGAAAGCGGGCGGCACGATCTATCTGTCGGCGGCTGACGAGCGCGGCATGATGGTCAGCTTCATCCAGTCGAACTACATGGGCTTCGGCTCCGGCTGCGTTGTGCCCGATTTCGGCATTTCGCTGCAAAACCGGGGTTGCGGTTTTTCGATGGACCCGACATCGCCGAACGTCGTCGAGGGCGGCAAGCGGCCGTTCCACACCATCATTCCTGCGTTTCTCACGCAGCAGGTGGAGGGCCGGCAGGAGGCGGTGATGAGCTTCGGCGTGATGGGCGGCGACATGCAGCCGCAAGGGCATCTGCAGACGGTGGTGCGCATGCTCGACTACGGTCAGCAGCCGCAGGCCGCGTGCGACGCACCACGCTGGAAGGTCAACCGCGATTTCACGATCGACGTCGAAGCGACGCTCGACCGGGACACTGCGCAGCAACTCGAAGGTCTCGGCCATACGATCAAGTCGATCTACGATCCCTATATGGATTTCGGCTCAGGTCAGTTCATCTGGAAGCTGGACCGCGATGAGCCCGATCGGGGTTATGTCGCAGCGAGCGATAGCCGGCGCGACGGCCTCGCGGCGGGGTTCTGAACGAAGCGATCTTGCGCGCGACGCAAGGGGCGCGGCACGCGAGCGCCCGCGCCGCTCATTCGGGAAGCGTGCCTTCGCCGTCCTTGCGTTCGACGCGCAGCGCGGCTTTTTCGACCGCGAGCCAGTATTCGCGTATCGCGCGCATCCGTTTCCGGTCTGCATGGACGGACGCAATCGCGGTTTTCACGCGAGCCTTGAGCACGGTCGCGTGTGCGTGATTCAGCACACTATCGGCGAGACCTTCGAGCAATGCGTGGTCGTAGTCGGTGGTGTCGCTGTTCGTGCCTTCCGTCATCAGCAGCACGGGCACGCCTTCCAGGCGAGACTCTTTCTTTAACGCCGCGCACAGTTGCATGCCGTTGGTGTCGGGCGATACGGCGTCGACGAGAATCACGGTCGGCGGGCAAAGAAAAGTAGGTGCCGCCGCGCACAGGGGCAACGCCAGCAGACCAAAGACATTACGCGGATGCCAGCAAGAAAACAACGAACGAGCACGTGGAAAACACACCGCGAGTAATAAGCCAGCAATTTTTACCCGCATACGATTGCCCGCCAGAAACACACGGAAAGCCGATCCCGTCTAAAATCGCACGCCGGAACAACCCGCCTTGAAGAGACACCAAAGGAACACCTCACCGTGTGGCATTTCCCCACCGCCATCCCCGCATCGTTAGGCCCTTGGGCCGTCTTCCTCAGCGTGTTGATCACGCAACTCGGCGTGCCCGTGCCCGCCGCGCCGATGCTGATGCTCGCCGGGACGATGGCCGCAATGGGGCAGGTCTCGTATGCCGCCGTGTTCGGCGCGGCCGTCGGCGCGACGCTGCTGGCCAATTCGCTATGGTTCTTCGTCGGTCGCGTGCGCGGCCGGCGCCTTCTCAACGGGCTCGTACGTTTTTCCCTGTCGCTCGATACGACACTGCGCATGGCACGCGGTGTCTTCGAACGGCACGGCGCGCCGATTCTCACGCTCGCCAAGTTTCTGCCCGGCCTCGGCCTGATTTCCGCGCCGCTGCTCGGCACGACAGCCATCGCACCCGGCGTGTTCCTGCTGTGGGACGCCGTCGGCGCGTCGTTGTGGACGGGCGCGTATCTGATCGGCGGCGCTGCGCTGCATGACGAGATCGTGCAGGCGATGCTGCTCGTCCGCCACAACGGCGGCACCATCTTCGACGCGTTCGCCGCGATCTGCGTGACGGTGCTGCTGTATCGCTGGGTGCGTCGCACGCAGTTTCGCCGCTGGCTCGCGAAAATGCGCATCAGCCCCGACCAGCTCGACACCATGATGCGTTCCGACGCGCCGCCGCTGATCTTCGACGCAAGACCGCGCAGCGTGCGCGAAAAAGAGGCCTACCGTATCGCCGGCGCCTATCCGCTCGACCTCGACTCGCCGGAGAAACTCGACGCCACGCTACTCGCGCATCCCATCGTCGTGTATTGCGTGTGTCCGAGCGAAGCGACGGCTAAACGCATCATCGGGCAACTGCACCGCAAGGGCATTCATCACGCGCGCGCACTGAAGGGCGGGCTCGACGCATGGGAAAAGCGCGGCTATCCCGTCGAACCGCTACCTGCCGACTTCTACACGTCCGTCGAACGGCTCGGCATCGAAGTGCCGGAAGGCGAGTACACCGTGCGCGCCACGATGCCGGGTTAATTTCCGGCGCAACATCCACGAGCCATCGCGATTTGGCGCGGCCGTTCGCAAGGCGGCTGTTGCTGCAATATCTCCCCATGCGCGGGGCCTTTTCCACGCGCCGCCAAACCTGCCGGAAGCCCCATCCGGCAAGGCGTTGAGCGCCGTGACATGGCGTGAAATAACTTCTGCATAGCCTGTAACGGCCGTCATCTCTACAGTGCACACATCGGATGCGATGCACTGATCCCAATCCCACCGCAGACGATACCTCCCGCCACAAACCGTTATGGCATCGTCATGGAAAACCTCACACAACTCGTTCTCTTCGGAACAGCCTTCGTTGTCGTCGCATCGTTCATCGAAGCGGTCGTTCTCACCCGCAAGAGCCGCAATTCGGCCGCGCCGTTCGCGTGGTACGAAGTCTGGATTTCGCTCTTCGATCTCGTCGCGCGCCGGCTGCTCGCGCTGCTGCCGCTCTCGCTCGCGACACCCGTGTTCAATCTCGCGTGGGACCATCGCCTGTTCACCGTGCAGATCAATAGCGCGCTGATGGTGTTCGCGCTCTTCATCGGACAGGAGTTCTGCTATTACTGGTATCACCGCGTATCGCACCGCGTGCGCTTCTTCTGGGCGACGCATGCTGTGCATCATTCGCCGAACCAGCTGACGCTGTCCACTGCGTACCGTCTCGGCGTGACGGGCAAACTGACCGGCTCGGCAATGTTCTTCGCGCCCCTCGTGTTCCTCGGCGTGCGCCCCGAAGTCGTGCTGACCACGCTCTACATCAATCTGCTGTACCAGTTCTGGCTGCATACGACATGGGTGCCGAAGCTCGGCTGGCTCGAATATGTGTTCAATACGCCGTCCGCCCACCGTGTGCACCATGCGTCGAACGTCGACTATCTGGATGCGAACTACGGCGGCGTGCTGATCGTTTTCGACCGGCTATTCGGCACCTACATCGAAGAGCGCGCCGACGAACCCTGCCGCTACGGTCTCGTCACGCCGACTACCTCGCGTAATCCGTTCGTCGTCGAATTCGAGCACTGGGCTACGCTGATCCGCGATGTCTTGACGGCGAAGAGTGTGTGGATCGCGATCAACCACGTGATCCAGCCGCCCGGATGGCTGCCGAACGGCGGCGGCGAAACGACGGAAGAACTGCGCAGCAAGGGCAAGGCGATGCGTGGCGAGTGCGCGACCGTCGACGGCTGATGCACGGGCAATAACCAGAAGCAGGGCGCGCATGAAATTGCGCGCCCTGCCGGCTTTCCAAATGTCGTTTGACGCTTTCTTTTAGTTATTCATTCTGGATATCCAAGCGCTGCTTTCAGTGGCATTGGCGCCCGCGCACTTCCCAGCACGCCGCGGGCCAATGGAGTAGTCTATCGACCTGACGTTCATACTCGCATCGCAGAGTGCGAGTGCGAGTGCGAGTGCGAGTGCGAGTGCGCTGCATCATCCAACGATCCATCAACGAGGCCAACATGGAATATCGTCACCTGGGCGCGTCAGGATTCAAGGTGCCCGTACTCAGTTTCGGCACGGGAACGTTCGGCGGCAAAGGCGAATTCTTTCAGGCGTGGGGCGCAACTGACGTCGCGGAAGCGCGCAAGCTCATCGACATTTGCCTCGATGCCGGTGTCACGCTGTTCGACAGCGCCGACATCTATTCGAATGGCGCATCGGAATCGATCCTTGGCGAGGCGCTCAAGGGCCGCCGCGAAAAAACCATCATCTCGACCAAGGCCACATTTCGTTTCGATGAAAACGATCCGAATAGCGTGGGTTCGTCGCGATTCCATTTGATCAAGGCTGTCGATGCAGCGCTCGAGCGCTTGCAAACCGACTATATCGATCTGTTCCAGTTGCATGGCTTCGATGCAAAAACACCTGTCGAAGAAACACTGTCGACGCTGAACGATCTCGTGCGCGCGGGCAAGATCCGCTATACGGGTGTGTCGAATTTCTCGGGCTGGCATCTGCAAAAATCACTCGACGTCGCGCAGCGTTATGGCTATCCGCGTTACGTCGCTAACCAGACTTACTATTCGCTGATTGGCCGGGACTACGAATGGGAACTGATGCCGCTCGGCATTGACCAGGGAGTAGGGGCCGTCGTGTGGAGCCCGCTCGGTTGGGGCCGCCTGACGGGCAAGATTCGTCGCGGCCAGCCGCTGCCGGATCAGAGCCGTCTGCACAAGACGGCCGACATGGGGCCGCCCGTTCCCGACGAGTATCTGTATCGCGTCGTCGATGCACTCGACGCGATCGCTGAAGAAACGGGCAAGACAATTCCGCAGATCGCGTTGAACTGGCTGCTGCAGCGGCCAACGGTTTCGACAGTGCTGATCGGCGCGCGCAACGAGCAGCAGTTGCGTCAGAACCTGGGTGCAGTAGGCTGGAACCTGACGGCGGAGCAGGTCGCGAAGCTCGATGAAGCAAGCAAGGTCCGGCCCGTCTATCCATACTGGCATCAGGAAGGCTTTGCGGAGCGCAATCCGTTCCCGGTTTAGAAGAACCGGAACCGGCGAGCAGCGCACACAAGGCGGTTGAATGAAGGACGACGCTGCGGGTTCGGCATGAAACGCGGCGCGCGTCTTTCGATCTGGTTGTACGGCAATGTATGAGGGGGCGCTCGAACGTCACGAAGCGGACGCGAGCGGTGCATCGAATGGTCATGAGCGAGGCCAGCTATGCCGACAGTGCTGCTTGTGGACGATGACGTTGAGACGCTGGACGCGTGGCAAGGCGTGTGCGAGTCGCACGGTTACGACACCTGCATGGCGGAGGACGGGCGGGCGGCGCTCGACCTCCTGCACAAGCGGGAAGTCGATATCGTGGTTGCCGACTGGCGCATGCCCGTGATGTCAGGCAGCGTGCTGTGCCATCACGTTCGTAACGAACGCGATCTCGCGGAGATTGTATTCATCCTCGTGTCGGGCGAGCCGAGTCCACCCGCATTCGTCTATTACGACGGCTTTTTGCGCAAGCCGCTCGATCCTTCCGAACTGCTGACAGCAATGGATCGGCTGCTGCTCGAACGCGCCGCCGATGGGCGCCGCAGACGGCCCTGATCGAGCGCGCCATGTATTTGAAAGATGTCGATAAACCAGGAGCCCACGCGTTTATTTTCTATTGCGCACTTCGACACGAGATGTTTTTGTCGACTCTATGATGAATCCGCTGCGTTGAGTCAGGCGCAATTCCGGTTGCCAAACCATCGCCTGCTCTTTTATGATCGCGCGCCCGAAATTGCGCGCTCGCCGATCGATTCTTGGCAGCATCATCACGGAGCCAGACAACATGAAGAAATCCTTACTCGCCCTCGCACTCCTTGGCGCTTTCACTGTTTCAGCGCATGCGCAAAGCAGCGTCACGCTCTACGGCCTGATCGACACCGGCCTGGTGTACACCAACAACCAGATGGGTCACAGCAACTGGCAACTGCTGAGCAGCTCGACGCAGAACACCGTATTCGGCCTTAAGGGAACGGAAGATCTTGGCGGCGGCCTGCATGCCGTGTTCAAGATCGAACAGGGCTTCCTGCTCAACAACGGCGCGCAGGCATTCGCCGGCGACGCCTTCGGTTCGCAGGCGTGGGTCGGTCTGCAAAGCGACCCGTATGGCACGCTGACGTTCGGTCGCCAGTTCGACGTGATGAACGACCTCGTCGGCCCGCTGACGGCGGAGTTCAACACGTGGGGCGGAAGCATGGCCGCGCATCCGTTCGAGAACGACAACCTGGCGGCGAACTCCGTCGTCGTGAACAACACGGTCAAGTACACCAGCCCGACGTATCGCGGCGTGACATTCGCAACGATGTACGGCTTCAGCAACAAGGCGGGTGACTTCGCGAACAATCGCTCGTATGGCTTCGGCCTGTCGTATGCGATGGGGCCGCTCAATCTGGCGGCGGGGTACCTGCAATTCAACAACGCGGGCAATAGCAGCGGCGCGATCACGTCGTCCGATGCGAGCGCGAACTTCATCGCGGAACGTCAGCGCATATGGTCGCTCGGCGGCAACTACACCTTCGGCCCGGCGACCGTCGGCCTTGTATGGAGTCATACGCAGATCGACAATGCGTCGGGCGTGTTCTCGTTCGGCACAGGTACTTATCTCGGCGCGAACGATTCTTCGGCGGGCACGCTGGCCGGTTCGCTGCGCCTCGACAATTACGAGGTGAACGCGAAGTACGCGCTCACGCCGGCATTGAGCGTGTCGGGCGCGTACACGTACACGCATGGCGCGTACAACGGCTCGGCGCCGGGCTGGAATACGGCGATGCTGCAAACGGATTACGCGGTCAGCAAGCGCACTGACTTCTACCTCGAAGGCGTGTATCAGAATGTGCATGGCGCACCGGCTGATTCGGTGCTGTCGCACGCAATGATCAATACGCTGTCGCCTTCGTCGACGGATTCGCAAGTGGCCGTGACAGTCGGCATGCGCCACACATTCTGACGTGTAACGTAGCGGGAGCAGACGCATGGCTTGCAATGCGCGCGTCTTGCCCGGCGACTAAGCGTTCGTGTCCCTTATCCCGTCCCTGCCGGGGCGTCCGTGGCACACTTCAGTTTTGCCGCCTTTTGCCCGCCACGCCTTCACTGTTTCCGTCTGATGGAAACGACCAGGGAACGATCTCATGGACGCCGACGCCCTCGCATTCGACCAGCTTCGCTCGCGCCTGCAAAAAATCGCATACCGGATGCTCGGCTCGGTCGCCGAAGCGGAAGACATCGTGCAGGACGTCTGGCTGCGCTGGCATTCGGCTGATCGCACAAGCATCGACAACGCCGAGGCATGGCTCGTGTCCGTGACGACGCGCATGTCCATCGACCGCTTGCGGGCCGCGAAAGTCGAGCGCGAACACTACGCAGGCATCTGGCTGCCTGAGCCGGAAATCACGGATTCTCCCGTCACGCCGGAAGAAGTGACGGAGCGCGCGGACGACGTCTCCGTGGCGTTTCTGATGCTGCTCGAGCGGCTTACGCCGGAAGCGCGTGCGGCGTTCCTGCTGCGCGAAGTCTTCGACGCTGACTACGACGAAGTCGCCGATGCGATCGGCAAGACGCAAGCCGCGTGCCGTCAGCTGGTGAGCCGCGCCAAGGCGCAATTGCGCGACGAGCGCCCGCGCCGTGCGGTGCCGCGCGAGACACATCGCCAGTTGTTGCAGAGCTTTGCACAGGCACTGGAACGCGCGGACTTCCATGCGATTAGCGCATTCCTCGCGGAAGACGCGATCCTGATCGGGGACGGCGGCGGCAAGGTGACGAGCCTGCCGAAACCGGTGGTAGGCGGGCGGCGCATCGCGCAGCTGTTCTACGCGGCGTTGCGCCGCTACCCCGGCGGGGTTCATATCAGGCTTGTGACGCTCAACGGCCGGCCGGCGTTCCTGCGCTATATCGAAGGGCAGCTCGAATCCGCGCAATCGTTCGAAACGGACGGCGAGCGTATCGTCGAAATCCATGTGCAACGCAATCCCGACAAGCTCGCGCGTATCGCCGCTGCATACGGCGCGCTCTGAGCAACGATACGGCGGCTCACGGCATTGGTGCCTGAAAGGCAACACCGTGAGCCCGTCCGTATGTCTACCGCGATGCGCCTCGCGACCCTACGATGACTTCCGTGCGGCTCATCGCCGTGAACGGCATCCGTCTGCACGGATGACTCTGTCATTGTCGCCAGGAGAAATCATGACTCAGCGTATCAACTACTTTCAGCAATCGCCGGAGTTGTGCAAGAAGTTTGTGGAGTTCAGCACGCTGCTGAACGACTGCACTATCGAAGAACCGATTCGCGATCTGGTCAATATCCGCGCATCGCAAATCAATGGCTGCGGTTTTTGCCTCGACATGCACGTGAAGGAAGCGCGCATCCACGGCGAGCGGGAACTGCGCCTGCATCACGTGGCGGTCTGGCGCGAGTCGACGCTGTTCTCGCCGCGCGAGCGAGCCGCGCTAGCGTGGACGGAGGTGCTGACGACGCTTCCCGAGCACGGTGTGCCCGACGAGATCTACGAGCGCGTGCGCGGCCAGTTCTCCGAGAAGGAACTGTCGGACCTGACGTTCGAAGTGATGGCCATCAACGGCTGGAACCGTGCGAACGTCGCATTCCGCACGGTGCCAGGTTCGTCCGATAAGGCATTCGGCCTCGACAAGGCAAACCTCGCCTGAGTCGACGCGTGTTTCTTTGTGAGGAGCGCGTCATGTTTCGATTGAAGAGAATAGCCGTGTCCGTGCTCCTTGCAACGGGCGCGTTGACGGGCCAGGCCTCGGCCGCGGCACCCGAAGCGATTGTCACTCCCGTGATGACCCAGCCGCTGGAGGACTACCCGGGCAAGGAAGCGCTGATGATCGCGGTCGAGTATCCGCCCGGCGCGGTGGACCCGGTGCATCGTCATAATGCACACGGCTTTATCTACGTGCTGGAAGGCACGATCGTGATGCAGGTGAAGGGCGGCAAGGAAGTTACGCTGAAGCCGGGGCAGTCCTTCTATGAAGGTCCGGACGATGTGCACACGGTCGGACGCAACGCGAGCAAGACGAAACCGGCAAAGTTTCTCGTGCTCCTGCTGAAGGACAAGGGCGCGCCCGTTCTGGTGCCCGAGAAGTGAGGCCAGCAGGCGTTCGCACGAGGTTCGGCGGAAAAAACCGCGGACGCACGTCACAAACAGAAGCGCTCAAACGTCTAGTCACATAGGGACTTCAATTTTTGCGCTTCCATGTCAGATTACGCACCGCGCCGCTCCGTCACTGGCGCCGACGATCCGATTGCGAGCACGTTCGCAACGAGTTTCGCCGGCGTCGTCTCCTTTATTGCCGTTGCCAACGAGGGCAGCTTCGCGAGAGCGGGCGATCGCCTCGGCATCGGGCGCTCGTCCGTCAGCCGGAACGTGCAGAAGCTCGAGGCGCAGCTCGATACGCGCCTCTTTCTGCGCACCACCCGCAGCACGTCGCTGACACGCGAGGGCGAACTGTTCTTTGAGAATTGCCAGGCGGGCGTGGAGCGCATCGTCCAGGCGCTCGAAGAAATGCGTGAACTGCGCAGCGGTCCGCCCCGTGGACGACTGCGCATTTACTCGACCCCAGGCTTCGGGCGCAAGATCGTGGCGCCGCTGCTGCGCGGCTTCCACGCGCAGTATCCCGACATCGCACTCGAGCTGCTGCTCAACGATCGTCCCGCGGACTTCACCGCCGACCGTATCGACGTGTCGTTTCGCGAAGGACGCATGGAAGACAGCGAGATCGTCGCGCGTCAACTGATACCGATGCAGATGATCGTGTGCGCAGCGCCATCGTACGTTCAGGCGCATGGCTTGCCGCGCCACGTCGACGAACTTGCCCATCATGGCTGCATCAATTTCCGCACGGCGTCGGGACGCTTGAAGGAATGGGAGTTCAGGGTCGATGGACTGCCGCTGAGGCACCATCCACACGCCTCACACACGTTCAACGATCCCGATCTGATCTTGCAGTCGGTGCTCGATGGACAAGGCCTCGCGCAATTGCCGGGCTACCAGGTGTGCGATCTGCTGGGCGAGGGACGGCTCGTGAGTTGTCTCACGCAGTATGCGCCCGACGACAGCGGCCACTACATCTGCTATCTGAGCCGCAAGCATTTGCCCGCGCGCATTCGCGTGTTCGTCGACTATATGACTGAGCACACGCGAGCGCTCGATCTGCATCGCCTGACTACGCTTGACGCTTTATCTACGGAAAACGAGAGCGTATCAGTCTGATAGGGGCGGCGTGGCGCTTGCGACGGGACAGGCAGCAGGCGTCGGGCGATCGAACAGCGCGGCGACGCCACACGCTGATGTCAGCATCCGCCGCCCGTCGTGTCCGACGCGCACGAACTGCGCACCCGCCGAATGCCCGACGACCATCACCGTCGACAACGCAGGATAAAGCTGACGATTGCCGAAGTGTTCGAGCAGCGCATCGAGTGCGGAGAACGAACTGACGGGCGACGGCCGGCGCGCAACAGCGCCTCCTTTCCAACCGCCTTCGGACCAGGCCAGCGTCGCGCGGCCCAGCGCGAAAACGTGCAGATCAAGCGTCGTCAGAAACTGCGGCGCGACGATCATGCTTTCGTTCGCGCGCGCGCCGGCTGCTGCGAGCATCTGCTTTCCGGCGGCGAAATAATCGAGCGCATTGCGCAACGTGCCGTGAATGATGATGAAGACGTGCGTTACGCTGGGTGCCGTACCGTCGATGCTGCGATCGGCGTAGAGTGGCAACGTGCCGTCGCCGTCCCGTGTGTGCATTGTCAACCGTTGATCGGCGACATGGACGACGGGCGCGTAGTGTCGCGACGGGTTCGGGGCGGCGGCGTGCGCACAGCGGGCTGTCGTCAGTGCGATCCATGGCGCGACGAATGACAGTCGGCTTGCCGGCTTCGAAATCATGTCGAAGATCCCCGAACGGTAGGGGTATGACACGTGCCGTGCGGTGGATTCCGTCGCTTGAGTCGACTTTCTTCGCGGTACGCAAATTGCTCATCGGTGATGCCGGGAATTCGCCACATTGCCGTTAAGCGACTCCGTTAATGCGAGGCCGATAATCTTCGCGGTCGCCAGACCGCCTGGGAGACGTCCATGAACCGCTCGCACCGCTTGCATTCCCCCTCAGGCAGTTTCCGGCACGTCGCCGTGCTCTGCGTCGTCGCGGCAATCTGCGTGTCCTGTAGTGGCGGAGGTTCTTCCAGCAGCACCAGCTCGAGCGGGACCAGCGCGCCGAGCGGCTCGGGTGGTTCAGGCGGCTCGGGTGGTTCAGGCGGCTCGGGTGGTTCGAGCGGCACGGGCGGGGGCGGCGCCTCTGCAATGTCGGTCGATGTGCTGACCTATCACAACGATCTGGGCCGCACTGGACAATACCTCGCTGAAACCACGCTGACGCCGTCCAACGTCAACGCTGCGTCGTTCGGCAAGGTGGCGTTCCTTTCCGTCGACGGCAAGGTCGATGCGCAACCTTTGTATGTCAGCAACGTGCCGGTGAGCGGTGCGGCGCACAACGTCGTCTACGTCGTGACCGAGCATGCGAGCGTGTACGCATTCGACGCCGACACCAACGCGCAGCTCTGGCAGCGGTCATTGCTCGGCGCGGGCGAAACGACGAGCGATCCGCGCAACTGTCAGCAGATTTCTCCCGAGATCGGCATCACGGCGACGCCCGTGATCGATCGAAGCCGCGGGTCGAACGGCGTGATGTACGCGGTCGCAATGAGCAAGGAAGCGAACGGCACGATTCATCAGCGTCTGCATGCCGTCGATCTCGCGACGGGCGCGGAATTGCTCGGCGGACCCGTCGATATCAGTGGCAGGTATCCGGGCAGCGGCGCGAACAGCAGCAACGGCGTGACCACCTTCGATCCGCAGCAGTATGCGGAGCGGCAGGCGCTGACGCTGGTGAACGGGAACGTGTACCTCGGATGGACGTCGCACTGCGATCAGGGCGTCTACGGCGGCTGGGTGATGGCCTACAACGCCGATACGCTCGCGCAGACGAGCGCGCTGAACCTGACGCCGAACGGCACAGGCGGCGCGGTATGGATGGGCGGCGGCGGCATGGCGTCGGACGGCACGTCGCTCTATCTGCTCGATGCGAACGGCACGTTCGACACGACGTTGAACGGGCAAGGTTTTCCATCGAATGGAAATTTCGGCAACGCTTTCATCAAGCTCGGAACCGCGGGGAGCCTTTCGGTCGCCGACTATTTCGCCACCTTCGACACCGTTGCGCAGTCCGCCAACGACGCCGACCTGGGTTCGGGCGCGGCGATCGTATTGCCCGATCTTGTCGACGGGAGCGGCGCGACCCGCCACCTCGCGCTCGGGTCGGGCAAGGATTCGAAAATCTATGTCGTCGATCGCGACAACATGGGCAAGTTCAACAGCGGCAGAAACGCGATCTGGCAGCAGATCGACAGCCAGTTGATCGGCGGCGTCTTCACCACGCCAGCGTTTTTCGGCAACGTCGTGTACTACGGCTCCGTCGGCGACAATCTGAAGGCATTTCCCGTCAGCGGTGCGCGTCTCGCCACGACACCCTCGTCGCAAAGCGCGGGCAAGTTCCCGTATCCGGGCACGACGCCGAGCATCTCGGCCAACGGTTCGCAGAACGCGATTGTGTGGGCGGCGGAAAACGGCACGACGGCCGCGCTGCATGCGTTCAACGCCGCCGATCTCGCGCAGGAGCTGTACAACAGCAATCAGTCGGGCTCGCGCGACACGTTCGGTGCCGGCAACAAGTACATCACGCCGATGATCGCGCATGGACACGTGTATGTCGGCACGACGAACGGCGTCGCAGTGTTCGGCTTGCTGAAGTAGACGCGGCAGCCGGGCGCGGTTGCTGGCGCTAGCAGGCCGCCCGCGCGCCGGCGAGAAGCCGATGTATTTGCGCGACCACGGCCGCCCCTTCGCCAACCGCCGACGCGACGCGTTTGGTCGAACCGGAGCGCACGTCGCCGATCGCGAACACGCCCGGCACGCTGGTTTGCAGCGACATCGACTGCAGGCCGGCGCCGGGAATGTCGGGGCCTGTCAGGACGAAGCTCCTGTCGTCGAGCGCCACGCCGCATGTCGCGAGCCAGCTTGTGTTCGGCTCCGCGCCGATGAAGACGAACAGATGATGTGTCGTCATGCTTCCTTCGATGCCGCCCGCGCCACGATAGCGCACGCGCTCGAGGCGTGCATCGCCTTCGAGCGCGGTGAGTTCGACTCGCGTATGCAGCGTCACATTCGGCAGTGCCAGAATGCGCTCGATCAGATAGTGCGACATGCTGTGCTCGAGGCTTGCGCTGCGGATGAACATGTGCACGTGCTCGGCGTGCGACGCGAGAAATACGACAGCCTGTCCCGCAGAATTGCCTCCGCCGATCAGCAGCACGGGTTCCTTGCGGCACAGACGCGCCTCGATGGGCGTGGCCCAGTAATACACGCCGGAGCCCTCGAAACGTTCCAGCCCTTCGACGTCGGGTCTGCGATATTCCGCGCCCGTCGCGATCACGACCGTGCGCGCGGTGATGCGCCGGTCATCCGTGAGTTCGACGACGGGCGGCAGCTTGTCGCAATACAGGGCGCGGACTTCGCACGGAATGCCGATGTGCGCGCCGAACTTCTGCGCCTGCACGAACGCGCGGCCCGCCAGTGCGTGCCCCGTAATGCCCGTCGGAAATCCCAGATAGTTTTCGATGCGTGAACTGGTGCCCGCCTGTCCGCCCGGCGCGCGGCAATCGAGCGCGGCGACGGACAGTCCCTCCGAGGCCGCATACACGGCGGCCGCGAGTCCAGCGGGACCGGCGCCGACAATCGCGACATCGTAGACGTGCGCGGGATCGAATTCGGGGATCAGCCCGAGGCACGATGCGAGTTGCCCTTCATCGGGGTTGCGCAGCACCGTGCCGTCCGGACAGACGACGAGTGGAAAGTCGTCCGGTTGCGGCGTCAGGCGTTCCAGCAACGCGATCGCCTCGGCGTCCGTATCCGCGTCGAGCGTCATGCTCGGAAACGCGTTGCGGCGCAGGAAGTTTTCCAGTGCGCGCAGCCGCGCGTTGCCGGAAGGGCCGACAAGCACCACGCCATGCCCGCGTTCGATGACGAGTACGCGCCGCAGGATCAGCGCGCGCATGATCTTTTCGCCGAGATCGGCTTCGCTGATCATCAGCGCGCTGAGTTCCTCGGGACGCAGCAGGATCGCCTCGACATCTTCCGTCACATGCGCGTCGACGACGGCGGGCTTGTTCGACAGTTGCGTCACGTCCGACGTGAATTCGCCGCGCGTCGTGTACGTGTGAATGATCCGTTCGTGGCCGAGCCCGTCGCGGCCAATGATCCGCACCTGGCCGGACAGCAGCACGAACACGCCGGGACACAGGCTTCCCGCGCGATACAGCAGGGCGCCTCGCGTGTAGCGCGACGGTGTGCCGAAGCGCCTGATTCGCTCGATCTCGGCGTCCGTGAGGACGGGGAACATCTGCTGATGCCGCGGATGATCGCGCACGCTCGGGTCCTCGAGCAGCGCGTCGGCTTCGAGCGGGTTTGCGTCAGTAGGCGATTGGCCCGCAGGCGCTGCATCTGACGGCGTTGACTCATTGCTCATCGCGGACAGTCCTCGGCGATTGAGGGGATGGTGCGTGGATCGTTAGCGGATGTCAGGGCGGACGTAAGTAACAGGGTAATCGAGTTGGCGCGGATCGGCAGACATGGTCTGCATCAATGTTTGCATCGTTCGAGTCCTGCAATGAATAGCCCCTGTTTTGCAGCATGGGATTCGCGTTTCCACGGTAATCGGCGTGACACGTTCGAGCTTCGTCGCTTATCGCCTGATTCGTGTGAACGGGTTTACCCCATCGCGTTTCATCGCGTGACGCGGCGACCGTCTTTCAGTCGATGGCGCTGGAATCCGCACTGAGCAACACACGTCGTTGATGGCGGTCGTCAGCCTCTTTCGATGCCCGGACGTTCCGCGCTAGCCATTGTTCGATTGCGCAGCTGGAGGGCAAACATGAAACGTTCCGATACGGGCAGGACGTCGATCGTCCCGCGCTGGAGTGTGATCGCGGCGCTGGCGGCAGCCGGTTCAACGTGTCTTGCGGCGGGAAGCGCGGAAGTCGGGCCGGCCGCTGCGTCATCCGCACGAGGACCGCTGACGCTGATGATCCAGTCTCCAGCGGGCGGCGTCGTTCGGCTAACCTACGTGCCCGACGAAGGCTGGAAAGCCGACCCGGCCGTGAGCGTCGAGCGGGCCGCCGCGAGCGTCCCGCCGTCCGAGGCGAATTCCGCGCTCGACGAAGCGACGCACAAACCGATGACGGTGTTCATCGACGGGCCGACGGGTTTCACTTACTTCTGGAGCCGCGAGCACGGCTGGAAATTCGTCGGGCGGCTATCGGACCGGCTTCCATAAGGCACACCCGGTGAGGGCGGCGCAGCGCCGTCGACGCGCTCCCTCACATTTCCCCTATCGAAAGGAATCGTGCGATTAAATCGTATGCGATTGACATCGCGTGTGATTTGGATCAATATGCGTCGCATGCGATTTAATCGCATGAAACCAAAATGCAACTCGCCACTTTCGATCAAGGATTACACGATGACCCACATTGAAAAAGTACTGTTCACGGGCAAGACGCTGACGACGGCAAGCCGGCACGCTGGCGCAACGCGAGGCCATGAAGGCAGCCTCGACATCAGGCTGTCCGCGCCCGGCCATGCCGCGCATCCAGACCACGTGTTCGAGTCCGCGCAGCCGCATCCGACGGCTGAGCAGCTGTTTGCGGGCGCATGGTCGGCCTGTCTGATTACCGCGATCGGGTTGGCGGCCAAAGAAAAGAGGGTCGCGCTGCCTGCCGACCTTGCGCTCGAGGTCGCCATCGATCTCGGCATGACGGGTAACGCGTACTTTCTCGGCGCGCGGATCGACGTGAGCATGCCAGGCGTTGCGCGCGACGTGGCCGAGGCGGTCGTGCATGCGGCGGACGACATGTGTCCGTATTCGAAAGCCACGCGCGGCAATATCGACGTGGCGATCAACGTGATCTGAAGCGCTCGCTGACGGAAGCAGCGCCGAGGTCGCGAGGCGAGCGTCTTCGGTGTCGCGTCGGATGAGCCGGAAGGGCGCGCTAGAATAAAAACACGCGCCCTTTCTCTCGATGGCAGACGGCCATGATTCTTCGCGTTGCCCGCTTCGTTCGCCCAGCCTTGTCTGCCTTGTCTGCCGCCTTGCTGGCGACGCTCGCGGCGTGTGGCGGCGGCAGCGTCTGCATAAGCTTCGACGGCTGCGTTGCCGCGAACCCGGCACCGAGCGTCGCGCTCGCGGGCACGGCGGCGACGGGCAAGGCGCTCGCGAGCGCGAACGTCAACGCGACCTGTGCACAAGGCGCGGGCGCCACATTATCGGACGGCGGCGGCCGCTACAGCCTCGCTTTCAATGCGACCCTTCCTTGCATGATCACGGTGACGTCAGCCGGCACGACGCTGCATTCGCTTGCGTTCGCGGGCGGCACCTTCAATACGACGCCGGAAACGGACTTGATGATCGTCTATCTCGCGGCGCAACTCGGCACGAGCGAGTCCAACCTGATTGCGAGCTTTTCCGGCAATACGCAATTCCAGCAGGCGCTGGCGAACCAGAGCAACGTGCTGGCAGCGCAATCTGCCGTCGTCACGAATTTGCAGCAGCACTATGCGCTCACGCTGGCCGTGCCTGCGTTTCTGTCTACGCCGTTCACCGTCGGGCAGGCAGGCGTCGACAGCGATCTCGATGCGCTCGCGAAAGCGGGCGCCATCGACAGCAATGGCATGCCCGACCCAGCCGCTGTGTCGCTGATGACGCAAGCGGGTCTTGCGCATCCGCTTGCAAAAGTGTCCGTGACTTCGGCGAGCATCAGGCAATAGGCTCCGTCGTCATCGCACGCGTGAGGCCATGCATGGGCCGGCGCATCGCGACGTCGAACGGATTGACTTGCGGACCGATGAGGTCCGCTTGCCGCTTGAGAAGTTCGACGACCATCGGCAGCCGGTCTTCGCCGAGACGCGCCGACAACGTGCCGACGCTCAACGCGGCAACCGCGCATCCCGTGCGGTCGATGATCGGCACGGCAACGCCCGCCATCCCTTCCAGCACGCCGCTATTGCGCCCCGCGTAGCCGAGCTGGCGCACGCGTTCGATTTCGGTGCGCAAATAGACTTCGTCGAGCACGCCATAGCTGCGCAGACGCGGGACATTGAAGCGAATGATTTCTTCGCGCTCCGCTTCCGGCAGGAACGCGAGAATCGCGAGGCTGCCCTGGCCGATACCCAGCGCGACGCGACCGCCGATATCGCCCGTGAACGAGCGGATCGGTAACGGTCCTTCGCACATGTCGAGGCACACGGCGTCGAAGCTGCTTTTGACAAGCAGAAAGATCGTGTCGCCGAGGCTCGCACACAGGCGCAGAAGAGCGGGCCGACACAGTGCGCGCATGCCGCTCGGATTGCCGGCTTGCGCGGCGAGCGCAAAGAAGTCGACGCTGAGCCGGTAGAGCTTCGTGTTCTGGTCCTGTTCGACGATGCCTTCGGCGATCAAAGCATGCAGTATGCGATGCACGGTGGCCTGCGTGAGTCCGACGGCCTTCGCGATGCGTGTCACGCGGCCGCCTTCCGGCTGGATTTCGCCGAGCGCGCGCATCACCGCAAATGCACGCTGCAACATGCCCGTGCCTGGCGCGTCGGGTTCCGTGGAAGGATTCATCGGCGATCTCGATCAGGATTCCATTGAACGGAATACTAGCCGATGTTCACGCCAAAAAACCACCACCGTGCGGGAAAAGGCTGCTGCGGCATTGCTCGGTGTTTTCACTGACGGCGTACGGCGGAACGGTAGCATCCAAATCAAGCAAAGTTATTCCATCCAGCGGAAGAAGTCGGATCTTTATATCGTTCAATGGAATTTAGCGTTGACGCTTTGGAATTTGGCTAGCTAGAGTCGGCTCAACAGACACTCGTCGATACAGCCGGTGCGCCGCACCGAAAGGCCAGACCATGTCGTTTCTCACATTGACCGACGTCTCGAAGTCGTTCGGCGACCTGCATGCCGTGACGGGCCTCAACCTGTCGGTGGAAAAGGGCGAGTTCGTTTCGCTGCTGGGCCCGTCGGGCTGCGGCAAAACGACGACGCTGCAGATGATCGCGGGCTTCATCGAAACGTCGCGCGGCCGCATCACGCTCGATGGCCGTGACATCACACATATGAAGCCGAACCGGCGCGGCCTCGGTATCGTCTTTCAAAGCTACGCGCTGTTTCCGCACATGAGCGTCGCGCAGAACGTGAGCTTCGGGCTCGAAATGCGCGGCGTCGACAAAGCCGAGCGCGCGGACCGCGTGCGCGAAGTATTGGCACTGGTGCGCCTCGATGCGCTCGCGCATCGGTTTCCGCGCGAACTGTCGGGCGGTCAGCGGCAGCGTGTCGCGATCGCACGCGCCATCGTGATCGCGCCGCCCGTGCTGCTGCTCGACGAGCCGATGTCGAACCTCGATGCGAAGCTGCGTGAAGACATGCAGTTCGAACTGCGCGCTATCCAGCGCAAGATCGGCACGACGACGATCATGGTCACGCACGATCAATCCGAAGCGCTGTCGATCAGCGACCGCGTGGTCGTGATGGAAGCGGGACGCATCACGCAGATCGACACGCCGTATCGCGCTTATGAACGGCCCGAGAACCTCTTTGTGTCGCAGTTCATCGGCAAGGCGAACATGCTGGCGGGCAAGGTCGTGTCGCGCGACGGCGACGCGATCCGCATCGACTTCGGTCACGATCTCGCGCAGACGGGGAGCCTGGCACAGCTTGCTTCGCAAGGCCAGTCCATCAGTGTCGGCGATGCTGTCACGCTGTGCATACGCCCGGAAAAACTGCGGCTATGCGCGCCCGATAAAGGGCGTCTCGCGGGCAACGTGACGAGCCGCTTCTTTCTCGGCAGCCAGTGGCTCTATCGACTCGACAGCCGCGTCGGCGAGATGCTGGTGTGCTGCCAGAACCACGGCGACGAACCGTTTCCGGAGGGCGCGCAAGTCGGCATCGACTGGCATGCGGATTCGCTGCGTCTGATCGGCCGGGAGCGCGCGCATGGATAGCACGCTGCCCGCCACGCCGGCTACGGGCGAACGCGCGGCGCGCGCACCGTGGCAGGCATTCATGCCGCTCTGGCTGATGAGCGCGCCCGCGCTGATACTCTTCGCCACGCTCGTGCTCGTGCCGCTCGCGATGACGTTCGCGCTCACCTTCTATCGCTTCGATCCCGCGAGCGGACCGATTGCCGCGCTCGATTTTCATAACTATGCGGAAGTGCTCGGCTCGTCGTATTTCCACACGATCTTTCTGCGCACATTCGGCATTGCGTTTCTGACTACCGTGTTGTGCGTCGCGATCGGCACACCCGAAGCGTATGTGCTGTCGCGCATGCGCGACCCGTGGCGCGCGCTCTTTCTGCTGGTGATACTCGCGCCGCTGCTCGTCTCCGTGGTGGTGCGCGCGTTCGGCTGGAGCATGCTGCTGAACACGAATGGCCTCGTCAATCAGGCATTCGCGCTGTTCGGCCTCGGGCCGTACAAGCTCGAATACACGACGTTCGCGATCGTCATCGCGCTCGTCCACGTGATGGTGCCGTTCATGGTGATTCCCGTCTGGACCGCGCTGCAACGGCTCGATCCGCAGACCGAAAATGCCGCGCTCTCGCTGATGGCGTCGCCCGCTACTACGCTGCGCCGCATCGTCCTGCCGCAACTCGTGCCCGGCATCCTGTCCGGCAGCCTCATGGTGTTCGGCCTGTCGGCGAGTGCATTCGCGATTCCGGGGTTGCTCGGCGGAAGGCGCCTGAAGGTGGCGGCCACGGCCGTCTATGACCAGTTCCTCAGTTCGATGAACTGGCCGCTCGGCGCGACGATCGCGATGCTGCTGCTGGTGGCGAACCTCGTCGTGATGCTCACCTACTACCGCGTGCTCGAGCGGCGCTACGCCCGCAGCATGGGCTGATTCGAACGGACGAGCGAAACATCATGCGCAAGAACGGCTTCTTTGCACTCGCTTTCCATACCGTCGTGATCCTCTTCGTGCTCGCCCCGCTCGCGATCGTCGTGCTGGTCGCGTTCACGCCGGACGAGACGCTGACGCTCCCGACGCACGGTTTCTCGCTGCGCTGGTTCCGCGCGATTCTCGACTATCCCGACTTCATATCGGCCTTCGTCAACAGCCTGAAACTGGCGTTCGCGTCGGCGACGCTGTCGCTCGTCATCGCGTTGCCTGCAGGGCTGGCGATCGGCCGCGCGCGCTTTCCGGGCCGCAACTTTCTCAACGCGCTGCTGCTGTCGCCACTGGTGATCCCCGGCCTCGTGCTCGGTATCGCGATGCTGCGCTTCTTTGCGCTGATCGGCGCAACGGGGTCGTTCGCGTGGCTGATTCTGGCGCACATGGTGGTGATCACGCCGTTCGTGATGCGGCTCGTGCTCGCGTCGGTGAGCGGACTGGATCGCAGCATCGAGCACGCGGCGTCGTCGCTAGGCGCCGATGCGTGGACCACGTTTCGCCGCATCACGCTGCCGATGATCGTGCCCGGCATCACTGGCGGCTGGCTGCTGGCGTTCATCAACAGTTTCGACGAGTTGACGATGTCGGTTTTCATCACGTCGCCGCAGACAGTGACGCTACCGGTGCGCATGTACATGTACGCCACTGAATCGATCGATCCGATGATGGCGTCCGTCTCCGCGCTCGTCATCTTCATCACGGCGGGCGCGATGCTGCTGCTCGATCGCGTCTACGGGCTCAACCGCATTCTGATCGGCCAGCACTGATGGCTTCTTATCGCGCTCACATGACCAGTTCCGTCAGCCAGTTGCTGCGCGTCGCCGAAACGGGACGCACACCGTTGTCGTTCTTTCTCGACGGCGTCGAAGTCGGCGCGTTGACGGGCGATACGGTATTGACGGCCATCCTGATGCAGCAGCGTCACGTGCGCCACAGCGAGTTCACGGGAGAGCCGCGCGCGGGCTTTTGCATGATCGGCGCGTGTCAGGACTGCTGGGTGCGTTGCGAAGACGGCACGCGCATTCGCGCCTGTTCGACGCTGGTGAAAGAGGGCATGCGTGTCGTGACGAATGGCGCGCGCAACACTGAAGGATGCGCGCGATGAACGGCGTACAGCGCATCGTGATCGTCGGCGCGGGGCCGGCGGGCATCCGCGCGGCGCAGACGCTGGCGGCGGCGGGCCTCCGTCCCGTGGTGCTCGACGAGAACGCACGCTGGGGCGGACAGATTTATCGTCAGCCGCCCGCCGATGCGGGCTTCGAACGCAGCAAGGCGGCGTTGTACGGTTTCGAGGCGAAGAAGGCCGATGCCGTGCACGAAACCATGCGCGCGCTGCTGCCGCAGATCGACTATCGGCCGGACACGCTCGTGTGGTCGTGCGAAGGCGGCAGGCTCGACACGCTGTGCAACGGTCACGAGGCGAGCGTGCCGTTCACGCATCTGATCGTCGCGAGCGGCGCGACGGACCGGGTGGTGCCCATGCCGGGCTGGACCCTGCCGGGCGTCTACACGCTCGGCGGCGCGCAGGTCGCGCTGAAGGCGCAGGGCTGCGCGATAGGACGGCGCATCGTGCTGGCGGGCACAGGGCCGTTGCTGTATCTCGTCGCGTATCAGTACGTGAAGGCGGGCGCGCGGATCGAAGCGGTGCTGGATACGAGCGCGCTGTCGCGCCAGGTGGCGGCGATGCCGAAACTCGTCAGCCAGCCGTCGACATTTGCAAAGGGCGTGTACTACGTCGCGTGGTTGAAGGCGCGCGGAATCGAGGTGATGCGCGGTGTGGCGCTGACGCGCATCGACGGTGCGCGGCACGTGACGGGGATTCGCTTCAAAACGTCTGACGGCAATGAAGCAGACATCGCTTGCGACGCAGTCGGCCTCGGCTTTGGTCTGCGTCCCGAGACACAGATCGCCGATCTCGCGGGTTGTCGCTTTCGCTTCGACGCATTGAACCGCTGCTGGCTGCCCGAACGCGATGCGGCAGGACGCAGCTCGGTGCCGGGCATCTATCTCGCAGGCGACGGCGCGGGCATTGCGGGCGCCGATGCCGCGGAGCTCGCGGGACGCCGTGCTGCGCTTGCGCTGCTCGACGATCTCGGCATCGTGCAACGCACGCAACACGGCGGCATGAATGGCGCGATGCTCGAGCAGCGCTTGCAGCGCATCGCGGTATTTCGCGCGGGCCTCGAAGCGGCCTTCGCGCCGCCGCAACACTTTGCGCAGCAATGGCCCGACGAGATGACCGTGTGCCGCTGCGAAGAAGTCGATGCCGGCACGCTTCGCCGCTGCATTCGCAGCGGTGAAGCGAGCGAAATCAACCGTCTGAAGGCGCTGACGCGGATCGGCATGGGACGTTGCCAGGGCCGCATGTGCGGGGAAGCGGCCATTGCACTGCTGAGCCACGAAACGGGCCGTCCGCTCGAAAGCGTCGGCCGTTTGCGCAGCCAGGCGCCCATCAAGCCGATCCCTATTTCGCCGATGCTGTTCGACGACGGTGTCGCGGCGATTCCCGAGGAAGCACGCGATGAGTGATGCCGTCCATTATCAGGTCGTGATCGCGGGCGGTGGGCTCGTCGGTTCGTCGGCGGCGCTGATGCTCGCGCGGCGCGGCGTGCGCGTCGCGCTGTTCGAGCGGCGCTACTGCGGCGCACAGGCAAGCGGCGTGAACTACGGCGGCGTGCGCTGTCAGGGCCGGCCAGTCGAGCAAATGCCCCTCGCGATGCGTGCGCGGCGGGTGTGGGACCGCTTGCCCGAGTTGATCGGCATCGACGGCGAACTCGTCGTATCCGGACATTTGCGGCTCGCGCGCCGCGACAGCGATTTCGCCGTGCTCCAAACATGGGCTGCGATGGCGCGCGAACACGGGCTCGAGACCGAACTGATCGCGGGTGCGGCGTTCCGCAGGCGCTATCCGTGGCTCGGCGAGGCGGCGCTCGGCGGGTCGCTGTGCACGAGCGACGGACAGGCCAATCCGCGCCTCGTGTCGCCCGCTTTCGCGCGCGCGGCGCAACGCGCGGGCGCCATCGTGCGGGAGCAGACCGCCCTCACCGATATCGCGCACGACGGCACGCGCTTTCAGATCCGCGCGGGCAACGAGCACATCACGGCCGACTGGCTGATCAACAGCGCAGGCGCGTGGGCGAACACGATCGCGGGCTTTTTCGGCGAAGCCGTGCCGATGAAGCCGATCTATCCAAACATGTGGGTGACCGAGCCGCTGCCGCGCGTCGTCATGCACAACCTCGGCGTGGTAGGCGGCGGCGTCTATGCGCGTCAGGTCGAGCGCGGCAATTGCGTGATCGGAGGCGGACGCGGACATGGTGACGGCGAGTATGCGCAGCCGTCGACGGACACCACGCGCGCGGTAATGCGCGACGCCTGCGCGCTGTTGCCCTTCTTGCGCGACGCGCTTCTGATACGTACATGGAGCGGCGTCGAGGGCGAAACACCCGATAGCCATCCCGTGATCGGCGCGAGCCGGAAAGTGCCGCGCCTGCTGCATGCATTCGGTTTTTCGGGCGGCGGCTTTCTGCTTGCGCCCGGTGTTGGCGAGGTGCTGGCCGACCTCGTGATCGACGGCGAAACGTCGACGCCGCTCGACGCGTTTGCGATCTGCCGCTTCGATCGAAGCACGATCCCCGCTGTTCTTCAGTCATGTCAAGGAGACCCACGATGAAGCTGTCAAGCACGGTCGCGGCGCTGGCCGCCGTGTTCGCGATCGGCGTTGCCGCGCCCGCCTGGTCGGAAACCAAAACGATCTACATCGGCATGAACGGCGGCCCGATGGAGAAGGCCTACACGAGCCAGGTACTGCCCGACTTCGAGAAAGCCAACAACGTGAAGGTAGTGGTAGTGCCGGGCACGTCCTCAGATGTGCTCGCTAAATTGCTCGCCAATCGCAACAGCCCGCAGATTCATGTCGCGTTTCTCGATGACGGCGTAATGGCGCGCGCCGTCAGCATGGGCGTGTGCCAGAAGCTCGACGATGCGCCCGTGCTGAAAGAACTGTATCCGTTCGCGCGCATGAAAGACGACATGGGCGCGGGCGTGCAGCTCGGCATGACGGGTATCGGCTACAACACCAGGCTGTTTGCCGAGAAGGGTTGGGCGCCCCCTACGTCGTGGATGGATTTCGCCAATCCGAAGTACAAGGGCAAAGTGGTGTTCCAGTCCGCATCGAGCAGCACGTTTGGCCTGCATGGCTTTCTCGCGATCAATCGTCTGATGGGAGGCAGCGATCAGAACGTCGAGCCCGGTTTCAGCAAATGGTCGAGCACGGTAGGACCGAATGTCGTCGAGTACATTCCCAATTCGGCGAAGCTCTCGGAAATGGTGCAGACGGGCGAAGCGGGCCTCTTTCCGTTGACCCCGACGGCTGTCGGCGATCTGCAGGACAAGGGCATCCCTGTCGGCTACGCGAATCCGAAAGAAGGCGCCGTGTTGTTGCTCGTCGATCTGTGCGTCGTGAAGAACAATTCCGACCCGCAGCTTGCGCAGAAACTCGCACAGTTCCTGCTGTCGGCGCCTGCGCAGTCGAAAGCGGCCGCGGCAGGCAGGCAGATTCCGACCAACGAGCACGCGACGATGACGCCCGCGATGCAAAAGAGCCTCGGCAATCTCGACGATCTGGTGAAGAAGGTGACGGTGGTCGATTGGGATTCGATCAACGCGCACCGCGCGCAGTGGGATCAGCGCTGGAACAGGCAAATCGAGCAGTAACGCGCGAGCCGAACGATGTGCGTGCGGCGGTGCGTCGATGACGCCCGCCGTCACGCTCCTTTTTCCCGTATGCGCCGCGGCACCTCGCCATACCGCCTCACAGTGTGCGCCGCGTGCGACGTATGTGTCTGCACTGCAGCGAACGGTTGCCGCAAGAAATAGAAAACGCGCTTCCAAAGCGTGCACGAATGCCGCAATTTGTTCTACGCTATAAAAGTTACAGTGTGCCCATCAGGCTCGTGTTGCACCCCTGCCGTCCGGGAGCTTTCGCACAGCGTGTTTTGCGTGCGTCTCTCCCGCTGTCGCACCGTGGCGTGACGGGCGTCTAACCGTCATAACATCTCTATACTGTTCTGATTCGGGTCGACCTGTCAGCGCCTGTCGCGGACCGGGCGACACTCGGACGCATCTGTTCGCACCTTTTACCGAGGAGGATGAAGATGGCGATTCGACTAGGAGAAGTAGCGCCCGATTTCACGGCGGAGACCACGGAAGGCACGATTCATTTTCACGAATGGATTGGCGATAGCTGGGCCATCCTGTTCTCGCACCCAAAAGACTTCACACCCGTCTGCACAACCGAACTGGGTTATATGGCGGGACTCAAGCCGGAGTTCGACAAGCGCAACACAAAGATCATCGGGCTTAGCATCGACCCTGTCAGCGATCACCAGAAGTGGGTGAAGGACATTGAGGAAACGCAGGGCAACGCGGTCAACTATCCGATGATCGGCGACCACGATCTCAAGGTCGCCAAGCTCTACGACATGATCCACCCCGAAGCGAGCGGCGGCGGCCCGCGCACGGCTGTCGACAATGCAACGGTGCGTTCTGTGTTCCTGATCGGGCCGGACAAGAAGGTCAAGGCAATGCTCGTCTATCCGATGAGTTCAGGCCGGAATTTCGACGAAGTGCTGCGTTTGCTGGACTCGCTGCAACTGAACGCGAAGCACACCGTCGCGACGCCCGTGAACTGGAAACCGGGCGAGGACGTGATCATTCCGACATCCGTCTCCGACGACGCCGCGAAGGAAAAGTATCCGCAGGGCTTCAAGACGTTGAAGCCGTATCTGCGCTACGTGCAGCAACCCAAGTAAGACCGCGACTGCTGCCGGCGCGCGCAGGGAAAGACCATTGCGCGCGCCGGCGGAGTTTCTGTCCGATACATCTCGAGAGACCGTAAGCGTGCTGATCTTCCGCCAGCTGTTCGACCAGCAATCGTCCACCTACACGTATCTGCTCGCCGACAGCGACACGCGTGAAGCCGTGCTCATCGACCCGGTGTTCGAGCAGGCGCGCCGCGATGCCGCGCTGCTCGAAGAATTGCGCCTGCGTTTGCTGTATACGATCGACACGCACGTTCACGCGGATCACGTGACGGGCGCATGGCTGCTGAAAAAGCACACCGGCAGCAAGATTGCGATTTCGGCGGCGAGCGGCGCGGAAGGCGCGGACCATTATGTCAGTCACGGCGATACGATCGCGTTCGGCGCGCGTCATCTGCAAGTGCGCGCAACGCCAGGTCATACGAATGGCTGCGTCAGTCTCGTGCTCGATGACGGGTCGATGGCCTTCACGGGCGACTGTCTGCTGATTCGCGGCACAGGGCGCACCGACTTTCAGAGTGGCAATCCCCACGCGCTGTTCCGCGCGGTGCACGAGCAGCTTTTCTCGTTGCCTGACACCTGCCTGCTGTATCCGGCGCACGATTATCGCGGCCTCACCGTGACGAGCGTCGACGAAGAGCGGCGCTTCAATCCACGGCTTGGCGGCGAACTGTGCGAAGAGGATTTCGCCGTCTATATGACGAATCTCGGGCTACCGCATCCGCGGCAGATCGACGTGGCCGTGCCCGCGAACATGAAGTGCGGCGTCGCGGCAAGCGACCCGTCGCAAAAGCCGCTCCCCGAATGGGCACCCCTTACGTACACCTTTGCCGGCATCTGGGAGATTCACCCGCAGTGGCTCGAAGAGCATCTGCAAGCGGTGCAGATCATCGATGTGCGCGAGCCTGACGAATACGAAGGCCCGCTTGGACGCATTCCAGAAGCGAAGCTGATCTCGCTCGGCAACCTCGCGAAACGCACGGCGGAACTTGGCAAGGAGCGTCCCATCGTCACGGTTTGCCGCGCGGGCGGCCGTTCGGCTCAGGCGACGGTGATTCTTCGCCAGGCCGGTTTCGAAGAGGTCGCGAATCTTGCGGGCGGCATGCTGCGCTGGCGCGCGGAAGGGCGCGTGGTCGAAAACGGCAGCTTGTAGGCGCCGAGTTCGCGAAACCTAAATCGTGCCGAACAGCGCACGCGGACGATCGCGCAACGCGTGCGCCAGCGTCTGCAACGCGCTGACCAGCTGCTCGCGCGAGGACGCGCACGCGAGATTGATCCGCACGCCATGCTCGACCTCGGCGCGATCGACAGCGAACGCCGATGAAGGCATCACGACCACGCCGCGCGCTTTCGCATTTGCCGCGAAATCGTCGGCGCGCCACGGCGGCGGCAGCTTCAGCCATACGAACATGCACGCCGGATCGGATTCGAGCCACTCTTGCGGCAGAATCTGCCGCGCCAGATCATGCCGCACGCGAATCTCGGCCAGTTGCGCATCCATGATGCGGCGCGCGGTGCCGTCTTCGATCCATATCGTCGCGATCAACATGGACATCGGCGCGGGCATCCACGCGGTGGTGCGCACGGCCTCCGCGGCGAGCGCCGAGCGTTCTGGCGGACTCAGCAGATAGCCGAGGCGCAGTCCGGGTGCGAGGATCTTCGATGTCGCTGCGATGTGGAAAGTCAGCTCGGGACACAGGCTGGCAAGCGTCGGCAGGCGCTGAGAGACGAGCGGGCCATACACGTCGTCTTCGATGATCGCGACGCCGTAACGACGCGCGATATCCACGAGCGCGACGCGCCGTTCGAGGCTCATCGTCGTCACGGTCGGATTCTGCAGATTCGGCACCGTGAAAATCGCCTTGACGGGCACGCGGCTGCAAATGCGCTCGACTTCGTCGGTAACGAGGCCGTCGCGGTCGCTCGGCACGCTGACGATCTCGAACTGGAATACGGGCGCGAGCGCTTTGAGGCCATAGTACGTGAGGCGGTCCGCGATGATCACGCCGTCGGTGCCGATCAGGCTGTTGAGCACGGCATACAGCCCGTGCTGTGCGCCGCTGGTCACGACCAGGTGCTCCTGGGTCGGCGTGAAGCCGGGCGCCGCCATCCACTTTGCGCCCGCTGAGCGCGCCCAGTCGGGCCCTTGCGGCGGCTGATATTCCTGTAGCGACGCATAGCGCGCATCGCGCGGCAGATCGGCGAGCGTAGTGGCGAGGCTCAACAAGAACTCGCCCGTTGCAGGCCGGTTGACGGTCAGATCGATGGCGCCGCCCCGTGCCGCGTTGCCCGCGCTCGCCGTCTCGACACGCGGCATCGCGCCGCCTGTTACGAGCGAGCCGCGCCTCTTGCTGCCGATCACCAGACCGCGCAGCTGCAATTCCTTGTACGCGCGCGACACCGTCGACACGTTGATGCCCAGTTCTGTCGCGAGCTGACGCTGCGGCGGCAACCGGCTGCCGGGCGGATAGACGCCGCCGCGAATCTCGTCCTCGATCGACGCCGAGACCTCGATATAGGTAGCGCGTTTTGTCTGGACCGCGTCGCCGTTTGTCTGGTCCGCTTCGGCGGCGGTGTCGTTGCTATGTGCCGCCTTGTGTCTGTTGGAAGCCATTGTCTTGCCCTGTCTCCATACAAAACAGGTTTTGTCTGCCTGTTTGTGCCCGTTCGTCGGATTTTATACCAGATCCGCCTCTGCGCCATGGTTTTCAGGGGCGGCAAGGACCGGACCCGCCTGCGCCAGGGAAAATCCTGGACCACACAATGTCGTTTTTAATTGCACACAAAAAAATGTTGTGTGATTCTTGAATCAAGTTTTGTGTGGTTTGAATTGAAGGATCGAGCTGGAAGGAGATTCCGCATGGCAGACAGCAGCACACACGGTCGCGTAGCACGCGACGGTCAACAGAGCGCGGCGCCCCGTCTCGGCGTGGCGTTGCGTCAGCGGCACGTGACGATGATTTCGCTCGGCGGCATCATCGGCGCGGGTCTTTTCGTGGGCAGCAGCGCGACGCTTAGCACGGTCGGACCGGGTGCGTGCGTGTCGTATCTGGTCGCAGGCATCGTCGTGCTGCTGGTGATGCGCATGCTCGGCGAAATGGCGCTGGCCGTGCCGGGCATCGGCTCGTTCACCGAATACGCGCGCATCGGCCTCGGCGACTGGGCAGGTTTCACGAGCGGCTGGCTTTACTGGTACTTCTGGGTGATCGTGGTCGCCGTGGAAGCGGTGGCGGGCGCCGCCATCCTGCAGCGCTGGACACCGGTGCCCGTGTGGATGATCGGGCTGGTGCTGCTGTCGGTGATGACGTTGATCAATCTGATGTCGGTGAAGTCGTACGGCGAGTTCGAGTTCTGGTTCGCGTCGATCAAGGTCGCGGCCATCATCGTGTTCATCGTGATCGGCGCAGCCTGGGTGTTCGGGCTCGGTCATACGCATGGCGCGTGGATCAATCTGACGGCGGCGAAGGGCTTCTTGCCGTTCGGCACGATGTCGGTGTTCGCGGCCGTGCCGACCGTCATCTTCGCGGTGGGCGGCGCCGAAATCGCCACGATCGCCGCTGCCGAATCGGACAATCCGGCGAAGAGCGTTGCCGCGATGACGCGCTCGGTGATCCTGCGCGTGATCACTTTCTACGTCGGCTCAATGTTCCTGATCGCGTGCATCGTGCCGTGGACGACCATCGTCACGGGGCACTCGCCGTTTGTCGCCGCGCTCGAAACGATGCGCGTGCCGGGTTCCGCCGACATCATGAATGCAATCGTGCTCGTCGCCGTGCTCTCGGCGCTGAACTCCGGGCTGTACGTGTCGTCGCGGATCCTGTTCCGTCTTGCGGGCCGAGGCGATGCGCCGCGCGCGCTGCTGCGCCTCACGCCGTCGCGCGTGCCGCGTCTCGCCGTGCTGCTGAGCAGCGTGGTCGGCTACATCGCGATCATCGCAGCCATCGTGTCGCCGCAGGGCGTGTTCCTGTTCCTCGTGAATGCGTCGGGCGCGGTGATGCTGTTCGTCTACCTCGCGACCGCCCTCGCGCAGATTCGCATTCGCCGGCGACTCGCCGCGAAGGGCGTGCAACCGGAACTGCCGATGTGGCTGTTTCCGTGGCTGTCGTATGCAGTGGTCGCGGCGATTGTTGGCGTGCTGCTTGCGATGGGGATGGACGCCGAACTGCGTCCGCAACTGATGGCGAGCATCGCGAGTCTCGCGGTTGCGTCGGCGGCATGGCTGCTCGCGGCGCGGCGCAGCGGGGCGGATCGAGGCACGCGTACCGGCTATCTCGACGCGGCCGATGGGCGCGGCGTGCTGTCGGGAGAGCTTTGATGGCGGATATCGGCATTGTCGGCGCGGGATTCATCGGGCTGGCGAGCGCCGGCTGGCTGATGCGCGATGGGCATCGCGTGACCCTGTTCGATCCGTCCGGCGTGGCTCAGGGCGCGTCGTTCGGCAACGCGGGCACGTTCGCGCCGTACGGCTGCATTCCCGTCAACAACCCTTCCGTGTTTCGCGATCTGCCGCGGTTTCTGCTGTCGAGCGAGAGTCCGTTCCGTTTGCGCTGGAGCTATCTGCCGCATCTGTTGCCCTGGCTCGCACGCTTCATGGTCAGCTCCACGCGGCAACGCTATGAAGCGAGCGCAAGCGCGCTGGCCGCGCTGCTCGCACAGGCTCAGGCCGGCTACACGCCGCTGCTCGAAGAGCCGGCGCTTGCGAAGTACGTGCGGCAGCGCGAGTGTTTGTATCTGTATTCGAGCGGCGCGTCGTTCGATGCCTCACGTGCTTCGCTGAAGCTGCGCGAGCAGCTCGGCGTGTCGTTCGACGTGCTCTCGGGCGCAGACGTGCGCGCACTCGAACCCTCGCTTGCGCCGATCTTCGAGCGTGGCGTGCTGTTCAGCGATAGCTGGCACTTTTCGGATCCGCAGGGCTTTCTGTTGTCGCTGTACGAGTGGCTCGCCGCGCGCGGTCTCGAACTCGAACGCAAGGCGGTGAGCGGGCTTGCTCCCGCAGCGCAAGGCGTAACGCTGACGACGGACGACGGCGCACAACGCCGTTTCGATCACGTTGTCGTCGCGACGGGTGCGCGCTCTGCGAAGTTCGCGGCGCAATGCGGCGACCGTGTGCCGCTCGACACTGAGCGTGGCTATCACGTGCGCTATCGCGGCGCGACGCAACTGATCTCGCGGCCAGTGGGCTGGGCCGAACGCGGGTTTTATATGACGCCGATGGACGATGGCGTGCGGGTCGCGGGCACGGTCGAACTCGGCGGCTTCAGCGACGAGCGCAACCGTTCGCTGCTCGATTTGCTGACGTTTTCGTCGAAGCGCGCGTTGCCTGCGTTGCAGCAGCCCGACAGTTCGTGGCTCGGCTTCCGGCCCACGCTGCCCGACGGCGTGCCCGTGCTTGGCCGCTCGAGCGCCAGCGAGCGCGTGATCTATGCGTTCGGTCATCAGCATCTCGGACTGACGCTGGCGGGCGTGAGCGGGCGCATCGTCGCGGATCTGGTCGCGCGGCGTGCGCCGCCGCTCGATCTGTCGCGCTACGCCGCGACGCGGTTCTGAACGCATTACGTAACGGACGGCTTCGACGCGTCGCGCATCGGGTCAGTCGACAAACGAAACGCGCGACATCTTCTATCGACAGGAGCGCATCATGAATCGACGTACATGGCTGTTAAGGTTGGCAGTTTGCGCTCTCGCAGCGCAGACTTCGTTTGCATTCGCCGCGGATCCGGAAACCGTCAAGATCGGTTTTGTCGGCCCGTTGACGGGACCCGTCGCGCGTGTCGGCAAGGACCTGCAATACGGCGCGCAACTCGCGCTCGACGAGGAGAACGCAAAGCAGCCGACCATCGCGGGCAAGCCCGTGAAGTTCGTGCTCGACGTGCAGGACGATCAGGCCGACCCGCGCGTAGCGATCCAGGTCGCGCAAAAGCTGGTTGACGACGGCGTGGTCGGCGTCATCGGCCATTACAACTCCGGGTGCAGCATTCCTGCTTCGGCTGTGTATCACAACGCGAATGTCGCGATGATCACGCCGGGTTCGACCAATCCGCAACTGACGAAGCAGGGCTTCAAGAACGTGTTCCGCACGATGGGGCATGATGGCATCGGCGGCGTGGTGGCCGGGCACTTCGTGGTCGAGCAGATGAAGGCGAAGCGGATTGGCATTATCGACGACCGCACCGCGTTCGGTCAGGGTCTCGCCGATGCATTCGAGAAAGGCGTGAAGGAAGCGAACGGCAATATCGTTTCGCGTGAATTCACCAACGACAAGGCCGTCGATTTTCGCGCGATTCTGACTTCGCTGAAGAGCAAGAACGTCGATGTAATTTTCTTCGGCGGGCTGGACGAGCAAGGCGCGATGCTGGTCAAGCAGATGCGCTCGCTCGGCATGCAGGCGCAACTGTTCGGTGCGGGTGCATTGAAGAGCAATGCGTTCCTGCAGATTGCGGGTGCTTCCGGCGAGCGCACGCAGGATCTCGAACCAGGGCCGGCGCTCGACAAGCTGCCCGCCGCGCAGGACTTCGGCAAGCGCTATAAGGCGCGTTTCAACCAGGACGTCGAGCTGTATGCGCCTTTTGCCTACGATGCCGCGCTCGCGATGATCAAGGCGATTCACGACGCGAATTCGCTCGACAGGCAGAAGATCGTCGAGAGTCTCGCGAAGGTTTCGCTGACGGGCGTGACGGGCAAGATCACGTTCGATCCGTACGGCGATCTGATCAAGCCGCCTTATACGCTGTTCGAGGTGCAGCAGGGGCAGTGGAAGAGTGTGAGGACGGTGGGGGGCGGAGTGTGATTGACCGCGCCCGGCCCGCGATGGCTAGCGTCGTCAACACATAGCGAGCCAGTAAGTGTTGAAACCGCGTTTGCGCGCGGTTTCAGCTACGCTGGATATAGCCGCAGGCTGATGCGATCAGGCATTCTGCTTGATGTCGAACGTTCCATAACGACACCGGTCGCGTAGAGATAGAAGTCTTCGAGTGATTCAATTTCGTAGATATCGAACCATGCGGCTATTCGAATGAGCGCACTCGCAGCGCCATTCGAAAACTGAACGTGTCCGAAAGCCCATGCAAAGCAAAAGGTGAGCATCAACGTGACGAGCACATTGACCCAAGAATCTCACCGTCTCATTTGACGTCTATGCTAGCCGCAATTGAAACGGGAAATGTTTGAGACGGGCCGTCAAATTGATCTTTCTCGCTCGACCCGCGGCCGTCGTTCACAAATTGCGTTCGAGAAACTGCGTGTCTTACACGGGGTTGAACACGTGCGCGGAATCGGCCTGAAGCCTGGCGATGCATAAAGCCGTTGCGCAGCGTGCATCGACGGCAGCGTATGGGGCCGCGTGGGAGCACAATCGTGCCGGCCAGCGGCGCATATTGGCCGGGCGCACTCACAAACGGGTGCGTCGACAATCAAGGCAGCGATATCGTCAGATTCGTCGATTGTGGCCGAGCCGGATGATTTGCGAGTAGGGCGCGAGCGTGCGCAGCGTCGCGTCTTTCAGATACGTGTTGGCTCGCCGTGCAAGTGCGGCGCCGCTTTTCCTTTTTGTGCCCTTGCGTCGCGGCCTGAATCGCAACTAACTGTCTGCCGCCGCCCACCCTTACCCACGCTGACGCGCACCTCACCCGTCTACAGGCAAAGCGCAAGTACCCGCGTCTATCGCCCGACCCAACGGCTAAAGTGAAACAAACCGATCAGCATCCACGCGGACCATCGGCGGCGCGCGTGCGACGACGGTGCTAGTCTTTGCGCAGATCGCGTGTCGGCGAGCTTCGCGAACTTCATTGCCCGCTGCGGCTCTGCGCGCAGACGGATGACTTATCGCGGTCGCACGCCGATATGCACGCCGTGCTTCATCAACATACCCGACCGACGCGAGGTAACGTGAATGGACACACCATCAAGCAACGACGTGGTCTTTCTGTTCGACGTCGACAACACGCTGCTCGATAACGACCACGTGTTGAGCGACCTGCGTACGCACATGACGCGGCAATTCGGCGAACGGAACAGCGCGCGCTACTGGCAACTATTCGAAGACCTGCGCGCCGAGCTTGGTTACGCGGACTATCTCGGCGCGTTGCAGCGCTATCGCAACGAGCATCAGGACGATACGCAACTTCTGCTGATGTCGTGCTATCTGATCGACTACCCGTTCGCGAACCGCATTTTTCCGGGCGCGCTCGACGCGCTTCGCTATGCGAGCCGCTTCGGCAAGACCGCGATTCTTTCCGATGGCGACGTCGTGTTCCAGCCGCGCAAGGTCTCGCGCTCGGGCTTGTGGGACGAGGTCGAAGGGCGCGTGATGATCTACATTCACAAGGAACTGATGCTCGACGACGTGATCGCGCACTATCCCGCGCGGCATTATGTGATGGTCGACGACAAGCTGCGCATCCTCACGGCCATGAAAGAGAAGTGGGGCGCCCGGCTGACGACGATTTTTCCGCGTCAGGGGCATTACGCGCTCGATGCCAGGGAGATCGCGAAGTATCCGGACCCTGACATTACGATCGAAAGAATCGGTGAACTGACGTCGATCGACTTCGAGGCATTGGCCGCGAAAGGCTGACGCTGAACGAGCGGAAACAGGCAGAAGCGCCGCTATTCACTCATCCATTCGCCGCTCAGATCGCTGCCCTGCAGCAACTCGAGCAGCGTGCCGGCAGGGTGACTGAGCCGCTTCGCTGCGAGCGCAATGAATTCGACGTCCGGCAGCGCGGGCAGGCTCGCGCTGTTCACGGGCGGCGAGAGGCCGCGCGCCGACACGTATTGCGATTTCGCCGTCAATCCCAAGCCCCCGCGAGCGGCGGCGATGCAGCCAGCGTGGCTGCTGCTGGTGCAGATCACTTCCCAGCCAAAGCCTTTCTCCGCGAGCGCATTGAGCACGACTGCGCGCGTGACGCTCGGCTCGGCGACGAGCACGAGCGGCAACGGCTGGTTGAGATCGACGACCGTGCCCGGCCGCGCAATCCATTCGAGCCGCGAGCGCAGCAACGGCGTGCCGCGCCGCTCGCCGAGCCGCCGCTTGCCGACGAGCAGATCAATCGAGCCGGCATCGAGCAGTTCATACAGGCGGCTCGTCATGCCGATGGTGATGTCCAGTTCGACGTCGGGATGTGCGTGGCGGAATGCGGCCAGCACGGTCGGCAAGGCGCCCAGCGCGATATCGTCGGATGTGCCGAGCCGCACGCGTCCCTTGAGGCGCGGCTTGCGGAATTGCGATTCGGCGCGATTCATGGCCTGCAGAATCACGTTCGCGTGTACGAGCAGCGCTTCGCCGTCGGCTGTCATTGCGAGCGAATGCGTGTCGCGCACGAACAGCCGCCGGCCGACGCTCTCTTCGAGCCGGCGGATATGTTCGCTGACGCTCGACTGATTCAGACCAAGCCGTTTGCCCGCTTCCGTGAAGCTGCGGCAGTTGGTAACGGTCGCGAACGTCCTGAGCCAGAGGGGATTGAGCATGCGGCATTGTCATTGGCATTTGCGATAACAGTCAATGGTTTCAGGCGGCTTCCCGATTGCCGGTGAAATCGATACCATCACCGCTGCATCTGGACGAGCATGCCCGGAGCAGCACGATGGCCGCGTGCGTCGTGCCCTGCCGAACTTCATCATGACCCGCGATTTCTCACACACTGCGCTACTGTGGATCGTCGCCGCTGCGTTCTTCATGCAGGCGCTCGACACAACGATCGTCAACACCGCGCTGCCTTCGATGGCGCAAAGCCTCCACGCATCGCCGCTCTCGATGCAGCCCGTCGTCGTGTCGTACTCGCTGACGATGGCGCTTCTCACACCCGCTTCCGGCTGGTTCGCCGACCGTTTCGGCACGCGTCGCGTGTATTTCGCCGCCATTCTCGTGTTCGTGCTCGGCTCGCTGTGCTGCGCCGGCGCGCATACGCTCGACCAGTTGGTGATGGCGCGCGTGCTGCAAGGCATCGGCGGATCGATGCTGCTGCCTATTGGGCGGCTCGCCGTATTGCGCAGCGTGCCGGGCGAGCAGTATGTGTCGGCGCTCGCTTTCGTTTCCATTGCAGGGCAGGTGGGGCCGATCCTCGGCCCGACGTTGGGCGGCTGGCTCACGCAAGCGATCTCATGGCACTGGATCTTTCTCGTCAACGTGCCCGTGGGTGCAATCGGTCTGGTCGCCGTGCAGCGCTTCCTGCCGCACGACCATGCAACGCATCCGCCGCCCTTCGATTTCATCGGCTGCGGTCTGCTTTCGCTCGCGATGACCCTGTTGTCGCTTGCGATCGATCCGCCGATCAACGCGCATCGCGTGGAGTGGTCGGTGGGGCTTGCGGTGGCGGGGCTGTGCGCGGCGCTCGCATACATTCCGCATGCACGTTCGAACAGCCGTCCGCTGTTCAGGCTGGCGCTCTTCAGTGAGCCGAATTTCAGCATCGGTCTGATCGGCAATCTGCTGTGCCGTATCGGATCGAGTGCGGTGCCGTTCATGTTGCCGCTGCTGATGCAGGTTCAACTCGGCTATTCGCCGTTGCGCTCGGGGCTGATGATGCTGCCCGCTGCAATTGCGGGCACCGTGTCGAAGCAATGGATCGCGCCGCTGATCAGACGCTTCGGCTATTCGGCGTTTTTGCTGGTGAATACGATGATCGTCGGTTCGTCGATCATGGCGTTCGCGCTGGTGTCGAAAGACTCGACGCCGCTGCTGGAAATCGCGCTGCTCGCGGTGTTCGGCGCGGCTAACTCGATGCAGTTCGCCGCGATGAACAGCGTCACGCTCAAGGGTCTTTCGCACGCGGACGCGGGCAGCGGCAACAGCCTGTTTTCGATGGTGCAGATGCTGGCGATCGCGCTGGGCGTGTCGATCGGCGGCGGGCTCGTCAGCCTGTTTTCCGATCGTCTGGGCTCGTCGTCGACGGGCTTCATGCTCAGCTTCATATGCGTCAGCGTCATTACGCTGCTGTCGGCGCTCGTGTTCCGGCGGCTCGATGTATCGGCGGCGCGGCCCGCTGTTGCTGCACGCACGGCGCGCTGACTCGCTTCAATGTTTCGCATGCGTGTGCCGCGCCCGCTCGACGAGATGATCGACCATGCGCTGGGCGGCCGGCTGTAGCGATTCGAAATCGCGAAAGCACACGACGAACTTGCGCTTCGCCCATTCGTCGGTGAGCGGAATGACGCGCACATCGAGAATGCGCGCGTAAGTTTCGCCGACCACTTGCGGAATCACGCTGATGCCGAGCTTCGCGGCCACGACGCGAAACGCAGCATCGAAATTCGACACCACTGCCCGGTACGACACCGTTCCGCCCGCCCGCGCCGCCGCACGCTGCAACATCATGTGCACGGCGGTTGCCGGCGGCAGGCCGACGTGCTCATAGTCAAGCGTGTCCGTAAAGCGCAACGTTGCGCGCTTCGCGAGCGGATGGCCAGGGTGCACGGCAAGCGCAAGCCGGTCGTCGCGATACGGCCGATGCTCGAGTCCTTCCAGATCGACGTTGTCCCAGCACACGCCGACCGACGCGGCGCCCTCGCGCAGGCGCCGTACGAGATCGTGCGACAGCCACTCTTCGACACGCACGCGGATGTTCTCGTGCGCGGGCATGTTCATGAACGACGCGACGTCATCGAGCAAACTCTCCGCGATCGCCGATGCCGACGCGCACATGCTTACGCTGCCCCGCAAGCCGCTGCCGAACGCGGCGACGTCGCTCGCGATCCGGTCCATCGTGAACAGCACGTTGCGCGCGTGTTCGAGCAGCGCGACGCCTGCGGGTGTCGGCAGCACACCGCGTCGCGAGCGCGTGAAGAGCGGCACGCCGAGATCGCTTTCCAGTTGCGCGATCCGCTTGCTGACGGCGGAAGGCTCGATGTGCTCGTCGTGGGCGGCGCGCGCCATGTTCTTGTGCTCGCAGACGGCCACCACCAGCCGCAAGGTCTTAAGGTCGATGTCACGCATCGGCTGTGTCTCCGTGTGAGTTTCCGTGCTGGAAACCTGGCGCTTCCAAATTAGCGCTTTATGTATCGTATGGAATGTCTAAAGTTAGCACAACGCCGGCACCCGGAACGACCGGCACGCAAACGGAGACAGCTTCCATGCCCCCCTTTCCCACCAGTGTCGTGATTCGCGAAGTCGGCCTGCGCGACGGGCTGCAAAGCATTCAGACCATTCTTCCGACGCAGCAGAAACGCGAGTGGATCGCCGCTGCGTACGCGGCCGGTCAGCGCGAAATCGAAGTCGGTTCGTTCGTGCCCGCGCGTTGGTTGCCGCAGCTCGCGGATACCGCGCAGCTGGTCGCGTACGCGAAGACGTTGCCGGATTTGCGCGTGTCGGTACTCGTGCCGAACCTGAAGGGCGCCGAACGGGCGATCGACTCACGCGCCGATCTGATGCTCGTGCCGCTCTCCGCGAGCCATGCGCATAGCCTCGCGAATCTGCGCAAAACGCCCGATGAAGCGGTTGCGGAAGTGGCGCGCATGCGTGCCGCGCGCGACGCGGCGGGCTCGAAGACGCTGATTGAAGGCGGCATCGGCACAGCGTTCGGCTGCACGATCCAGGGCGTTGTCGATCAGGGCGAAGTGTTGCGCTGCATGCAGGCGTTGCTCGACGCAGGCGCCGACCGCGTCAGCATCGCGGATACCGTCGGCTACGCGAGCCCGGCCGCCGTGCGCGATCTGTTCGAGAAGGCGCGTCATATCGCCGGCGAGCGCTTTTGGTGCGGCCACTTTCACGACACGCGCGGCCTCGCGCTGGCGAACGTGTACGCGGCGCTCGAAGCAGGCGTCGCGCGCTTCGATGCGACGCTTGCGGGCATCGGCGGCTGTCCGCATGCGCCGGGCGCGAGCGGCAATGCATCGAGCGAAGACCTTGCGTTCATGCTCGCGGACATGGGCATCGAAACGGGCATCGACATCGAACAGCTGCTCGCGTTGCGCGGGCAGATCGCGCAGTGGCTGCCCAACGAGACATTGCACGGCGCGCTGTGGCTCGCGGGCCTGCCGAAGACGTTCGACGGCGTTGCGAAGCACGCCATTCATCAAGACGCCATTGCCTGATCGAGGATCGACATGAGCACCTGCAACCGACTGCCGCTCGAAGGCGTGCGCGTTATCGAATTCACACACATGGTCATGGGCCCGACGTGCGGGATGATTCTCGCCGATCTCGGCGCTGAAGTGATCAAGATCGAACCGCCCGGCGGAGACAAGACGCGCAAGCTGCCGGGTCTCGGCATCGGCTTTTTCCGCACGTTCAATCGCAACAAGAAGAGCGTCGTGCTCGATATCAACACGCCGGAAGGGCATGCAGCAGCAGAAGAACTGATCGGCCAGTCCGACGTGATGCTCGAAAATTTCCGGCCCGGTTTGATGAACAAGCTGGGACTGGACTACGACACGCTGTCGAAGAAATATCCGCGCCTGATTTATGTATCGCACAAGGGCTTCTTGCCTGGGCCGTATGAAAAGCGCCTGGCGCTCGATGAAGTCGTACAGATGATGGGCGGCCTGTCGTATATGACAGGTCCTGCGGGCCGACCGCTGCGCGCGGGTACGTCGGTCAACGACATCATGGGCGGCATGTTCGGCTCGATCGGCGTGCTGGCCGCGCTGCGCGAGCGCGATTTCACGGGGCGCGGACAGGAAGTGCAGAGCGCGCTGTTCGAGAACTGCGTGTTCCTCGCCGGTCAGCATATGCAGCAATACGCGATGACGCATGAAGCGCCGCCGCCGATGCCATCGCGTGTTTCCGCATGGAGCGTGTACGACGTGTTCACGCTTGCGAACGACGAGCAGCTGTTCATCGGCGCCGTGAGCGACAAGCAGTTCGTCACGCTGTGCGATGTGCTCGCGCGGCCCGATCTCGCGAACGAACCGCAGTTCGCGGACAACGCGATGCGCGTTGCCGTGCGCCCGGAACTGCTCGGGCGGCTTGGCGAAATTCTCAGGCATCAGCGCGCTGCAGAACTGGCGCCGAAGCTGGAAGCGGCGGGCATTCCGTACGCGCCGATCGTGCGTCCCGATCAACTGTTCGACGACCCGCATCTGAAGCAAAGCGGAGGCCTCGTGCCGATGCAGACCGACGACGGCGATACCACGGAAGTCGTCCTGCTCCCGCTGACTTTGGGCGGCCGCCGGCCCGGCGTGCGTCAGGCGCTCGCGAAAGTCGGTGAGCACACGCAGGAAATTCTCGCGCGGCTGACGGGAAGGGCGGCTGCGTGATTCACGACGCTTGAGGAAAGACTCGTGCGATCGACATGAAAACAATCAGGCAGCCAAATCAATTCAGGGCCGATGGAGACTACCAGGAGACACCTATGCAGCGCACTATCACCGCGCACGATTCGCCGTTTGCATCAACCGAAGCGCATACCAATTTGCGCGCCGCTGCTGCCCTGTCGGCGCGCATGGACCGCTTGCCCGTCACGCGTTATCTGTGGATGCTCGTTCTGTTGATCTCGCTGGGCGGCTTCTTCGAGGTCTACGATCTGATCTTCACCGGCTACATCGCGCCGGGCCTCGCGAAGAGCGGGATGCTCAAGACCACGACGGAATCGTTCTTCGGCTTGCAGGGCATAGCGGGATTCATCGCTTCGACGTTCGCGGGTCTGTTCGTCGGCACGTTCTGCTTCGGCTGGCTGCCCGACCGCTTCGGGCGACGCAAGGTCTTCACTATCTCGCTGCTGTGGTATTCGATCGGCTCGTTGATCATGGCCTGTCAGACGTCGCCGGAAGGGCTGATTCTGTGGCGCTTCATCACGGGTATC
Source organism: Paraburkholderia phymatum STM815 (assembly GCF_000020045.1). Classification (GTDB taxonomy): domain Bacteria; phylum Pseudomonadota; class Gammaproteobacteria; order Burkholderiales; family Burkholderiaceae; genus Paraburkholderia; species Paraburkholderia phymatum. The sequence continues at coordinate 1,202,159 of NC_010625.1, read as the reverse complement.
GGTGTAGGCATCGAGATCGTGACGATCGACAGCTACATCACCGAACTCGTTCCGCAGCATATGCGCGGCCGCGCGATGGCGTTCAACCAGGCAGTGATGTTCGCAGCCGCTCCCGCAGCCGCGATTCTGTCGTACTGGCTCGTGCCGACGACGTTCATGGGCATCGACGGCTGGCGCTGGGTCGTTCTGCTCGGCGCGGCGGGTGCGGTGGTCGTGTGGTTCATTCGCCTCGTCGTGCCCGAAAGCCCGCGTTGGCTCGCGAGTCATGGACATGTCGAGCGCGGCGAACGTGTGGTCAGGAAGATGGAGGAGATGGCCGAGTTGCAAAGCGGCCGCGCGCTGCCCGCGCCGCTGCCCGCCGTCGAACAACCGCTGCACCGCCGCGCGTCGCTCGCGGAGTTGTGGCAGGCGCCGTATCGCTCGCGTCTCGTCATGCTGATCGTGTTCAACTTTTGTCAGGCGATCGGCTATTACGGTTTCGCGAACTGGGTGCCGACGCTGCTGATCGGCCAAGGCATCACGGTGACGAAGAGCCTGCTGTATTCATTCATCATCGCGATTGCCCTGCCTTCAGGGCCATTGCTCGCGATGCTGTTCGCAGACAAGGTGCAGCGAAAATGGCTGATCGTCGGTTCCGCATTGGCCGTGGTCGTGTTCGGGCTGATGTTCGGCCAGATGAAAACAGTGGTGCCGCTCATCGTGCTGGGCGTGCTCATCAGCCTCGCGGGACAGACCATTTCCGTTTGCTATCACGCTTACCAGGCCGAGCTCTTTCCGACGCGCATCCGTTGCCGCGCGAATGGCATCGTATATTCGGCGAGCCGCGTGGGCGCGATGATGTCGGGTTTCATCATCGCCCACTTGCTGCGCGAGTTCGGCGTGGCGGGCGTGTTTGCCGGCATCACGGCGTGCATGCTCGTGGTGATGATTTCGATCGGCGGGTTCGGGCCGAAGACGAACGGCGTGCGGCTCGAAGACTTGTGCCACTGACGCATTGACACCAAAAGAAAAACGCCGGCCGGGTCGATCGACCCGGCCGGCGTGTTCACGACATCCGGCAGTCACACGGTTCGCATCAGGCGTTGCCGGCTTCCTTCAGTTGCAGACGGAACTTGTGCAACAGCGGTTCCGTATAGCCGCTAGGCTGCGCGCAGCCTTCGAACACCAGCGCGCACGCCGCCTTGAACGCAATCGACCTGTCGAAGTCAGGCGCCATCGGCTTGTAGCCCGGATCGCCCGCATTTTGCTGGTCGACGACCTTCGCCATCAGCTTGAGCGTTTCCAGCACGAGCTCCTGCCTGACCACACCATGACGCAGCCAGTTCGCGATGTGCTGGCTCGAGATGCGCAGCGTGGCACGGTCTTCCATCAGGCCGACATTATGAATATCCGGCACCTTCGAGCAGCCGACACCCTGATCGATCCAGCGCACCACATAGCCGAGAATGCCTTGCGCGTTGTTCTCGATTTCCTGGCGAATTTCGGTGTCGCTCCACTGCGCTTTTTCGACGACGGGGATAGTCAGCAGGCCGTCCAGCAGCTCGTCGCGCACACTCGCAAGATCCGTGCGTTCGAGTTCCTTCTGCACTGCCTGCACGTCGACCTGGTGGTAGTGCAGCGCATGCAGCGTCGCGGCCGTGGGCGAGGGCACCCATGCCGTGTTCGCGCCCGCCTTCGGATGTCCGATCTTCTGTTCGAGCATCGCCTTCATCAGATCGGGCATCGCCCACATGCCCTTGCCGATCTGCGCGCGGCCGCGCAGCCCCGCAGCGAGGCCGACCAGCACGTTGCTGCGCTCATACGCGGCAATCCACTTGCTCGACTTCATGTCGCCCTTGCGCATCATCGGGCCGGCTTCCATCGAACTGTGCATCTCGTCGCCCGTCCGGTCCAGGAAGCCCGTGTTGATGAACGCAACGCGCTGCGCCGCTTCGGCGATACATGCGGCAAGGTTCACGCTCGTGCGGCGCTCCTCATCCATGATGCCCATCTTGATCGTGTTGCGCGCAAGGCCGAGCAGATCTTCGACGCGCGCGAACAGCTCGCTCGCGAACGCAACTTCAGCGGGGCCGTGCATCTTCGGCTTGACGATGTAGATCGAGCCCGTGCGCGAATTGAGCTTGTGCGTGCGGTCGTGCAGCGCGCACAGCGTCGTGACGACGCCATCCAGAATGCCTTCGGGGATCTCGTTGCCGTCGCGGTCGAGCACGGCCGGGTTCGTCATCAGATGGCCGACGTTGCGGATGAACAGCAGCGAGCGGCCATGCAGCTTCACCGGCTTGCCATCTGCGCCGTGATATTCGCGGTCCGCGTTCAGGCGGCGCGTGAAGGTCTTGCCGCCCTTCGTGACTTCTTCCGTCAGATTGCCGACCATCAGGCCGAGCCAGTTGCGATAGAGCTGCACCTTGTCGTCGGCATCGACGGCGGCGACCGAGTCTTCGCAATCGATAATCGTGCTGACGGCCGCTTCCATGAGCACGTCTTTGATGTTCGCGGGGTCGGTCTTGCCGATCGAATCGTCAGCGTCGATCTGGATTTCGAAGTGCAGGCCGTTGTGCTTGAGCAGCACGGCGGACGGCGCATTCGCGTCGCCCTGATAGCCGACGAATTGAGCCGGGTCTCGCAGCGCCGTCGCGCCGCTCTTCAGCGCGACGCTCAGCTTGCCGTTCTCGACGCGGTAGCCGGTTGAGTCCTTGTGCGAACCGTTTTCGAGCGGCGCGGCGTCGTCGAGGAACTTGCGCGCGAACGCGATCACGCGTGCGCCGCGCACCGGGTTGAACTTCGCGGTGCGCTCGGCGCCGTCCGTTTCGTCGATGGCATCCGTGCCGTACAGCGCGTCATACAAGCTACCCCAGCGCGCGTTGGCGGCATTCAGCGCGTAACGCTGGTTCGACAGCGGCACGACGAGCTGTGGACCCGCCTGTTCGGCGATTTCGCTGTCGACGTTGTCGGTGGTGGCTTTTACACTCGCAGGCGTCGGCACGATATAGCCGATGCTCTCCAGGAAGCCGCGGTATGCGCGCAGGTCGCGCACCGGGCCGGGATTGGCGCGATGCCAGGTATCCAGTTCGACCTGCAGGCGGTCGCGTTCGGCGAGCAGTGCGCGGTTCTTCGGCGCGAGATCGTGCACGATGGCATCGAAACCGGCCCAGAACGCGGCGCTATCGACACCGGTTCCTGGCAGGGCTTCCTTTTCGATGAACTGTTCGAGGTTCGCGGCGACCTGCAATCCGCCGCGTTGGGTCATTTGGGTCATGGGCTGTTCCAAGAGGGGCAAATTCGGGGCAATCGGTTTCTATTCGCTTTCCAGTGTCGGGGCTCAACTGTTTGCGTGACTGGCACCGGCCGCGGCACCGGCCTTTGCCACCTGCGCATCCTGATCGGCCTTGACGCCGGATACACCGACGGCGCCGATCACCTGACCATTTACCACGACGGGCACGCCGCCTTCCAGCGTGCCCGACAGCGGCGCGCTCAGGAATGCGGTGCGGCCGCCGTTGATCATGTCTTCATATTGCTTCGATTCCCGGCGGCCGAGCGCCGCCGTGCGGGCCTTGTCAGTCGCGATATACGCGCTGATCGGCGCGCAGTTGTCGAGGCGCAGCAGCGACAGCAGATGCCCGCCGTCGTCCACCACGGCAATCGCGACGGCCCACTGGTTGCGTTCGGCTTCGGCACGCGCCGCTTCGATGATTTTCGTCGACTCGGCGACCGTCAGCACGGATTTTGTCTGCATGTTGCGATTTCCTGAAACGATTGAAATGGTTTTCGACGGAGGATCTGCCGCCAGCCGCAAGCGCACGTTGGCCCATACGGGGTGCACCGCCCGCGTGCAGTCGAGATCCAGTCTTATATATGACTTGGTGCTCATTGTTCCGCGTTCTGAGCGGCTTGTCGACCCGGTGGAACACTGGTCATACCAGTTTTTCTCACCCTATTTCAGCCAGACAACGCCGCACAGGCGCGGCGTCAGGGAAAACCCGCTGCACACATCCATGCACTTGATCCTGCGAAGCACGACGCGAATACTACTAATATGTTAGTAAATATGCGTACCGCCAGTTTATGGGTGAAGCTGAAGCTCGCCGAAGGGCACATCATCAAGGGTCGCAAGATCGGCTTGACCTCGCGTGCAATGCAACGTTCGTCGCAGATCGACGAACCGGACTATGCGCCGCTTCTCGACAGCATGTTTATCGAAAGCGGGCGGGACATACGGGCGGACCGCTTCATTGCGCCGCGAGTCGAAGTGGAGCTGGCGTTCATTCTCGCAAAGCCGCTCCGAGGTCCGGGCGTGACGCTTTTCGGTGTACTCGATGCGACGGCTTATGTCTCTCCCGCCGTCGAAATTATCGACGCGCGCATTGAACAGTTCGACCGCGAAACGAAAGCACCGCGCAAGGTCTTCGATACCATTTCCGATTTCGCGGCCAATGCGGGCATTGTGATGGGTGGCCGTCCCGTGCGTCCGATGGATGTCGATCTGCGCTGGATCGGGGCGCTGCTGTACACGAACGGCGCCGTCGAAGAGAGCGGTCTCGCTGCCGCAGTGTTGAACCATCCTGCGACGGGCGTCGCGTGGCTCGCGAACAAGATCGCGCCGTATGACGAAGGGCTGAATGCCAACGACGTCATACTCAGCGGCTCATTCACCGCACCGGTTCCCGCGCGCAGGCGATACGTTTCACGTCGACTACGGCCCGCTCGGCGGCATCGCGTTGAATTTCGTTTGACGGGCTCAGGGGCATGTCCGTTTCGGTGGCGCCCGGTGGCGCACGAAGCGCTGTTCGACAACCGGTTTTCCCCACTGCGTGCCTTCGGCTTCTTCGGCAAGTTCGAAACCGAACGCCTCATATAGATGGCGCGCGGCGTCGAGACCCTTGAACGTCCACAGATACGTTTCGTCGAAACGTTCGTCGACAAAGGCCATCGCACGCGTCATCAACTGCCGGCCGACGCCCGTGCCGCGCAGCGTATCGTCGACGATAAACCAGCGCAGATGCGCGACACGTGTCTGCGCATTTCCGTCGATAGCCAGCGACGCCAACGTTCTCCCGTTGTCACACACGAGCCACAGTTGCCTGTCGGGATCCGGCAGCGTTCCCGCGAACTCGGCAAGCCCCGTTGCGACGAGCTTTTCGAAGTACACGCCGAAGCCCGAATGCTGCGAATAGTAGCGCGCATGAAGACTCACGATGCCGCCGATACAGCCCGGCCGATAGCCTTCGACGATTTGCACGGCAGGCGTCGCGCCTTGCGTTTCCTTCGCGTCGTTGTCCTGCGCGAGCGCGCTTGCGTACAGCGACAGCGCGCGCACCAGCGACTGCTGATCGGAAGGGGCGAGCTTGCGCAGCGCGCTCGACACCTGGTCCGTCGCGAACTTGTCGATCCTCTTGCGAAGCTGCTGGCCCGCTTTGGTCAGATGAAGCGCCGAAGACCGTGCGTCATCGCTCGATGCAATGCGCTCGACCAGCCCCGCCATTTCCAGTTTCGTGATTTGCCGGCTCGCATTCGACTTGTCGAGGCGTAGCAGTTGCGCGAGGTCGCGCGCTTGCATGCCGGGCGTTGCGCCGATTTCGAGAATCGCATGAACTGCAGAGGGCGCGAGATCGCTTTCCGCCAACGTGGAGCGCATGAAACCCAGTTCGCGAACGAGCTTGCGCGAGAACTCACGCAGTTCGAGGATCGTCTTGTCGCGCAACTGGACGGGTGCGTCGACGATATCCACAGCGGCTCCTGTAGTTGCGCATCGCAACCACTATAGTTGCGTTATGCAACTTATGCAACTTATGCAACTTATGCAACTTATGCAACTTATGCAACTTAAGCAGAGGTTTTTTTGGTTAGCGATCGCGGCCGCAGACGCCTGAACAGGCTAAGCGAGGCAAATCCGAGATCGGTAATCAAAAAAACGTTTGTGCTAAACCGCTCCACGGGCGGTCGCGGCTATGGGCATTGAATGAACGACTCGGTGGTTCGCGATACTCGGGGCGTGACTATCGCGCCGAGGTTCAGGGCGAGCGAGTGCGGGATGCACCGTGAGCGCGGCAGCAATGCGAGCTTCAGTGGGCGGGTAAGCCGAAGTTTCGGAGCATTGTGCTGCGAGAGCATACCGAAGGCACGAGTTCGGGCACGCAGGCCTGATCGGGCAAGGCGAGCGTGTTGGGCAAAAGTGTCGATATCGGCTAGTGCACATGGGCGGGAGCAGGCGGAGCCCGCGGAAGGATGCCGGGCACGCCGCCTTCGATGCGGACCATGTGGCCCTTGCCGCACACGGGGCAGTCACGCAATGACCTGCCGGTGAGCCGCTGGTAGCGGTCGCGGTAATCTTCTCCGTTGGCGGGTAATTCGGCGGCGGGCGGCTCGACGCCGAGCAGGTGCCGGCAGATGGCCAGGCGCTGCGCCCGGTGGCAGTTGGCGAGCCAGCCGTAGCTGCGAATGCGCTTGAAGCCGTCGGGCAGCACGTGCAGCAGGAAGCGGCGGATGAATTCGTCAGCCGTGAGCGTCATGGTCCTGTGCCGGGCCTCGTGCCGGTAGTCCTTCCAGCGGAACTGCACGCCGTTTCCGTCGAAACCCAGCAGCCGGTTATTGGAGATGGCGACGCGATGGGTATAGCGCCCCAGGTAATCGAGCACATGTTCGGCACCGCCAAAGGGTGGCTTGGCGTAGACGACCCACTCAGACTTGGCAGCGGGCGCAAGCCAGGCAGCGAATTCCCTGGCATCCCCCAGGAACTCGAGCTGGCCGTGCAGGCGAAGCATGCCAGCGTCAAAAGCGCGGCGCAGCTGCTCGAGGAACAGTCGGCGAAAGAGTCGTGAGAGCACCCGCACAGGCAGGAAGAAGCCGGGGCGGCAGGCGATCCAGCGTTCACCGTCCGGGGAGATGCCACCACCGGGCACGACACAATGCACGTGCGGGTGGTGCAGCAGATTCTGCCCCCACGTGTGCAGGATCGTGATGAAGCCGATCTCGGCGCCCAGGTGCTTCGGATCGGCAGCGATCGTGCGAAGAGTCTCGGCGCTGGCGCGAAACAGCATGTCGTAGAGCACGCGTTTGTTCTGGTACGCGAGAGCCGCGATGGGTTCGGGAAGCGTGAAGACGACATGGAAGTACTCGGTCTCGGGAAGCAGCTCGGCCTGCCGGCGTTCAAGCCATTGCGCACGTGCAAGCGACTGGCACTTTGGGCAATGTCTATTGCGGCACGAGTCGTACGCGATGCGCTGATGGCCGCACGCGTCGCACCGCTCGACATGCCCGCCGAGCGCGGCGGTACGACAAAGCTCGATTGCACTCATCACGCGCCGCTGGACACGAGTGAGCCCCTCGGCGTGGGTCTGCCGATACTGCGGACCACAGCGGCGAAGGATGTCCGCCACCTCGAGCGCCGGGCGCATCGCCGGCGTCAGAAGTACTCGGGCGCAGGTGGCGGCGATGGAATCGGTGCGGGGTGCGGCAGCAGATCGAAGGGACTCGCTGTCGCACATACGGTGCTGGTCGCGATTCTCAAGTAGCGCGAAGTAGTCGCGAGGGACCTATGGCCCATGAGCAGCTGGATCCTGCGCACATCGGTACCGGCTTCGAGCAGATGAGTCGCGAATGCATGTCTCAAGGAATGCGGTGTTATCGGCTTCCGGATGCCACATCGTTGGCGAGCGAGAGCGCAGATTCGCGAGACGGCGCCCCGAGTGATGGGGTGTCCAGGAATATCACCGGGAAACAGCCAGCCGCGGGGGTGAGCGTCTTGCCAGTACGTTCTGAGGATCTCAAGCAGACGCGGCGAGAGCATTACGTAGCGATCCTTGCGGTTCTTGCCCTGGTTCACACGGATGACCATGCGCTTGCTGTCGATGTCCGTGACCTTCAGGTGGACGACTTCCGACACGCGCAGGCCGGCGGCGTAGGCAACCATCAGGATGGTCCGATGCTTCAGGCTGGGGATCGAGTCGAAGAAGGTGGTGATCTCCTCCAGGCTGAGGACAACCGGCAGGCGGACCGGCTTCCTGGGCAATGGGAAATCCTCGTCACTCCAGTCACGTTTGAGCGTCACGCGATAGAGAAAGCGCAGCGCACCGATCGCCGGGCTGAGACTGGCGGGTGCCAGCTTGCGCTCTTCGCGGAGATAGATGAGCCAGGCCCGGATCTCCTCGGGACCCAGCAGTTCGGGCGAACGGCGGAAGTGGCGCGCGAAACTGGATACCTGAATCAGATAGGACTTCTGGGTATTCTCTGCAAGGTTGCGGATCTGCATGTCATGCAGCATGCGTTGGCGCAGTGGCGTCATGGCGAGCCTCCTGGAAGCAGTAGGTGGAATGCCCAACCGGGCGTTCACATACTGCTCCTGGCGATATCGATCACCGCCTCGCCGGGGTTCAGCGCCAGACGACCCGCTTCATGAAACGTCAGCCACAGATCTGTGCCCACCTCCTACTACCGCGTCAGCGGTTTAGTACAATGCAACTTATGCAACTTATGCAACTTATGCAACAGGCCAGGTCGTCACTCGAACTTCCACTTGATCGAACAGCCTAGCGCCGGATGCTGCGTATCGGGGCCCCGCCCCGTCTGCGCGATCTGCTGCATCGCTTCGAAGAGATCACGGTCTGCTTCGGGGAGCGGGTCTTTGCGCGACGCGTCCAGCCGGCCGCGGTATCGCAATGACAACTCCGAATCGAAGCCATAGAATTCCGGCGTACACACCGCGTCGTAAGCGCGCGCGACCTGCTGCGACTCGTCATACAGATACGGGAATGGCAGGTGCAGTTCGGCGGCGAGCGCGATCATACGCTCGAAGGAATCTTCGGGATACGCGATCCCGTCGTTCGAATTGATGCCTACCGTGCCGATGCCGAGCTTCGCGAGATCCTGCGCGTCGCGCACGATGCGCGGTAATGCGGCTTGCACATACGGACAGTGATTGCACATGAAGACGACGACGAGCCCGTTCGGGCCGCGTACGTCGTCGAGTGTATAACTGCGCCCGTCGGTGGCGGGCAAGGTGAAGCGCGGAGCTTTGACTCCGAGTTGGCCGGGAGGAGATTCTGTTGCCATCCATTGCTCCTTGGTCGACAGTGACGAAGAGTCCAACCGCTGAAAGGAAACGCTAACGCGCCATCGCCGCGGCGACGGTTTCTTCCGCCATGTGCGCTGCGTCGGGCATCGTATCGGGCGTCATGTGGGACAGTTTCATCAGGCGCGGTTGCAGCAGCAGCGCGACCAGTCCCGTCCAGCCCGTCTGGTGCGAAGCGCCGACGCCGCGCCCGTTGTCGCCGTGAAAGTATTCATGGAACAGGATCAAATCCTGCGAGCGTGGGTCGGCTTGCAGCATCGGATAGGCGGCCATCACGGGCCGCACGCCGTGCTCGTCTTTCAGAAACAGCGTCGTGACCCGCCGGGCGAGATCGTCGGCGACTTCACTGAGCGAAGCGCAGTGGCCCGACCCCGTTGGATGCTCGATGCGAAATTCGTCGCCGTAGTATCGATGAAACTCGTAGAGCGATTCGATCAGCAGATAGTTGACGGGCATCCACACCGGTCCCCGCCAGTTGGAATTGCCCCCGAACACGCGCGATTCCGATTCGGCGGGTTGGTACTGGATGCAGACACGCACGCCTTCATGATCGAACAGATAGGGTTCGTCGAGATGCACGCGCGACAGTGCGCGCACACCATAGTCCGACAGGAACTCGTTTTCGGCCAGCGCGCGCTTGAGCAGCGCTTTCATCCGGTGCCCGCGCAAGAGCGAAAGCAATGTCGTGTTGCCTTTGCCCGGTTCCGTCCAACGCGACACGAGCCGCGCGAGATTCGGCCGGTGATCGAGAAACCACGCGAGCCGTTCGCGCAATCCGGGCAGATGACCGTGCACCTGTTCATCCAGCACGTGCACGGCGAACAGCGGGATCAGTCCGACGATAGAACGTATCCGCATCGGCACACGCGTTCCATCGGGAAGATGCAGCACGTCATAGAAGAATTCGTCGCGTCCGTCCCATAGCCCTGTATTGCAGACCTCGCCGCAACTCACCGCTTCCGCGATATACAGAAAGTGCTCGAAGAACTTCACTGCGATTTCGACGTAGGCAGTATTCGTCATCGCGAGTTCGAGTCCGATCTGCATCAGGTCGAGCGCGTATGACGCCATCCATGCCGTGCCGTCTGCCTGATCGATGCGACCGCCCGTCGGCAACGGGGAAGAGCGATCGAAGATGCCGATGTTGTCGAGCCCGAGGAAGCCGCCCTGGAAGATGTTGCGATCGTCGGCGTCCTTGCGGTTGACCCACCACGAGAAGTTGAGCAGCAGCTTATGAAACATCACTTCGAGGAACTCGTGATCGCCGACGCCCGTCACTTCGCGATCGAGTTCGTACACGCGCCACGTGGCCCACGCATGCACGGGCGGATTTGCGTCGCCGAACGCCCATTCGTACGCGGGCAGTTGCCCGTTCGGATGCATGTAGCGTTCCTTCACGAGCAACTGCAGCTGATTCTTCGCGAAGTCGGGATCGATCATCGCGAAGGCGACGGCATGAAACGCGAGATCCCACGACGCATACCACGGGTATTCCCACTTGTCGGGCATCGACACGATGTCGCCGTTGCACATGTGTCGCCAGTCGGCGTTGCGGCCACGTCTGCGGTCTTTCGGCGGCATGGGTTGGCCCGGATCGCCGTCATGCCAGCGCGTCACGTCGAACTGGTAATACTGCTTGCTCCATAGCATGCCCGCGAGCGCCTGGCGCTGCACGAGGCGCGCGTCGGGGTCGGCGATATCGTGCTGAAGCGCGGCATAGAATTCGTCCGCCTCCGCCTGGCGGCGCGCAAAGAGGGCAGGTAAGTCGAGCGGCGCCGCGTCGGCTGACGTGTCGGGGCGCCAGCGCAGATGCACCACGGCCTGTTCATGCGCAGCGAGGTCGAGCACCGCATGCGCTGCGGCGCGCGTGCCCTTGTCGCGCCGGACCGCGCGCTCGTCGCCATTCACCAGATAATCGTTGAAGCCGTCCTTGAACGGCCCTTCGCCTTCGATGCCGAACAGGCGACGCACGTTGGTTTCGTTTTCGCAGAAGAGCCATTCGATCGGCTGTTGCGCCGACGCGGTCACGATCATCGTGCCGAGCGACGGATTGCGCGCGACGACGCGCGCGCCTTCGGCGGCATCGTGTTCGAGTGTCAGCGAAGGCTTGCCGGGCTTGCCTGACCATGCCCAACGATTGCGCGCCCAGAAATGCGGCAATAGATGCAGCGTGGCGCGCTGCGTGGAGCGGTTCTCGACGGTGACGCGCATCACGACGTCGTCGGGCGTGTGCTTCGCGTATTCGATCCAGACGTCGAAGTAGCGGTGGTCGTCGAACACGCCTGTATCGAGCACCTCGTACTCGGGCTGATCCGCGCCGCGCCGTGCGTTTTCGTCGATCAGATCCTGGTATGGATACGCATCGTGCGGATACTTGTAGAGCATCTTCATGTACGAATGCGTCGGCGTGCCGTCGACGTAGAAGTAAAGCTCCTTCACGTCCTCGCCGTGATTGCCCTGCGCGTTCGTCAAACCGAAGAGCCGCTCCTTGATGATGGGATCGCGTCCATTCCAGAGCGCGAGCGACACGCACCAGTCAAGCGGATCGTTGCCGAACCCTGCGATGCCGTCCTCGCCCCAACGGTACATGCGGCTGCGCGCATGATCGTGCGGAAAGTAGTCCCACGCGGTGCCGTGCTCGCTGTAATCCTCGCGCACGGTGCCCCATTGCCGGTCGCTCAGATACGGTCCCCAGCGCCGCCAGCGCGCGAGGTCAGGACCATGAAGGCGCGAACCTTCCTTCGACTGAAGCAGATTGATTGCGCTTAACGGCTGCATGGCACCTCCCGGGCGGGACCGGTCGTCCGATACGTCTGCGTGTGAACGCCTGTGCTTTTCCGTCGCGAATGCGGTACGCGCGACGGAATCATGATGATAGGCGTCATCGCGTCGCGTGGCGATTCGGGGGCGAATCTATCGTACGACCTGCATCGGTAAGCGATACTTGTGCCACTCATCCGCGGACAGACACCGACATGAATGCGAATCCCGCACGCAACTGGCTGACCTTTAGCGACTCCGTGGCCGCCGCACAGGCGGCTGGCCGCCCTCTCGTGGCACTGGAGTCGACGATCATCGCTCATGGCATGCCGTATCCGCAGAACGTGCGTACCGCGCGCGAAGTGGAGACGGTGATCCGCGATCTGGGCGCGGAGCCCGCGACGATCGCCGTGATCGGCGGGCGAATCCGCATTGGACTCTCGGACGACGAACTCGAATTGATCGGCCGCTCGCCCGACGTCCACAAGGTCAGCCGCCGCGACTTGCCCGCCGTGCTGACGGGCGGCGGACTCGGCGCAACGACGGTTGCGGGCACGATGATTTGCGCGGCGCTGGCCGGCGTCGAAGTATTCGTGACGGGCGGCATCGGCGGCGTGCATCGCGGCGCGCCGGAGACGTTCGACATTTCCGCCGATCTGCAGGAACTGGCGAAGACGTCGGTGGCGGTGGTGTGTGCGGGCGCGAAATCGATTCTCGATATCGGGCTGACGCTGGAATATCTGGAAACGCTTGGCGTGCCCGTGCTCAGTTGCGAGCAGGACAATTTCGCTGCGTTCTACACGCGCGATAGCGGCTTTCGCGCGGATTATCGGATCGACGATCCTTCGGAGCAGGCGCGCTTCATCCGTGCCAAGTGGGACCTTGGCCTGGCGGGCGGCGTGCTGTTGAGTACACCCGTGCCGGCCGCAGCCGCCATGCCTTCCGATGAGATCGACAGCATGACCCGCCAGGCGCTCGACGAGGCGGCCGCACAGGGCATCAGCGGCAAGGCGGTGACGCCCTTTCTGCTCGCGCGCATCAAGGCGCTGACGGGCGGACGCAGCCTTGCCACTAACATCGCGCTGATCCGGCACAACGCGGAGGTCGGTACGAAACTCGCGCTAGCGCTGGCCGCTGCTTCTACGCCTCGCTCACCTGAATCTGATAAAGCCCCCACGGACACAATACGAAGCGGTCCTTGAGCGGCTTTGCAGCAAGTTCGGGGATGTTGTCGGCATCGTAGATCGCCCAAAGCGGACCGAGCCCGCCGAGCGGCATCGGTTTGCCGTCCATCTGCGTCGCGACAATGAAGCGCCATGCGCGGATGTTGTCGAGCGTCGTGAGCACGGCATAGCCGTCGACCGCGCGCAACGAAACTTTCGTGTCGCCGGCGCCCGGCACGCCAGCTTTCTCGAGTACGTTTGCGAGCAGCGGGCCGCTCAGCGTGTGCTGCTTCGCGTCGTATTCGACGGTCGGTTTGATCGTCACCGCGGGCAGGCTTGCGATCGACGGATAGTCGAACGTGCGGGCCGACGCGAACTTGACGAGCTGCTTCGTCATCAGAGGGTCGAAGGCAGGATCGAGCGGCCCGCGGTTCGTATGCTTGACCGCGCCCGACACGGTGAGGATCGCGGGGGCCGCCGCGCATGCGGCGGGTTTCGCATTCCCGGCGCCGAACGCGGGCGTGACGCTGGCGCCGAGTACAGCGGCGCGGGTGAGGAACTGACGTTTATTCATGTTCGATGGCTCCGCTGATTGTGGGCACGTCTTCGACCCTTATACACCGCCGAACCGTATCCACGATGTCTGCCGCCCGTTCAGCGAACGCTTCAGGAACAGGCGCAAGCTATCGATTCGCCGTGAACGCACGGCGTAAAATCGTTTGTGATTCAGCCGCCCATCGAACGGAGGGTCGCATATGAAAGACGATTCACAGCGCGAACGCATGCAAGTCGTCGTCGTGCATCCCGACCGCGAGATCGCCACGACGCAGCGCCTGCCGTACTTCGTCGGCATTTCGGGCACGACGGCGGGCGCGCAAGCGCTGTCGATGCATCTCGTCGTGGTGCCGCCGGGCGGACATGCGGAGCCACATGTTCATTCTGGTTACGAGACGGGCATCTACGTGCTGGAGGGCCGCGTCGAAACACGTTACGGGCCGGGGCTGCGCGCGTCGGTCGTTACGGAAGCCGGCGACTTTCTGTTCATCCCACCCGGCGTGCCGCATCAGCCTTTCAATCTGAGCACGACGACGGCTGCGCGCGCTATCGTGGCGCGCAATCATCCCGACGAGCGTGAGCAGGTGGTGCCCTACGATCCGGCGCGGGACGAGTGAGCTCCCGATCTCGCCGCGCACGCTCGAGCCGGCCGGCAGTGCGCCGAATATCCTGGCCCCGTCTGTTTGCGGCGATAATGACCCGCGATATTCGACTTGAAGAACGGAGAAGGGATGGACAAGCAAGGACTCACCACAGCCATCGTTCATGGCGACAGAGTCACGGGTAGCGAGCACGGCGGCGTGCATCAGCCGATTCACACGTCCGTGCAATATGGCTTCGAGCGCGTCGAGGATCTGATCGGCGTATTCCAGGGCACGAAAAAGGGCGGCTTCAATTACGCGCGGCAGGGGACCCCCACGACGGCCGCGCTCGAGCGCAAGATCACGGGCCTCGAAGACGGCATCGGCACCGTCTGCTTCAGCACGGGCATGGCCGCGATCACAGCGACCTTCCTGACGCTCCTGCGTGCGGGCGATCACCTCATATCGAGCCGTTACGTCTTCGGCAACACCAATAGCCTGCTGGGCACGTTGCGAATGTTCGGCGTGGAAGTCACGACTGTCGATACATGCGATGTCGACAATGTGAAGAACGCGATCCGGCCGAATACGCGCATGGTGTTCGTCGAAACCATTGCGAATCCGGGCACGCAGATTCCGGACTTGCAGGGTATCGGTGACGTATGCCGCGAGCGCGGCCTCGTCTATGTCGTCGACAACACGATTACCTCTGCAGCATTGTTCAAGCCTAAGGCGGTCGGCGCGACGCTCGTCATCAACTCGCTGACGAAGACGATTGCGGGTCACGGCGCCGCGCTTGGCGGCGCGGTCACCGACACGGGCCTGTTCGACTGGAGCGCGTATCCGAACATCGCGGACGACTACCGGCGTTCGGCGCCGAAAGAGCAGGGTCTGCTGCAGATTCGCAAGAAAGGCCTGCGCGACATGGGGGCGTCGTTGTCTTCCGAGCAGGCGCACTCGATTGCGATGGGCGCGGAAACGCTCGCGTTGCGGGTGAAGCAAAGCAGCGACAACGCGCTTGCCCTCGCGCAGTTCCTGGAAGGACACCAAGCGGTTGGCAAGGTGTTTTATCCAGGGCTGAAGAGCCATCCGCAATATCACATCGCGCAAGCGCTGTTCAAGAGCGCGTCATGGCTCCTGTCGTTCGAATTGCGCGACGCGCAGCGCATGGTGGAAGTCGTCAACGCGCTGAAGCTGCCTATCAAGGCAACCGGTCTCGCCGACACGCGCACACTGATCATTCCCGTCGCGCCGACGATCTTTTTCGAGGCGGGGCCGGAAACACGCAAGGCGATGGGCATCTCCGACGGCATGTTGCGGCTGTCCGCGGGCATCGAAGATATCGACGATCTGATCGCCGATTTCTCTCAGGCGCTGCAGTTTGCAGGTTAGCCTGCGCCGTTGATGGAAGCGGGGAGGCGGCCAGTGAACCGCGCCTCGCCTCGCGCTGCTATCAGAAAACCTGAACGCTTCGATCCGAATTACGCGTTTTTCTTACGCCAGATAATCCTGCATAGTAGTCACACCACGATATCTACGAGGCTGTGATTGCAATGAACATGCGAACCGATCACTCATTGCTGGCCGATCCCCAGCTGAGTTTCGCGACTGTCGCATCGGGCATTTGCATCCCGTATGTCGAGCGCGGCGCGGGCGAGCCGGTCGTGTTCGTGCACGGCTCGCTGTGCGATTTCCGCTATTGGGACGCGCAGATCGCGCCGCTTTCGGCGCACTTGCGCTGCATCGCGCCCAGTCTCAGCCACTATTGGCCCGCCGCCGAGGCCTGCATCCAGAATGATTTCGGCTGGCAGGTTCACGTCGCCGAACTGGCGGAGTTCGTCGTTGCACTGGATCTCGGCCCTGTGCATCTGGTCGGGCATTCGCGCGGCGGATGCGTCGCGTTTCAACTGGCACGCGAATATCCTCGTCTCGTCAAAAGCCTGACGCTCGCCGATCCTGGCGGCCCGCTGCAACTCGACGGCATGCGCGAAGCGTCGCTGCCGTCGCCGATGAATGCGCTGCGCGCCAAAGTGGCGGCCATGATCGAGGAGGGCGTGGTCGAGCCGGGGCTCGAACTGTTCGTCGATTCCGTCAGCGCGCCCGGCGCATGGCGCAAGAGCACGGACGCCTTCCGCATGATGGCGATCGACAACGCCAGCACGCTCCCCAAGCAGTTTCTCGATCCGTTGCCGGCCTATTCGCGAGAAGCGGCGGCCGACGTGACCTGCCGGACGCTGCTGATCGACGGACAAAAGAGCCCGCGCATGTTCCGCAACAATGTCGATAGTCTGGAAGGCTGGATCTACCGCGCGGAGCGGGGCACGATAACGGGCGCGTCGCACGGCATGAACGTTGCGAATCCCGCCGCGTTCAACCGCATGCTGCAGTCGTTCATCGACAACTGACGGCATGAAAGCCACTCAACCCAGCCGCAACACCATCTCGACTTCGCGATCGGCATCGTCGTCGATCTCGCCGGCGCACGGTTCGTCTTCCACTGTTTCGAAGCCCGCCGACCGGTAAAGCGCGATCGCACGGGCATTGTCGACGCCCGCATTGAGCGTGATCTGCGCGAGGCCCATCGCGCGGGCCTGATGGACGGCGGCCGCGATCAGACTCCGCGCAATGCCGCTCCGTCGATGCTCCTGCACGACGAACAGCCCCCACAGGAATCCCTTTTGCAGCACAGGGCGCAACGGATACCGCCGCAGCCCCGCCACGGCAACGAGCCGGTCGCCCGCAAACGCGCCGAACACCACCTGATTCGCCGTCGAACAGATGCGCGCCTCGATTTCATCGATCGACCGCTTGGCTTCTTCGTCGCGCGTCGACAGGAACGACCCGGGCGCCTCGTCGATTGCGCTCAGCCGCAGCGACGCGTAGGCAGGCGCATCGCTGGCCGATAACAGGCGAATGGTCGGGCGGGCGGTTTCCATCGCGCGATTTTAAGGCACGCCCCCTATCCGCCCGTGCCATTTCAAAAAGTCCCGCGAGGTACGTCGTCGTACAACTGTTAGAACGGAAGCACATCCCGTGGGTGGGCAAAACGCAGCGCAGCGTCCACGCGCCGCGCAATGAATCCGCCAGGGTAAACGCCGGATTGCAAATATTGGTACAGAGTTCGATGATGTCGTCAGACAACCTATGAGGCGGCGCACGCTTGCGCCGCCGGTTGCGAAATCTTGCCGGCAAGACGCTGATTCGAGGGGGAGACATTTTATGGCCAACGTAGTGCAAGGCGTGACCGCCGAGCGGAGAACGCGCATCCGTTACGGGATCGTCGCGATGTTGTTCCTCGTCACGGCCATCAACTATGCGGACCGCGCGACGCTGTCGATGGCAGGTACGTCGATGTCGAAAGATCTCGGTCTGGACGCGGTCGCGATGGGCTTCATCTTTTCCGCGTTTGGCTGGTCGTATGTGATCGGCCAGTTGCCGGGCGGCTGGCTGCTCGACCGCTTCGGTTCGAAACGCGTCTACGCCGCCAGCATTTTCATCTGGTCGCTGTTTACGGTATTGCAGGGCACCGTGAGCTTTCTGAGTGTGTCCGTCGCCGTCACGACGCTGTTCGTGCTGCGCTTCATGGTGGGCTTCAGCGAGGCGCCATCGTTCCCCGCCAATGGCCGCATCGTGGCCTCGTGGTTTCCCGCCGCCGAGCGTGGCACGGCATCGGCCATTTTCAATTCCGCGCAATATTTCGCGACAGTGCTGTTCGCGCCGATCATGGGCTGGGTCACGCACCGCTTCGGCTGGCCCTACGTGTTCTACTTCATGGGCGCCGTGGGCATCGTCGTGAGCTTCGTCTGGATGAAGACGGTGCACAGCCCGAAGGATCACCCGCGCATCAGCCCCGCCGAACTCGCCCATATCACAGAAGGCGGCGCGCTTATCGACATGGACCGGCCCAACAAGGCGGCGATCGCAGATGATGCCGCTGCGCAGGCGGGCACGACGCAAAGCGCGAGCGAAGCGCCGAAACTGTCGTACGTCAAGCAGCTGCTGAGCAACCGGATGCTGCTCGGCGTGTATATCGGCCAGTACTGCATCACGACGCTCACGTATTTCTTCCTGACATGGTTCCCCGTGTATCTCGTCAAGGAACGCGGCATGTCCATTCTCAACGCGGGCTTCGTGGCCGCGTTGCCGGCCGTGTGCGGATTCGTGGGCGGTGTGCTCGGCGGCATCTTCTCCGACTTCCTGATCCGCAAGGGATGTTCGCTGACGGTCGCGCGCAAGGTGCCGATCGTCGTCGGCATGCTGCTTTCGACCAGCATGATCGCGTGCAACTATGTCGACTCGTCGGCCGTCGTCGTTGCGATCATGGCGTTCGCGTTCTTCGGCAAGGGCCTCGGCGCGCTCGGCTGGGCGGTGGTCGCGGATACGTCGCCGAAGCAGATCGCGGGTCTGAGCGGCGGCATGTTCAACACGTTCGGCAACATCGCGGCCATCACGACGCCGATCATCATCGGCTATATCGTCAAGGCGACGGGCTCGTTCAGCGGCGCACTGGTGTTCGTCGCGTGCAACGCATTGGTCGCGATCATCAGCTACCTGGTGATCGTCGGCGAGATCAAGCGCGTCGAATTGAAGTAAGTCTGCACGGCGCCATGCATGCCCGCGTCGCCTTCGGGCGCCGCGGGCATGCTTGCGTTGACGGCCGGCGTTACCACACCGCCTGACTCGTCAGCGCAAACTGCTTCAACTGCGGATCGGCGGGAAGCGGTCCATTGCGCATCATCTTTTCGATGCTGTCGACATGCGGCAGCCCAAGCCCTTCGAGCCACGACGAAAGGCCGGACTCGGCAGGCGTGTCGATCCGCACGAACATGCCCGCATTCAGCGCGAGCCAGTGGCTGATGAGCGCTTTTGCGCGGCTCGCATCCGGCGAGCCCGGCGCGACGACGGGGCCGATCACATGCCCGTCGCCGAAGCGCCTGAAGAGCGCGAAGCCGATCAGTTCGCCGTCGCGGTCGAGTGCGATGCCGCTTGCGATATCGAGCAGTGCCGGCAACAGCTCGCTGCGATCCAGCCCGCTCGCGCGCGACGCCAGTTCGACGAGGCGCGGCGCATCGTTGACGCCCAGCGGACGCAGCCGCTCGCCTGGCGGCAGTGACACGAGGGGTGGCTGAAACGCCGCGCCCTGATGCTGATGGATCTTGCCGATGCTTCGAAAGCCGAGCTGCTTGCAGAGCGATTCGCCCGCGGGGCTCGCGTGAATCAGCAGCGTGCGCGGGCCGAGTTCGTCGATCAACAGTTCGAGTAGCTTGCGCCCCACGCCGCGCCGCTGATGCTCGGGCGCGACGATCATCATGCCGAGCGTCGCGGCTTCGCGTCCGAAGCGCCATGCCAGAGCGGTACCGATCACGCCGCTTGCATCCTGCGCGACGAAGCCTTGCCCGAGGCGTGCCGCAAAGCGCCAGTCATCGGGACGATGCCGCCATCTGACGGCAGTCGACAGCGCATGCCCTGCCGCGATGTCGTCGGAGGTGAAAGGGCGGTAGTCGATCATGCCGTTCTTGTTTGGGTCGGACACGCCGGCCTCCTCATTCTGAAGACACATACCGTCACTCTCTCACCGTATCGCGCGCACGACTAGGACGATCCTTCTATCGCGCGATGCGCATGCCGACTCAATCATGATGCGCTGCAAAACGCGGAGTTCGGGCGGCGAGAACGCGCGAATTGTGCTGTGTGCGCTTTTTTGTCGGTGAAATATGCGGTGGCGGCGAGCCTACGATTTGCAGCATCGAAGGCAATCGAGGACTTACGCAAATGGACCGATTCGATCCCGCGACGATCAACGTGCGCAGCGGACATTTTATCGGCGGCGAATACGTCGATGTGCACGGACCGCGCATCGAGGTCGCGCGTCCGTCGGACGGCGCTGTCTACGCGTCGGTGCCCATCGCCGATGCCGAACTTGTCGACCGCGCGGTGCAGAACGCATGGACGGCTTTTCGGACGAGCGGCTGGGCGCGCATCGCGCCGCGCGAACGGGCGCGCGTACTGCGCCGCTTCGCCCGTCTCGTTGCCGCCGATGTCCACACGCTAGCGCCGCTAGAAGCGCTCGGCTCGACGCGGCCCATCCGCGACGCCTTCAACTGGGACGTGCCGTTCACGGCGGAAGGCATCCGCTTCTATGCGGAGTTCGCCGACAAGATCGGCGGCGACGTCGCCGCGACCGATCACGATCATCTCGGCATGACGATCGCCGAACCGTATGGCGTGATCGGCGCGATCGCGCCGTGGAATTTCCCGCTTGTGATGGCGTCGTGGAAGATCGCGCCTGCGCTTGCGGCGGGCAACGCCGTCGTGCTGAAGCCTTCGGAGATGACGCCGTTTTCCGCATTGCGGCTGGCCGAACTCGCCGTCGAAGCGGGCGTGCCGCCCGGCATCTTCAACGTCGTGCAAGGAGACGGCCGCACCACGGGCGATGCGCTCGTGCGTCACCCGCGCATGGCGAAGGTGACCTTCACGGGATCGACGCGCACGGGCGCGGCGATCATGGCGGCGTGCGCCGAAACGGGCACCAAGCCCGTCACGCTCGAACTGGGCGGCAAGAGCCCCCAGATCGTCTTCGCCGATGCGCCGCGTCTCGACGACGTGGCGGCTCGCATCGCCGGCGCGATTACGGGCAATGCGGGGCAGGTCTGCGTCGCGGGGTCGCGGCTGCTGGTCGAGCGGCCGATCGCGGACGAACTTGCCGAACGCATCCAGCGCCTTTTCAGCGAACCGAGGGCGGGCGCAACCTGGTCGCCCGATACGACGCTGCCGCCGATCATCTCGGAGCCGCAGGCGGCGCGGATCGAGGCGATCGTCGGGCGCAGCATCGCGAGCGGCGCGAGCTTGCGCTGCGGCGGCCATCGCGCGGATGCGGCGACGCCGGGCGCCTTCTACGCGCCGACGCTGCTCACGCACGTCACGCCGCAGACAGACGCTGTGCGTGACGAGATCTTCGGCCCCGTGCTGACCTTGCAGACCTTCGACACGGAAGACGAAGCGCTCGCGCTAGCCGCGCATCCCGACTACGGCCTTGCCGCCGGCGTGCATACGGCCGATCTGGGCCGCGCGCTGCGCATGGTGCGCGGCATCGAGGCGGGTACGGTCTGGGTGAACCGCTACGGACGCACCAGCGACTTCATGATTCCGACGGGCGGCTACAAGCGTTCGGGCATCGGCAAGGATCTTGGCCGGCAGGCTTACGAAGCGAACCTGCGCTTCAAGAGCGTGCTGATCGACGCGCGCGTCTGACGAATGCCACCGACGCGATAGCGATGAAACGGCGCCGCATAGTCTGCTGCCGATGCCCCTCAAAACGCGTGGTTTGTATCGCGCGAGCCACTCGAATCAGCGACATCGGACCTTTTTGCACTGGTTAAATTTTCCGCAGGGATGCGTTTTCCTGTTCCGCCACTGAACCTCGCGTGGGTTCACAACAAGATAGGACTGACACCATGATCGATTTCGAGCCGAAGTACATCACGTTCGACTGCTACGGCACGCTGACGAAGTTCCGCATGGCCGACATGGCCCGCGAACTCTACGCCGACCGCCTGCACGGCGCCGAGCTGGAGCGCTTCGTCGCGTTCTTCGCCGGTTATCGCCGCGACGAAGTGCTTGGCGCATGGAAGCCGTACCGCGACGTGATCGTCAATGCCGTCCGCCGCACCTGCAAGCGCATGAACGTCGAGTTCAATGAAGCGGAAGCAGAAAAATTCTATCTGGCCGTGCCGACCTGGGGGCCGCATCCCGATGTGCCGGAAGGCCTCTCGCGTCTTGCGAAGAAGTACAAGCTCGTGATTCTGTCGAACGCGTCGAACGATCAGATTCAGAGCAACGTCGACAAGCTCGGTGCGCCGTTCCATCGTGTGTTCACCGCGCAGCAGGCGCAATCGTACAAGCCGCGCATGCAGGGCTTCGAGTACATGTTCGACCAGCTCAACTGCAATCCGGGCGACGTGCTGCACGTGTCGTCGAGTCTGCGTTACGACCTGATGACGGCGCACGACATGGGCATCAGGCACAAGGCTTTCGTCAAACGCGGCCACGAGCCGGGCACGCCGTACTACGAGTACTACGAAGTCGACACGATTGGCGACCTCGCAACGCAACTCGGTCTCTGATACGCCCACGCCAACGTCCACACGCGCGCAAGGACACCCGATGAAACTCGACTCCTACTGGCTCGACACCGCGCCCGCCGGCATGCCGGCGAGCGAGGGACCCGTCGAAGGCTATGTCGACGTCGCCGTGATCGGCGGCGGCTTCACGGGCTTGTCCGCCGCCCTCGCGCTCGGCAAACGGGGCGCCTCGGTGACGGTGCTCGATGCCGGGCGCATCGGCGGCGGCGCTTCGGGCCGCAACGGCGGCCAGTGCAACACGGGCGTCGCGCAGGACTATGCGGCGCTGCGCGCACAACTGGGCGTCGAGCGTGCGCAGGGCTGCTATCGCGCGTATGCAGCCGCCGTCGATACCGTCGAGCGGTTGATCCGCGACGAGCAGATCGATTGCGACTATCTCGCATCGGGCAAGCTGAAGCTTGCCGCGAAGCCGCATCATCTCGCGCACCTCGAGCAGACAGCCGAGCTCATTCGCCGCGAAGTCGATCCCGACGTGGAGATCATCGCGCGCGAGCGCATTCGCAGCGAGGTCGAGTCGGACAGTTTCTTCGGCGGGCTGCTGCAAAAGCGCGGCGGTCAGATGCATATGGGCAGGTTCGCGGCGGGGCTCGCGCACGCGGCAGTGCGCAATGGCGCGCGGCTGTTCGAGCATGCAGCCGTCACGCTGATCGAAAAGGACCGCGGCGCCTACCGGATCGAATCGGCGCGCGGTACGCTGCGCGCGCACCAGGTGTTGATCGCGACGGGGCCGTCGCGGCATGGGCCGTTCGGCTGGTACCGGCGCAGGCTCGCGCCCGTCGGTTCGTTCATCGTCGTGACGGAGCCGTTGCCAGCCGACCAGCTCGCGCGTCTGCTGCCGATGCGCCGTTCGTACACGACGAGCCGCCTGATGCACAACTATTTCCGCGTGACGTCGGACTCGCGGCTGCTGTTCGGCGGACGTGCACGCTTCACGGCTTCCGAGCAGCCGTCGGATGCGAAGAGCGGCCGCATTCTGCAGGCAAATCTCACGCAGACGTTTCCTGCCCTCGCGCAGGCGCGCATCGACTATTGCTGGGGCGGCCTCGTCGATATCACGGCGGACCGTCTGCCGCGCGCCGGTCAGCACGACGGCATCTATTTTTCGATGGGCTACAGCGGACACGGCACGCAGATGTCGACGCACATGGGCCAGGTGATGGCCGATGTGATCGGCGGCAATGCGGCCGCGAACCCCTGGCGCGATTTCGACTGGCCCGCGATTCCGGGACACACGGGCAAGCCGTGGTTCTTGCCGCTTGTCGGCGCGTACTACCAGATCAAAGACATTTTCTACTGACGTTGCTTATCGACGTTGTTTCTAACCAGGCATGCCAAAGACAGCCCGAAGCTGCCGAATTTCCCCCAAGACCATCTGACGCGGAGAGTTTCATGAGCATCGATAAATCGCCTGAAGCAGTCGCCCATGCCGGCATCCGGCTCGAAGAGTTGACGCGCCGCGGTGCTTCGCGGCGCGACGTGCTGCGCGCGATGGCGGCGGGCGGCTTGATGTCGCTGACGGGCGCTGGCCTGCTGGCGACGAGCAGCGGCGCCGCCGCGCAACAGCAGGCCAAACCGAAGCAGGGTGGCAAGATTCGCGTCGCGACGCAGTCGGCGTCCGCCGCGGACACGCTCGATCCCGCGAAGGGTGCGCTCGGCACCGACTACGTGCGCGCCAACATGTTCTACAACGGCCTGACGGAACTCGACTCGCATCTCGGCGCGAAGATGGCGCTGGCGGAATCGCTGGACACGAAGGATGCGACCGTGTGGGTCGTCAAGCTGCGCAGCGGCGTGCAGTTCCATGACGGCAAGTCGCTTACGCCGCAAGACGTGATCTACTCGTTGATGCGCCACAAGGATCCCGCTGTCGGCTCGAAAGCGAAGACGCTCGCCGACCAGATCAAGGATGCGAAAGCGACAGGCCCGAACGAAGTGACGATCACCCTCGAAGGCGCGAACGCGGACTTGCCCGTGATTCTAGCCACGTCGCACTTCCTGATCATCAAGGACGGCACGACCGACTTCAAGACCGCCGTCGGCACGGGTCCGTTCAAGCTCAGGGAATTTTCGCCGGGCGTGCGCACGGTCGGCGTGCGCAACGAGAAGTACTGGAAGCCGGGCATGCCGCATCTCGACGAAGTCGAGCTGATCGGCATCGGCGACGAATCGGCGCGCGTGAATGCGCTCCTGTCCGGCGACGTGCAGCTGATCAATGCCGTGAGCCCGCGATCGACGGCGCGCATCAAGGGCACGCCCGGTTTCTCGGTGCTGGAGACGAAGACGGGTCAGTACACCGACCTCATCATGCGCGACGAAGGCGGCATCACGGGCACGGCGGATTTCCGCCGCGGCCTGACGCATCTGATGGATCGCGAGCAGATCCGACGCGCCGTGTTTCTCGGCTATGGCGCGATCGGCAACGACCAGCCGATCGATCCGACCAACAAGTACTACATGGCGGGCCTGCCGCAACGCGCGTTCGACCCGGAGAAGGCAAAGTTCTACTTCCAGAAGGCCAAGCTTGGCAGCGCGCCCGTGCAGCTGTACGCGTCGCCCGCCGCCGAAGGCTCCGTCGAAATGGCCATGCTGCTGCAACAGGTCGCGCCGCAAGCGGGCCTGAATCTGCAGGTGGTGCGCGTGCCGTCCGACGGCTACTGGTCGAACCACTGGATGAAGCATCCGCTCGGCTACGGCAATATCAACGCTCGCCCGAGCGCCGACGTGCTGTTCACGCAGTTCTTCAAGTCCGACGCGCCGTGGAACGAGGCGAACTGGAAAAACCCCAAGTTCGATCAGATGCTGGTCGCCGCGCGCGGCGAACCGGACGACGCGAAGCGCAAGAAGATCTACGGCGATATGCAGCAGCTCGTGCATGAAGACGGCGGCATTGGCATTCCGATGTTCCAGAGTTCGCTCGACGCGCATTCGTCGACGCTCAAAGGGCTCGGCTCGATTCCGCTGGCCGGCCTGATGGGCTTCATGTTCGCGGAGAACGTCTGGCTCGACGCCTGATTCCGTTCTGCCATCACGCGTGCCGCCGCCGCGCGGCGCGCGGCTTCGAAGAAGGAGGCGATATCCGATGAAAGCCCATGCGCAACGACTCGTCGCCGCGCGTCTCGGTCTTGCGTTGCTGACGCTGCTGCTGGTGTCGGCGATCGTGTTCGCCATCACGGGCCTGTTGCCCGGCGACGCGGCGCAACAGGCGCTCGGGCAGGCCGCAACGCCCGAACAGGTCGCCGCCTTGCGTCATCAGTTCGGGCTCGATCAGCCCGCGCTGCAGCGCTATGTGCAGTGGCTCATGCATGTCGTGAGCGGCAACTTCGGCACGTCGCTGTCGAACAATCTGCCCGTCAGCGAACTGATCGCCACGCGTCTGCCGAACTCGCTCGTGCTCGCGGGATTGACGGCGCTGGTGTCCGTGCCCCTCGCGCTGTTGATCGGCATTCTATCGGCGATGTTTCGCGGCTCGCTGCTCGACCGCGTGCTGAATGTGCTGACGTTGTCGACAGTCGCCGTGCCGGAGTTTCTTATCGCGACGGTCGCCGTGCTGATCTTCGCGGTGAAGCTGCGCTGGTTGCCCGCGCTGTCGTATCTGTCCGAGGTGACTTCCTTCGGCGCACTACTGCGCATCTACGCGATGCCCGTGATGACGCTGTGCTGCGTGATCGTCGCGCAGATGGCGCGCATGACGCGCGCGGCGGTGCTCGACCAGCTGAGCGCATCGTATGTCGAGATGGCGTTGCTGAAGGGCGCGTCGCCGATGCGCATCGTGTTGCGCCACGTGCTGCCCAACACGATCGGACCGATCGCCAATGCCGTCGCGTTGAGCCTGTCGTATCTGTTCGGCGGCGTGGTGATCGTCGAGTCGATCTTCAACTATCCGGGACTCGCGAGCCTGATGGTCGATGCCGTCACGAACCGCGACATGCCGCTCGTGCAGGGCTGCGTAATGGTGTTCTGCGCGGCGTATCTCGTGCTCGTGCTGATCGCCGACCTGTGTCAAATCATCTCCAACCCGAGGCTGCGTCAACGATGAACCGACCCGCCACCTCTCACGCGACCACCGTTCTGTACGCACCCGATGAAGACGGCAAGCCTTGCGCCGATGCTGTCCAGGACGCGCCCGTGGAAACGCAAGTTGCAAAGCGCGGCTCGCTGCGCCGTCTCGTGAGCCGCTTTTCGCTGCTCGGCCTGATCGGTCTCACGATCGTCGTGTTCTGGCTCTGCATCGCGTTCATCGGGCCGTTGGTCGCGCCATACAAGGGCGGCGCGGTGACGTCGACGGAGATCTTCGGTGTGTACAGCGCCGCGCATCCGCTCGGCACCGATTATCTGGGCCGCGACATGCTAAGCCGCGTGCTGTACGGCACGCAATATACGGTCGGGCTCGCGCTGGCGGCGACGGTGCTCGCGAGCTGCATCGGCACGTTTTTCGGCCTCGTCGCGGCCGTCTCCGGACGTTGGGTCGACGAAATCCTCAGCCGTCTGTTCGATGCGCTGATCTCGATTCCGAGCAAGGTGCTCGCGCTCGTCGTGATCGCGGCTTTCGGCTCGTCCGTGCCGATGCTGATCACAGTCGCGGCGCTCGCGTACATTCCCGGCGCGTTTCGCATCTCACGTTCGCTCGCCGTCAACCTGATGACGCTCGAATACGTGCAGGTCGCGAAGGCGCGTGGCGAAGGGCTGTTCTACATTGCGCGCGTCGAGGTGCTGCCGAACATGATTCATCCGATGCTCGCCGACTTCGGCTTGCGCTTCGTGTTCATCGTGCTGTTGCTGTCCGGCCTGAGCTTTCTCGGCCTCGGCGTGCAGCCGCCGAATGCCGATTGGGGCTCGCTCGTGCGTGAGAATATCGGCGGTCTCGCGGAAGGCGCGCCTGCCGTGTTGATGCCCGCTGTCGCGATCGCGACACTGACCGTCGGCGTGAATCTTCTGATCGACAGTCTGCGCCGTCACGGCGCGCGTGCGCAGGGAGGCGGGCGATGAACATGATCGAAGTGAAAGACCTGCGGGTGGTCGCAGGCACGGCGCCCGACCCTGTCGTGCACATCGTGAAGGGCGTCGACTTCTCGGTGAAAAAGGGCGAAGTGCTCGCGCTGATCGGCGAGTCGGGCTCGGGCAAGACGACGATCGCGCTGTCGCTGCTCGGTCATGCGCGTGGCGGCTGCTCGATTGCGGGCGGTTCCGTGAACATCGGGGGCGTAGATGTGTTGTCGCTCGACGACAGCGGGCGGCGCGCATTGCGTGCGCGCACGGTCGCGTATGTCGCGCAGAGCGCGTCGGCGGGCTTCAATCCGGCGCGCACGATCATGGATCAGGTGACGGAGCCCGCGCTGCTCCACAAGCTGATGTCGCCCGCCGCCGCGCGCAAGAAAGCGATCGATCTGTTCCGTTCCCTCGCACTGCCTGCGCCGGAGACGATCGGCTCGCGTTATCCGCACCAGGTGTCGGGCGGCCAGCTGCAGCGCCTGATGGCGGCGATGGCGCTGATTACCGATCCCGCCGTCGTCGTGTTCGACGAGCCGACCACGGCGCTCGACGTGACCACGCAGATAGAAGTGCTCGCCGCGTTCAAGAAGGTGGTGCGCGAACTCGGCACGACGGCCGTGTACGTATCGCACGATCTCGCGGTGGTCGCGCAGATGGCGGATCGCATCGTCGTGCTCAACGGCGGCACGGTGCGCGAGAACGGCACCACGGCGCAAGTGCTCGACGCGCCTGCCGATGCCTACACACAGCAACTGCTTGCGGCGACACGGCGCGCAGAGCCCGAGCTCGACTCGACGGTGGCGGGAGATCCGCCGCCGCTGCTCGAAATCCGCAACCTGAGCGCGGGATACGGACGCGTCGACGCGAATGGCGTGCCCGCCGTGCGCGTGCTCGACGACGTGAGCCTGAAGATCGCGTGCGGCCGCACGCTCGGCGTGATAGGCGAATCCGGTTCGGGCAAGACGACGCTGGCGCGTGTGGTGGCGGGGCTGGTGGATCGCGCGCGCGGCGACGTGCTGCTCGACGGCAAGCCGCTGCCCGCGAAGCTCTCGGAGCGCACGCTCGATCAATACCGGCGCGTGCAGATCGTGTTCCAGAACGCCGACACGGCGCTCAATCCGAGCCGCACGATTGCCGACATCCTTGCCCGGCCGATGAACTTCTATCACGGCCTGCGCGGAGCGGCAGCACAGAAGCGGATGCTCGAACTGCTCGATCTGGTGAAGCTGCCCGCTTCGGTGGCGAGGCGTCAGCCGGGCGGTTTGTCGGGCGGACAAAAACAGCGCGTCAACCTGGCGCGCGCGCTCGCCGCGAAGCCGGCGCTGATTCTCTGCGACGAAGTGACGTCCGCGCTCGATACCGTGGTCGGCGCGGCGATCCTCGACTTGCTCGGCGAATTGCGGCGCGAACTCGGCGTGTCGTACATGTTCATCAGCCACGACATTTCGACGGTGCGCGCGATCTGCGATGAAGTGATCGTGCTGTACGCGGGGCAATGCGTCGAAGCGGGACAGCGAAACGCGCTGGCTGCGCCGCCTTATCACCCGTACACCGGCCTGCTGGTCGATTCCGTGCCCGCGCTGCGGCCCGGCTGGCTCGACTCGCGGTGCGAACTGACGGGCGGCGCATTGCCAGCGATGGGGCCGTCGAGCGACGCGCACCCGCACGAACTGTGCAGCTTCCGCTCGCGCTGTCCGGCGCGTATCGACGGCATGTGCAACGTCACGCCGCCTTCCGTGAGGAAACTGCCGTCGGGTGCGGAGATTCGTTGCCATCACTCAGCCGAGGCGCTGATCCGCATGCAGACGGCCGATAGGGTGGCGGCATGAACGCGCGCTTCGTGAGAGTGGCGGAGCAGGCGCGCAAGACCTTCGACATCACGGTCGACGGCGTCGTCACCCAGGCGGCCGAAGGCGACACGCTGATGGTCGCGCTGCTGACCTCGCACGACACGCTGCGCGATTCGGAATTCGGCGACGGCCGTCGTGCAGGCTTCTGTCTGATGGGCGCCTGCCAGGACTGCTGGGTCTGGACCACGCAAGGTGAGCGCGTGCGCGCATGCACGACGCCCGCTGAGCCGGGGATGTCGATTGTGACGCGCATGGCGTTTGCCGGGGAGGGCGTATGGCCGCGCAACGGGACCTGAAGCAACTGAAAGTGATCGTGATCGGCGCGGGGCCTGCGGGCGTGCGCGCGGCGCAGGCGCTCGTGGAAGCGGGCTTGCGTCCGACCGTCATCGACGAAGGGCGGCGCGACGGCGGCCAGATTTATCGTCGACAGCCGGAAGGCTTTTCGCGCACGTATGAAGCGCTCTATGGGACTGAGGCCGCGCGCGCCGAATCGCTGCATCGCGACTTCGATGCGTTGCGCGCGCACATCGATTATCTGCCCGACACGCTGGTCTGGAATATCGCGCCGAAGGTAGTCCATGTGGTGCGCGGCACGCAATACGATGAGCTGCCGTTCCACGCGCTGATCGTCTGCAGCGGCGCGACCGATCGATTGATGCCCGTTGCGGGCTGGCATCGTGCGGGCACATTTAGTCTGGGCGGCGCTCAGGTTGGGTTGAAAGCGCAGGGTTGCGCGATTGGTGCGCGCACGGTGATGATGGGCACAGGGCCGCTGTTGTATCTGGTGGCAGCGCAATACGTCAAGGCTGGTGCGACCGTGAGCGCCGTGCTCGACACATCGACGCTCGCACAACGCGTGCGTGCATTGCCTCATTTGCTCGCTATGCCTCGCACGTTGCGCAACGGCCTTGCGCTGATGGGCGTGTTGCGGCGCGCACGCGTGCCCGTTCATCGCGGTGTGACGCCGCTTGCCATCGACGGTTCATCTGCGCATGGCGTGACAGGCGTGCGCGTGAAGCTTGCGAGCGGTTCGACGCTCGATGTGAATTGCGATGCTGTCGCGCTCGGCTATCACTTGCGCGCGGAGACGCAGCTTGCCGATCTCGCTGGCTGCGAATTCCATTTCGACGATGCGACGCAGACCTGGTTGCCGCACGTCGACGCGGATGGCCGCAGCAGCGTCGCAGGCGTCTATCTGGCGGGCGATGGTGCCCGCGTGCGAGGCGCGGATGCCGCGGAACGCGCGGGCCGCCTTGCCGCGTTGGCCGCGTTGCGCGACGCTGGTATTGAACGCGAAGGCGCAGTGCAGCTGCGCGCCGAACTGGCGCGCTACACGCGTTTCGCCGCGGGCTTGCGCACGGCATTTCCGTGGCCTGCGCGTTTCGCGGCGGATTTGCCCGACGACACCATCGTGTGCCGCTGCGAGTCGATCACGGCAGGCGAATTGCGGCACGTGGTGCGCGAGATGGGCGCAACGGAAGCGAATCGCGCGAAGGCCTTTTCACGCGTCGGCATGGGCCGCTGTCAGGGGCGCTTCTGCGCGCACGCGGGCGCCGAAGTGATCGCGGCGGAGGCGCGCGTACCGCTCGAGGCCGTCGGCCGGTTGCGTGGCCAGGCGCCCGTCAAGCCGCTGCCGATGGCGCTGGCATCGGCATGTGCGACGTCGTGTGCTGCTGAAAGCGCTGAAAAGGAGTTCAGCGAATGAGTGATCGTGCCGATGTGATCGTGATTGGCGGTGGAATCGTCGGGACGTCGACGGCGTTTTTTCTGCGGCGCAGACGGCGTTCGGTGATCCTGATCGAACGTGGACTGACGGGGCAGCACGCGAGCGGCGTCAACTTCGGCGGCGTGCGCCGGCAAGGGCGCGCGATGTCGCAACTGCCGATGGCCAATCGCGCGCTCGATACCTGGCGGCATTCGAAGGAACTGCTCGGCGAAGACGTCGAGTTCCTCGCGTCGGGCCATACGCGCGTGTGCTATCACGCGCATGACGCAGAGTACTTTCATCGCTATGCCGCCGAGGCGCGTGCGCACGGCCTCGATCTCGAAGTGCTCGACGGCGAGGCGATGTTCAGACGCTTTCCGTTTCTCGGCCGCGAGGTGTTGGCCGCGTCGATCTCGCCGCTCGACGGTCATGCGAATCCGCGGCTGGCGGCGCCGGCGTTCGGCCGCGCGGCGGCGCGCATGGGCGCGCGGATCGTCGAAAACACGGAGATCGTGCGTGTGGAGAAGGACGCGGGCGGCTTTCGCGTCGAGAGTGCAGCGGGGGATGTGTATCGCGCGGAACAGGTGTTGATCTGCGCGGGCGCGTGGGCGAATGCGCTATCGACCCAACTCGGCGAGCCTGTGCCGCTGGCCGCGCGCGGCCCGCAGATGGCCGTGACCGAGCCGGTGCCGTATGTGTTTGCGTCGTCGATGGGCGTGTACACGTCGATCAAGGAAGAGAGCGTCTACTTCCGGCAGATTCCGCGGGGCAATATTGTGCTGGGCGGCGGGCCGCCCGGTCCCGCCGATGCTGCCACGCGGCGGGCAGCCGTGCTGCCGGCGAATACGGTGCAGCAGATGGCGCAGTTCCGCCGGCTCGTGCCGGCGCTTGCGGCGTTGCATGTGATTCGCGTGTGGAGCGGCGTCGAGAGTTATTTGCCCGACTCCGAGCCGGTGATCGGGCCCAGTTCGAAGCAGCCGGGACTCTTCTATGCGTTCGGCTTTAGCGGATCGGGATTCCAGATTGGGCCGGGTGTCGGCGAGACAATTGCCGAACTGATCGACACAGGCAGCACGCCGATTCCCCTCGATACGTTTTCTATTGCGCGATTTGCGCATGCCGTACCGGCGCACGGTGTGCGTGCCGTTAGCGAGGCCTCTTCATGAGTACCGTCGATGATTCTTCGATCACCCTGCGCGATGCGGTTGCTTATATCGAAGCGAATTTCGATAAGGCTGTGAGTCTCGCGCAACTGGCCGAGCTGTCGGCGCTCAGTGTTTCGCGGTTCGCTACCGTGTTCAGACAGCAGGTCGGGCTTTCGCCTTAT
This sequence comes from Paraburkholderia phymatum STM815, assembly GCF_000020045.1. Lineage (GTDB taxonomy): Bacteria > Pseudomonadota > Gammaproteobacteria > Burkholderiales > Burkholderiaceae > Paraburkholderia > Paraburkholderia phymatum. The sequence goes on along the minus strand of NC_010625.1, from coordinate 1,170,021 downwards.
AAGTACTTGTGTGGCGTTAGGGTCAGGCGTGCTCAGACTCTGCTGCTCGCGGGCGTGCCCGGGGCTGTTGTCGCTACTGAAGTTGGGTTCTTTGATCAGAGCCATCTGGCTCGGCATTTCAAAAGGTTCTGTGGGATGACGCCGAGTGGGTTTTTGGAGAAGGCTAGAGGTTGACGTTTCTGCGCTCGTCCGACCCTGCGACGCCACCGACCACGGCGGCGTTGTCACGACCGCCTCAGAAACGATGCGGTACGTCGGGCGGCGCGTGGTGCGCAAGGGCGAATTCGTAACGTGTCCGCTGCCTGCCCGGCATCAATCCGATCAACCAAACTTCAACCCACTCTGCCGCATAGCATCAGACAACCCGAGCTTCGGGTATTTCTTCTCAATGATCCGCATATCATTGCGAGTCTCTTCGATGATCCAATCCCGCACGCTATCGACGACAGGTCGTAATGGCTTATTGGCAGGCCGGACAAGACAACAGCGTCGATTGGTAACGATGACCTCCTGCTCGGCGGGTAACAACGCCCCTTGCGCCAGCCAATGCGACACCACATTGAGCCACCCAAGCGCGATGCCCTGCCCAAGCAGTGCAGCCTGCACGACGATCGCGTAGTCGCCGAAGCTCAGCATCCCCGCGACATGCCGCCGATGTCCCGCGTATGCGCCAAATCGCTCATGCCAGCCGCGCTCCTCGTCGTCCATCACGATCACCGTATCGCCATGCGCGCGGCCTGCGTCGGTTTGCGCGGTTTCCAGATAGCGCTCGTTGCAAACGGGCAGCAGCGTTTCGGGCATCACCAGCACCGCGTTTTCGTCGATCTCGCCATCATGCAGAAAACGCATGCCAAGGTCGACGTCGTTCAGCGGCCCGCCAATGCGCCCGGATATCAGCTGGAAGCGCAGATCGATATTAGGGAAAGCCTGATTCAGCCGGCTCATGCGCGGCATCAGCCAATGTGTGGTGAAACCCGTCGACACCGATAGCGTGACCGACTCGACACCCGTCGCGCGTGCCTCGATTTCCCTGATTGCGTTTTCGATGCCGTTGAAGCCCTCGGAGATCGCGCGGTACAGGATACGGCCGCTTTCCGTCAGTTCGATGCCGCCGCGCACCCGCTCGAACAGCCGCACCCCGATGTGGTCTTCCATCCTCGCGAGCATGCGGCTCACGGCAGGCTGGCTCACATAGAGTTCCTGCGCGGCACGCGTGAAGTTGCCGCAGCGTGCAGCCGCTTCGAACACGAACAGCGCATTGGCGCTCGGCAGTTTCTTGCGAAGGTTTGGCATGACCTGATGTTATGCCCGATCCAACAATTTGGGAATTGCTGTCAAAAAGATCGCGCCGTATATTTTTCTCAACACACCCCTTTCCAGCGAGAGACACGCAATGGACGCACGAGCGAAAACGGGAGTATCGATCCGATCGGCAACGAAGCGTTACGGTCCGGTGGTCGCGCTGGACGACGTATCGCTCGATATCGCGCCGGGGGAATTCGTGTCGCTGCTGGGGCCGTCCGGGTCGGGCAAAACGACGCTGCTCGGCATTCTCGGCGGCTTCGTGCAACCCACCTCGGGTACGGTCTGGGTCGGCGAGCGCGACATTACATTTGCGCCGCCGCACAAGCGCAACATCGGCATCGTGTTCCAGAACTATGCGCTATTCCCGCACATGACGGTCGGCGAGAACGTCGCGTTTGCGCTGCGCGCGCGCCGCCAGCCGAAAGCGGGCTGGGCGAAGAAAGTCGCCGACGCGCTCGCGATGGTCGAACTGGGCGGCTACGAGTCGCGCAATATCAGCCAGCTGTCGGGCGGGCAGCGTCAGCGTGTGGCGCTTGCCCGCGCGATGGTGTTCGAGCCGCAACTGATCCTGATGGACGAGCCGCTCTCGGCACTCGACAAGCAGTTGCGCGAAACCATGCAGATCGAATTGCGCCGTTTGCATCGGAAGCTCGGTGCGACCATCGTCAACGTCACGCACGATCAACGCGAAGCGCTGACGATGAGCGACCGCGTCGCCGTGCTGAAAGACGGCAGGCTCGTGCAGATCGACACGCCCGAGCGTCTCTATGACCGTCCCTGCGATGCGTTCGTCGCGAGCTTCATCGGCGAAGCCACGCTGCTCGACGTGAGCCGCGCCGGCGACGATGCCGTGCGTCTCGGCGATGCGGTGCTGCGCAGCGCGCATCCGTTGCCGCGCGGTGAACGGCTGCTGCTCGCGGTGCAGACGGAGAAGCTCGTGATCGACGGCGCGAATGCACATGACGGCATGCATACGAACCGTCTCTCGTGCCGCGTCACCGAAGTGCTCTATCAGGGCGAGAGTCTGCGCGTGTTCGCCGCGCTCCCCGACGGCACGGCCATCAGTCTTCGACAGCCCGGCAGCCACGAAGCGCGCCGGCGCATTCCATCGCCGGGCGCGCACATGACGGTTGCGCTCGACCCCGAGGACACGATCGTCGTGGCCGCCTGATTTCACTCACCGCCTGTGCACGGGCATGCCTTCTTACGCGATTCACGCAAACTGCAAAGGGATGATGCAATGAAGCTTACCGATTTCAAGGTTCTGACGTTCGATGTCGTCGGCACGCTGATCAACTTCGAGAAGGGCGTGCTCGCGTCCGTGCGGCGACTAGGCGGCGCGAAAGCGAAAGACCTGACCGACGAACAGATCTTCGAGCCGTACATGGACGGCCGCGCAACCTATCCGGGCCGCTCGAGCCATGAGATGGCGAACGTGTATCTGCATCTCGCGAAAGAACTCGGCTTGCCCGACGACGCGCAATCGGCTGCCGCATTCCAGCGCGACGTGCTCGAGTGGCCCGCGTTCGAAGATTCCGTCGCGGCGCTGAAGCGCCTGCGCAAGCACTATCGTCTCGTCGCGATGACCAATGCGGACCGCGTCGCGTTGTCGGCGTACGCGCACACGCTAGGCGATCCATTCGACGATACGGTCTGCTGCGACGAGACCGGCGTGGCGAAACCGGATCCGCAATTCTTCGCGTATAACCGCGGCCGTCAGGCTGCCTTCGGCTACAAGTTCAACGAGATCCTGCACACCGCGCAAAGCCAGTATCACGACATCGGCATCGCAACGAAGCTCGGCTATGCGACCTGCTGGATCGAGCGGCGCCAGGGACTGAAGGGTTTCGGCGCGACGCCCGTGCCCGAAGCCGTGACGGAGCCGACCTTCAGGTTCGCGACGCTCGCCGCGCTCGCGGATGCAGTCGAAGCCGAAGCGCGCGCTGCCTGATCATGCTCGCACCGACACCGCACAGGCCGCCACCCGATTCGCTCTGGCGCGCGATGGCGGCGCGCTCGCCCGTTACGCACGCGCCCGTCAGCATGGGCTCGCCGCTCGCCCGCGACCTGAGCGTCGATGTGGCGATCATCGGCGCAGGTTATTCGGGCCTCGCGGCGGCGTATGCGTTGCAAAAGCGCGGCGTCGACTGCGCGGTGTTCGATGCGAACCCGATCGGCTGGGGCGCGAGCGGCCGCAATGGCGGCGTGGTGTCGTCGAAATTCCGTTTGTCGTTTCCGTCGATTGCAAGCGCCTACGACCTGGATACCGCCAGGCGCATGCACCGGCTTGCACATGACGGCGTGCGTGTGGTCCAGCAACTCGTCGACGAATTCAAGCTGGAGCGGACGCAGTTCGAGCACACGGGCAGCCTGCGTTGCGCGCACACCGAGCGCGCGTTCGCGTCGATTCGTGCAGAAGCGGACTGGGTGCGCACGCAGCTCGGCGATACTTCGATGAGCGTTCAATCGCGCGCGGAGGTCACGCATGAGACGGGCTCGAACGGCTTCGTCGGCGGCGTATTGAGTGCCGATGCGGGCACGATCCTGCCGCTCGAATACGTGACGGGCATTGCGCGCGGCTTGACAGCGCGCGGCGTGCCCATCTACGAATCGACGCCCGTCATCGACATGACGAAGGCAGAGGAAGGCGCGATGCTGCGCACGCCCGGCGGCAGCGTGCGCGCGAGGCAGGTGATCGTCGCGACGAACGCATATTCCAGTCTCACCGATGCGACCGCACAGTATCAGCGCGAACTCGTGCCGTTTCGCAGCGCGATGATCGCGACGGAAAGACTGCCGGCAGAACTCGACGCGAAGCTGATGGTGAACCGCCGGAGCTACACGGAAACGCGCCGCATGATGAAGTGGTTTCGCAAGGTCGACGGGCGCATGCTGTTCGGCGGGCGCGACGCATTCGGCAAGGAAGGGCAGCACACGGGTTTCGCCGCATTGCAGCGCGCGATGGTTGCGCTCTTTCCCGATCTTGCGGGCGTCGGTGTCGCGTACCGTTGGTCCGGCTATGTCGGCATGACCTTCAATGCGTTGCCGCATGTCGGCCGCAGCGACGCTGCCACGACCTTCTGTCTCGGGTATAACGGTGCAGGTGTCGCGATGGCGAGCCTGATCGGCCAGCATGCCGCGGCGCTCGCGCTCGGCGAGAAGCCCGAGCTTGCATTGCTGGCGCAGGAAGGCTTGCGGCCTGTGCCGTTTCATTCGCTGCGCGCGCCGGGTGTCCGGCTCGTCGCTGCGTGGTATCAGTTTCTCGACGCCGTGGGTGCATGATGACGACAGTCAAACACGCTTTGCACGATCAGCCTGTGATGCAGACCGCTACGATCGACCCGTCGGTTCGCCAACAGCAGCGCGAAGATCGCGCGATGCTGCTGCTGATGGCGCCAGCGCTGCTCGTCGTGGTGGTACTGCTCGTGTTGCCGCTCGCGTGGCTGTCGTGGCAGTCGATCTATCACGACGGTGCGTTCACGCTTGTCAACTATCGGCGCATTTTCACGGGCACGTATCTCGACACCTTCCTGATGACGTTCAAGTTGAGCTTCATCGTGACGGGTATCACGTTGCTGCTGGGGTATCCCGTTGCGTATTTCGCGGCTTCCGTGCCGCCGAAGTGGAGCGCGCTGATACTCGGCATGGTCATCCTGCCGTTCTGGACCAGCGTGCTCGTGCGCACGTATGCATGGCTCGTGCTGCTGCAGCGCACGGGGCTCGTGAACAAGGCCTTGCTGTCGATGGGGCTGATCGACAGGCCATTGCAGCTTTCGTACAACCAGTTCGGCACCATCGTCGCGATGGTGCACATCCTGTTGCCGTTCATGGTGCTGCCGCTGTACTCCGCGATGCAGAAGATCCCGGCCAATCTATCGCAGGCGGGCGCGAGCCTCGGCGGTTCGCCGCTGCATGTGTTCTGCCGCGTGTTCCTTCCGCTGTCGATGAGCGGCGTGGTAGCGGGCGTCACGCTCGTGTTCGTGCTGTGTCTCGGTTTCTACATCACGCCGGAGCTGATGGGCGGCGGCAAGTCGATCATGGTGTCGATGGTCGTGAGCCGCAATGTCGAGATCTACAACAGCTGGGGCGCGGCGAGTGCGGTGAGCGTCGTGCTGCTGGTCTGCGTGTTCGCGATCTTCTATGCTGCGAGCCGCGTGATTCCCCTCGAAAAGACCTTGGGCGCGAAATGAACAAGATCTCGTTCGGAAGACTGACGCTCGGTGCGGGCGTCGTGCTGATCCTCGTGTTTCTGATGTTGCCCGTGGTGATCGTCGTGCCGCTGTCGTTCTCGGATACCCGGTTCATGACGTTCCCGCCGCCCGCGTATTCGCTGCGCTGGTATCGCTCGTTCTTCGACAACCCCGCGTGGATCGACGCGGCGCGGGTGACGCTCACCGCGTCCGTGTGTGCCGCAATGATCGCGACGCCGCTCGGCATTGCGGCGGCATACGGCATCCAGCACGGCTCGCACTGGTCGATGAAGTACCTGCGCACGCTGCTGATGCTGCCGCTGATGGTGCCCATCATCATCGTCGCCGTCGGCGTGTTCTTCGTGTTCACGCAGGCTGGGTATGTGAACACGCTGGGCGGCCTGATCGTCGCAGATACGATGCTCGGACTGCCGTATGTGCTGATCTCGGTCGGCGCGGATTTGCGGACCTTCGATCGCACGCAGGAGATGGTCGCGCGCAGCCTCGGCATGAACCGCTTCCGCAGTTTCATGGCAGTAACGCTGCCGCAGATCAAGGCGAGCGTCGTTTCGGGCGCGGTGTTCGTGTTTATTCAGGCGCTGGATGAAACGGTGGTCGCACTGTTCATTTCGGGCGGCTCGAACCAGACGTTGACACGGCGCATGTTCGTGACGCTGCGCGACGAGATCGATCCCACCATCGCGGCGATCAGCACGATGCTGACGGCGCTGACCTTGTGTCTCGTGATGATCGTCGTCGTGAGCCGCCGTTCGTCGTCGACGGCGCGGGCCTGATTTCTTTCTACGGAAGCGGCATGTCCCATTCCCTGAAGTTCTATATCGACGGCGCGTGGGTCGAGCCGTCCGGCACGGCCCGTCTGCCTGTCGTTGATCCCTGCACGGAAGCGCCGTTTGCAGAAGTGGCGCTCGGCAATGCGCAAGATGTCGAGCGTGCGGTCGCCGCGGCGAAGCGTGCGTTCGTTTCGTTCTCGCGCACGCAGCCCGACGAACGCATCGCGCTGGTGCGGCGCATTCTCGATGCGTACCTCGAACGTTATGACGAGATGGCCGCGACGATCACGCGTGAAATCGGCGCGCCCGCGAAGCTCTCGCACGCATGGCAAGCGGGGCTCGGCAAGCGGCATCTGGAAGAAGTGCTGCGCACCTGCGAGACATTCGAATGGCAGCGCAAGAAGGGCACGACGCTGATCAATCACGAGCCTGTGGGCGTGGTCGCGTTGATTACGCCGTGGAACTGGCCGATCAACCAGATCGTCTGCAAGGTCGCGCCGGCGATTGCCGCGGGCTGCACGATGGTGTTGAAGCCTAGCGAGGTGTCGCCGCTCAATGCCGTGCTGTTCGCGCAGATTATCGATGCCGCTGGCGTGCCTGCGGGCGTGTTCAATCTTGTCAACGGCGACGGGCCGACGGTGGGCGCTGCGCTGTGCCGTCATCCCGACGTCGATATGGTGTCGTTCACGGGGTCGACGCGAGCGGGCATCGACATTGCGAAGCTCGCGGCACCCACCGTGAAGCGCGTGCATCAGGAGCTGGGCGGCAAGTCGGCCAACATTCTGCTCGACGATGCCGATCTTGAAGCCGCGGTGACGGCGGGCGTCAATTCGTGTTTCGGCAATAGCGGTCAGTCGTGCAACGCGCCGACGCGGATGCTGGTCCCTGCGGCGCGGCATGACGAAGCGGTGGAGATTGCGCGGCGCGCAGCCGAAGCGCATCGCGTCGGCGCAGCAGACGCGTCGGATACGACGATGGGGCCCGTGGTCAGCGACGTGCAATACGGGCGCGTGCAGCGCCTGATCGGCATCGGCATCGAGGAAGGCGCGCAACTGGTGACGGGCGGTCTCGGACGTCCCGAGGGCTTGACGCGCGGGTACTTCGTGAAGCCGACCGTGTTCGCCAACGTGAATCCGTCGATGACGATTGCGCGCGAGGAAATCTTCGGCCCTGTGCTTGCGATCATGCCGTATCGCGATGAGGAAGAGGCCATCGCAATCGCCAACGACACGCCGTTCGGGCTGGCGGCATACGTGCAGTCGGCGGATATCGCGCGTGCGCGGCAGGTCGCATTCAGGATGCGCGCGGGCAGCGTGTATCTGAACTATCCCGCGTGGGATGCGGGGTCGCCGTTTGGCGGCTACAAGCAATCGGGAAATGGGCGCGAGTACGGGGAGTGGGGGCTGGAGGCGTTTCTGGAGGTGAAGGGGATTGTGGGGTTTGGGGCGTGAGGGGAAGAATGGAAGACGTCGGCGACGCGGGGCTTCCGACAGTATTGGGTTGCGGAACATCCGCAAACGTGACGAGCAGCGTTACGTCGTCGTCCTGGCTGGAGACAATCGGGTAGCCAGGCCTGCCTGAGCCATCAGGCAATTGCAGACGTGCGACGAGCGTCAGGCCGCGCCCTTCGCTTGATCAAATCCGCCACTCGCTCCGCTATCATGATCGTCGGCACATTCGTATTCGCGCACGGAATGGACGGCATCAGCGACGCATCGCACACATGCAATCCTTCCACGCCATACACGGCGCCATCGGCGTCCGCGACGGCCAGCGGATCGCCCGCGGCGCCCATGCGGCAAGTGCCGGACGGATGCCACGTGCCGCCTGCCGAACGAATGACGAACTCAGTCATCGCGCGATCGTCGGCGAGCAGTTCGTCAATCGACACTCCTTGCGTTACCACGCGCCGGATCAATGACGCACGCAACGGCCCGGCTGCATCGAGCAACGCGCTCAACGCGCCGCGCTGAACCGCATTCCACCGGCCAGGCAGTGCCACGGCCGCGACTCGCGGCGAGTAGCTCGAAGGAAAGATCGCATCGCGATGACGCGCCATCGAAGGCGCCGCCAACGTCTGTGCACCGAAGCGCAACGCGAGCTTTAACCGTTCGAGATCGCGCGGATCCGACAGCATCGCGAAGTCGACCTTCGGCTCGTCGAACGGACTTGCCGATGCCAGCTTCAGATGCCCGCGCGAATACGACTTGTTGACCCAGAAGAAAATCGTCCCGAGCCGATAGCCGACCGAATGCCAGCCAGAACGCGACAGAATCGCGCCATGCATGTCGCCGGGCGGCGTACCGGGAAGGCCGGAAGAAAAGCGCACGATGGCCTGCTCGTGGTGTTCGTCGGGGACCGGTGCGCGCATCGCGCGTGGGAGAAACGCGGACACGGCAATCGACGGATGCTCCATCAGGTTGCGCCCCACGCCTGCGCGGTCCGCACGCACTTCGATACCGAGCGCCGCGAGATCGCGAGCCGGGCCGATGCCGCTTCTGAGCAGCAGCGCAGGACTGTGAATCGCGCCCGCGCTGACGATCACGCGCGCAGCGCGCACGTCTTCATGCGTGCCGTCGGCTCGCAACACGCGCGCGCCCATCGCGCGCTGCCCGTCGAACAGAACGCGATCGACGACGAGACCCGTGCGGATCGACAGATTCTTTCGCGCACGCACTTCATTGTCGAGATAGCACACGGAAGTGGGGATGCGTTCGCCGTCTGCGCTCATGGCGATCGCGCCAATGAAAGTCCCGTCTTCCCACGTGCCGTTCTGATCTTCGCGAAGCGTATGCCCGCGCTGTTGCATCGTATCGAGCACCGCCTTCACGAACGGCGAAATCCGAGGCCACGCATTGCGCTGAATACGCAGCGGACCAGTCGCGCCGTGCAACTCCCCGCCGAAGTCACAATCCGTTTCGAGCTTACGGAAATAAGGCAGGCACGCTTGCCAGTTCCAGCCGCGTGCGCCGAGCATGTCCCACTCGTCGTAATCGGCGGGCGCGCCGCGGTTCGCCATCAATGCATTGATCGCCGAACCGCCGCCCAGCAGCTTCGCCTGCTCATAGCGGCGCAGCGCGGCGGGCGCGCTCATGCGCGCCTTCAGGCGTTGCCAGATGTTGTTCGTGTCGAGATACGCGCGACCCGGATAGCGGCTGCGAATCGCGTCGGGCATGGTGGTCTGCGAAATGTCGCGGCCCGCTTCGATCAGGCAAACGCTTTTGCTCGTGTCTTCGGAAAGGCGCGCGGCCAGCACGCAGCCTGCCGAGCCGCCACCGAGAATCAGATAGTCGATCACGTCGAAAGTTGTGAGGCGCAGCGCAATCAGCCGATGCAATGAAAAGCGCCCGCCATGAACGAGGTTCCTGCGGGCGCGTGAAGGAATGGGGCGATGGCCTTACTGCATGAACTTGAGCCAGCGTGCCTTCGCCTGAATGCCGGCGTCGGAAGCCCACCATTCTTCCGACATCAGCGCCTGCTTCGACGCATTCTCCGGCGAACTCGGCAATTCGCTCGCACGCTTTGCAGTGATCTTGCCCGTCTTGAACGCAGCAGGATTGCCTGGGCCGTAGTCGATATACAGCGGCAGATTGGCCTGCAACTCCGGCGACACGGCGGCGTTCACGAACTTGATCGCGTCGGGCAGGTTGGGCGCGTTCTTTAGCACGCACAATTGCGTGTTTTGCAGGATGCCGTCGTTGAACGTGAAGTCGACATCGGGATCGTCCTTCTTCACGGCGCTCGCGCGGCCGTTCCAGATCATCGTCATGTCCACTTCGCCGTCGTGCAGCAACTGCGCCGACTGTCCGCCCGACGTCCACCACACGGTGATGTCCGGCTTGATTTGCTGCAGCTTCTTGAACGCCCGGTCGACATCGAGCGGATAGAGCTTGTCGCGCGGCACGCCGTCCGCCAGCAACGCGGCTTCGAGCACGGTCTGCGGATCGTTGCGAAGCGCGCGCGTGCCGGGGAAGTTCTTCACATCCCAGAAGTCCTTCCAGCTTTGCGGCACTTTCTTGAGCGTCTTCTTGTTGTAGCCGATGACGGTGGAGTAGAACTCGTATGCGACGGAATAAGGCGTGCGGTATTTGTCCGGCACCGATGCGGCATTCGGTATTTTCGAGAAGTCCAGCTTTTCCAGCAGGCCTTCGCGCCCGCCGCGCAGGCAGTTGGATGTCGGCGTATCGACCACGTCCCAGATGGGCTTGCCTGTTGCGCCTTGTGCCTTGATCTGCGGCCACGCGTCAGGGATGCTGTCCTGGTTGATCGTGATGCCGAGTTCTTTGGCAGCGGGATCGAGGATCGCCTTGGTCTGGGCTTCCTGGTACGTGCCGCCTTGCGACACGAACGTGATTTTTCCCGCAGCAAGTGCGGGCGTCATGCCCGCGATGCTCAACGCGAGCGTCATGGCGAATGGGCGCAAACCCGGGCGCAACTTTGGAATGTTAATCACGGATTTTCCTCGACACGGTTGAAGCGAAAGACATCTTCCAGGTCGTGCTGTCGTGTTTCCGGCTTGCCGCAGGATGCAGAACAGCGCGCGATTGATTGAAAATATAAAGAGTCAATATGCGGGGAGCAACGCCGGAATTGTTGGAGTCCCCATGACATAGCGTTATGTCAGACGCTTGCTGCGCACGTCACCAGGGCTCTCACCAATCGCATGACATCAGAAGATCACGTAGACCTTGCGCATCGTCTCTTCGACTTCCCATGTGCCTTCTGTATGGGCTTCGAAGAACAGCGTGTCGCCGCCCGCGAAATGAATGGTGTCTTCGCCGTCGGGCGTGAAGCGGCCTTTGCCGCTGAGGAAGTGCATGACTTCGGCTTGCTTGACCGAGCGGCGATAGGTGCCGGGCGTGCATTCGAAGATGCCCGTGTCGATCGCCTCGCTGCCCCGTATGACTTTCTGCACCCCCGACACCCTGATCTGCGGCGTGCCCGGAAGACCGGCCGTGCCCCAGTCTTCCAGCCCCTGCAGGCCGATGCTCTGTTTGATCTGCTGGACTTTCATATTGTGTTTTCGCTGACGATGATTGAATTGACGACAAGCGCTACTGCGCACTTGCAATACGCCGCTCGATTCTGCCAAGCCGCACAACAGTCACGCCCGCGCGCAACTGCCTGAGCGACGGCATCACGAGCATGCAGTCGGGGTACGGCGTGCGCACGGCTTCGCCATCTGACCAGCCGATCACGCTGCCCGCATCAGGAAACACTTCGAGCCCCGTGTAGCTGGCGGCGAAGCGAAAGTCGAGGCTTTTCGCGACGACGGGCTGGGTCACGCGGACGATCAGCATTTCATCGGGCAGCGGCATGATCCAGCCGCGAGGCAAATCCGCTTCATCGACGACACCGCTTAACAGCAGGAAGCGCGCCGTCACATCACGCGCAACGGCCACGGCGCTCGCTTCCCAATGCTGTCCGCATTCGATCAGCAGCGCATTCTTCGCGCTGTGCGGATCGCCGAAGCCTTCGTAGTCGCGCATGCGGCGGCCTTCGGGATGACCTTCGTCGCAGATCACCGTGGCGGGCGTGCCGAGTTTTGCCGCCAGTTCGATGCCTTTATCGAGCGGCCCCGCGACGATCAACGGCTTGCTCTTCTCGTGCATCGAATGCAGGTCCAGTAGCAGATCGACGGTATCGATCACGGGCCGCATCGCGCGTGCGCGGCGCAGTTCGCTCGAATCGAGTGCGGCGTTGTCGAGCGTTTGCGCCGTCCACACGCGGTTGAAGTCCTGATCGACAAAACGCGCCGCATCCGGCTTCGACGGATCGAAGCGCGCATATGCGTCGATGTTCGCGAACGCGAGCGTCAGCTTGCCGCGCTTCGGACGCAGCTTCGCGCGCAGCAATGCATCGACGACGATCGCGCCGCACACTTCATTGCCGTGCGTGAGCGCGTTGATCATCACGTGCGGACCCTCGGCGCCGGAATCGAAGGTATGCACGTACGCAATGCCCGAGTCGCTGCGCGCATGCGCGGCGATGTCGGGGAACGAGACTTCGATCGGATAGGCGTGCGCGCTCATTCGAGTCCGCCCTGGCAGAGATATTTGATCGACAGGTAGTCGTCGAGGCCGTACTTCGAACCTTCGCGCCCATAGCCCGATTCCTTTACGCCGCCGAAGGGCGCCGCTTCGCTCGCAAGCGCGCCTTCGTTGATGCCGACGATGCCCGCTTCGAGTTGCCGCGCGACACGATCGATGCGCCGCATATCCTGGCTATAAAAGTACGATGCGAGGCCGAACGGCGTATCGTTGGCGGCGCGGATGGCCTCATCTTCGTCGTCGAAGCGGAACAGCGGCACCACCGGGCCGAAGGTTTCTTCGCAGCTCAGCTGCATCTCGGGTGTGGCGTCCGCGAGCACGGTCGGCGCGTAGTAGGTCGGGCCGAGCTCCCGCAAGCGCCGGCCACCCGTCAGCACGCGCGCGCCACGGCTCACGGCGTCGTCGACATGACGCGCGATCTTGTCGATTGCGCGTGCGTTGATCATCGGTCCGATTTGCGCGGCGGGATCGGTGGCGGGCGCGACCTTGAGCGCGGCGACGCGCGTCGCCAGCAGGTCCGCGAAGCGCTCGTACACGCCTGACTGCACATAGACGCGGTTCGGGCACACGCAGGTTTGCCCGCCGTTGCGGAATTTCGCGGCGAGCAGGCCGGCGACGGCGGCGTCGAGATCGGCGTCGTCGAACACGATGAAGGGCGCGTTGCCGCCCAGCTCCAGCGACAGCTTCTTCAACGTGCCCGCCGATTCGCGCGCGAGATATTTGCCGACTGGCGTCGACCCCGTGAAGGTGATCTTGCGCACGCGGCTGTCGGCGAGCCAGTCGGCGACGGCGGGAACTGCATTGTCGCGCGAGGCCGAAATCAGGTTCAGTGCGCCTGCTGGCACGCCCGCTTCATGCGCGAGCATCACGAGCGCAAGAGCCGTGAGCGGCGTGTCCTCGGCCGGTTTGCCGACGACCGTGCAGCCGGCCGCGAGCGCGGGCGCAATCTTGCGCGCGATCATCGCAAGGGGGAAATTCCACGGCGTGATCGCGGCGACGATGCCGATGGGTTCCTTGATCGCGCTCATGCGCTTGCCGCGCTGCTGCTGCGGGATGATGTCGCCGTAGATGCGCGTCGCTTCGTCCGCGAACCACGCGACATACGACGCACCGTACATCACCTCGCCGCGCCCTTCGGCGAACGGCTTGCCCTGTTCGAGCGAGATCAGGCGGCCGAGCGCGTCGGCGTTCTCGACCATCAGCGCATGCCAGCGATGCAGCACGGCGGCGCGGTCCTTCGGCAGCGCGTCGCGCCACGCAGGGAAGGCGCGTGCGGCGGCGTCGGTGGCGGCGCGGGCGTCGGCGGCGCTGCTGTCGGCGACCCGTGCGATCACATTGCCCGTCGCGGGATCGGTCACGTCGAAGCGTTGGCCGCCCGACGGCGCCAACCACTTGCCGTCGATGAAATTGTCGCTGCGGATCAGTTCATTCAACTCGTATCGCTTTGTCATCGGGACACTCCTTTGCGTGTTATGTCGGGCGGCATGCATCACGCCAGCCGGTGCGCGATCGCGGCGCCCACTTCAGCCGTGTTGGCCTTGCCGCCCAGGTCGCCCGTGTGCGGGCCCTCCTTGAGCACGCCTTCGATGGCGGCGAGGATCGCGTCGTGCGCTTCGCGTTCCTTTCCCTGACCGTTGCCGAGGAAATCGAGCATCATCGCCGCCGACCAGATCATCGCGACGGGATTGGCGATGCCCTTGCCCGCAATATCGGGCGCGGAGCCGTGCACGGGTTCGAACAGCGACGGGAACGTGCGGTCGGGATTCATGTTCGCCGACGGCGCAATGCCGATCGTGCCCGTGCAGGCCGGGCCGAGATCCGAGAGGATGTCGCCGAACAGATTGGTCGCGACCACCACGTCGAAGCGATCCGGATTCAACACGAAACGTGCACAAAGAATGTCGATGTGCTGCTTGTCCCACTTCACGTCGGGATAGCGCGCGGCCGTTTCGGCAGCACGCTGGTCCCACCACGGCATGCTGATCGAGATGCCGTTGCTCTTCGTCGCGACCGTGATCTTTTTCGCGCGGCGCTGCGCGAGATCGAATGCGAACTTCAGCACGCGCTCGGAGCCCTTGCGCGTGAAGATGGACTGCTGCATCACGAACTCGCGCTCGGTGCCTTCGAACATCGTGCCCCCCACCGACGAGTATTCGCCCTCCGTGTTCTCACGCACGATCATGAAGTCGATGTCGCCTGCCTTGCGGCCCGCGAGCGGCGACGGCACGCCTTCGAACAGACGCGCGGGGCGCAAGTTGATGTACTGGTCGAATTCGCGCCGGAACTTGAGCAGCGAGCCCCACAGCGAAATGTGATCGGGCACGGTGTCGGGCCAGCCGACGGCACCGAACAGAATGGCGTCGACCTCGGCGAGTTGCGCTTTCCAGTCGTCGGGCATCATCTGGCCGTGTTGCGCGTAGTAGTCGCAGCTCGCCCACTCGATATGCCGATAGTCGAGCCCGATGCCATAGCGCTTGCTGACGGCGTCGAGTGCGCGAAGCGCCTCGGGCATCACTTCCTTGCCGATGCCATCGCCGGGAATCACTGCGATGCGATAGTTGCGGGTCATATGCGTCTCCTCGTCGAGAATGGTGAAGGATTGGTCGGCATCCACTGCCATGCGACTAGTCTATTCCTGATTAACCGTCATAAAATCGCGCTTTCGGTTAAGCCACTATGCACGAACTGTGAATAAATCGCCGAACCTTGACGACTTGCGTGTGTTCTGCACCGTCGCCCGCCAAGCCAGCTTCAGCGCGGCGGCGGAGGCGCTGTCGGTGTCGGCGGCGTATGTGAGCAAGCGCGTGGCCATGCTCGAAGCCGATCTCGGCACGCGGCTTTTTCACCGCTCCACGCGCCGCGTCGCGATCACGGACGCGGGCGAGCGCGTCTACGCGTGGGCCGAAAAGATTCTCGACGACGTCGACCGTCTCGTTGAGGACGTGTCGACCACGCGACGCGTGCCGCGGGGCATGTTGCGCGTATCGAGCAGTTTCGGTTTCGGCCGGCATGTCGTGGCGCCCGCGCTGGCACGGCTCACGGAGCGCTATCCGCAACTGAGCGTGCGGCTCGATCTGTTCGATCGCATCGTCGACGTCGCGGGCGAAGGCTTCGACCTCGATATCCGCATCGGCGACGAGATTGCTGCGCATCTGATCGCGAAACGCCTCGCGTCGAATCATCGCGTGCTGTGCGCGGCGCCAGCTTATCTGAAGCGGCACGGCACGCCGCGTCAGCTGGCGGATCTCGGCGCGCATCAATGCCTTGCGATCAAGGAGCGCGACCATCCGTCCGGCGTCTGGCGTCTGACGGAACGCGGCGAAACCGTGTCGGTGAAGGTAACCGGGCCGCTGTCGACCAACCACGGCGAAGTGGCCGTGCAATGGGCGCTGGCAGGGCGCGGCATCGTGCTGCGTTCGATCTGGGATGTGCGCGGGCTGCTGGACAGCGGCGCACTGGTGCAGGTGCTGCCGGGCGTCACGCAGCCTGCGAACGTGTGGGCCGTGTATCCGGCGCGGCTCGCTTCGTCAGCGAAGGTGCGCGTGTGCGTCGACTTTCTGGCCGACGAGTTCGGCCGTCTGGCCGAACCCGGCGGGCCTCAGTGAGGGTTGTGCGAGAAGAGCGTTTCGAGCGGGTAATGCGTCTTGACGAACGGCGTCTTGATGATGACATAGCTGAAGTATTTCTCGATGCCGATATCGCGTTCCAGCAGCCCTTCGACGATGCTCTGATAGTGGCTGACGCTGCGCGTGACGAACTTCAGCAGATAGTCGTACCCGCCGCTTGCCAGGTGGCATTCGACGATCTCGTCGACATCCTTGATTGCGTTGACGAACTTGATGAAGTCCTCGCGGCGATGGTCGGCGAGCGTCACCTCCGTGAACACGATCTGCACGTCGCCGAGCTTTTCCAGCTGGATCTGCGCGCCATACCCGACGATGTAGCCCGCCTTTTCCAGCCGCTTCACGCGGATCAGGCAGGGACTGGGCGATAGCCCGACTGCGTCGGCCAGTTCGACATTCGTGATACGCCCTCGCTTCTGGAGTTGCGAGAGGATGCGCAGATCGATTCGGTCCAGCTTGCAGTCGGTGCTCATCGTGAGTCGGTCGGTCCCGCATGTCGAAGGGTCGGTCGATGTTATCACGCAGCCGCACGGCGTTTGAATTCACTCGAACCCTTCAGTGCGGCACGTACGTCGGCTTGCGCGAGAACGTCGTCGAGCGTCTTTTCGAGGCGCTCGAACAGCATGTCGAACTCGCCTTCCGTGTAGCACAGCGCCGGCGCAAAGCCGAGGATGTTGTCGCCGAAGGCGCGGAACACGAGGCCATTCGCATAGGCGGCTGTGGCGATGCGCTCGGGCAGCTTGAGCGACGCGTCGAAGCCCTGTTTGCTGTGCTTGTCCGACACAAGTTCGAGCGCGCCGAGCAGCCCGCGATGCCGCGAGTCGCCGACGAGGGGATGCGCGAGCAGTGCGTCGAGCCCCTGCGCGAAGCGCGGCGCCCGGGCGATGCCGTTCGCCAGCAGCCCGCCTTCGTGATACAGGCGCAAGACTTCGAGCCCGATTGCGGCGCTGACGGGATGCGCGGAATACGTGTGGCCATGACCGATCGCCGCCGCGACGTCGCCGCCGTCGGCGATGCCCTGATAGACGGCATCGGACATCAGCACTGCGCCCATCGGCGCATAGCCCGCCGTCAGGCCCTTCGCGACCGTCATCAGGTCCGGCTCGACGCCTTCGGCTTCGCATGCGAACAGTGGCCCCGTCCGGCCGAAGCCTGTAATGACTTCGTCGGCGACGAACAGGATGTCGAGCGTGCGGCACGCTTCGCGCATGGCTTTCAGCCAGCCGGCAGGCGGCACGATCACGCCGCCCGACCCCTGGATCGGCTCGCAGAAGAACGCGGCGACGTTGTCCGCGCCCAGCGCGTCGACCTGCGCTTCGAGCGCGGCGACGGAGGCGGCGATCAGCGCGGCGTCGTCGGCGAAATCGTTGCGGTACGCGTACGGCGACGGGATGTGATGCTGCGTCGGCAGCGGCACGTCGAAGTGGCGATGGAACGCGGGCAGTGCGGTGAGGCCCGCGCCGACCGACGACGAGCCGTGATACCCGCGTTGCAGCGCGACGATGTGCTTCTTCGACGGGCGTCCCGTCGCGTTGTAGTAATGCGTGATGAAGCGCAGCGCCGAGTCGACGGCGTCGGAGCCGCCCAGCGTGAAGTACACATGCTGCAGCGATGCAGGCGCCAGTTCGACGAGCCTGGCGGCCAGTTCGATGGCAGGCTCCGAGCCGAAGTGAAAGTAGCCCGTCGCGTAAGGCAGGCGGGCCATCTGCTTCGTGGCAGCATCGACGATGCTCTGCTGGCCGTAGCCGGTGTTCACGCACCACAGGCCCGAGAAGGCGTCGAGCAGCGGGTTGCCGTCGATATCGCGCAGGAACACGCCCTGCGCGGAGTCCAGCACGGTGACGCCGCGCGCTTCATGCGCGCGATAGCTGACGACGGGGTGGATCAGATGTTTGCGGTCGGCTTCGATAAGCAATGGATTCGGCATGGTGCGGTTCTCTTCTCGGAATGGGCTGCGGACGGCTCCATACTACTGAGAGAGCCCGATCGGCCGATGCGCCAATCAAGCGCGGAAAAGCGCAAATGCGGCTTTTTGCGGGGCGCGCGCAGCATTTTGTGCTGCGCGCGGTTGCGGGCTTCGCCTGGGCGTCTAGTAGCCGCGCGTGCGGTCGACTTCGCCCAGCATCGGCAGGCCGTCGCGATGACGGCGGATGTTATCGAGCACGACGTCGACGGCCGTTTCCGGCCGCGTCGCGCTCGCGACATGCGGCGTGATCCGCACGCGCGGATGCGTCCACAACGGATGCGACTCGGGCAGCGGCTCGGGATCCGTCACGTCGAGTATCGCGTTCTGCAACTGGCCGCTGTCGAGCGCATCGAGCAGATCCTGCTGGTTCGCCTGCGGGCCGCGCCCGACATGGATGAAGGATGCGCCTTTCGGCAGCTTGGCGAACCGATGCCTGTCGAGCAGGCCGCGCGTTGCATCGGTGAGCGGCAGCAGGCAGACGAGGATATCGGTGCGGCCGAGGAACGCATCGAGCGCGTCCATGCCTGCATGGCATTCGACGCCTTCGATGCTGTGCGCCGAACGGCTCCAGCCCGCGCACGGGAAGCCGAACAGGCGCAGCCGTTCGAGCACGGCCGTGCCCAGCATGCCGAGACCCAGCACGCCGACGCGCCGCGTGGCAGCCGCCCGCACGGGCAGCTCGCGCCAGACGCGCTGTCGCTGCTGGAGCGCATAGTCGAACAGATCGCGATGAATGGTGAGCACGGCCTGCGTCACGTACTCGACCATGCCTTCGACGATGCCTGGCTCCATCATCCGCACGACGGCGATATGCGGCGGCACGCGCGACAGATCGAACTGGTCGATGCCCGCGCCCACCGAAAAGATCACTTCGAGATTCGGCAGCGTGCGCGCTGGGTCGTCGGGCGGCTGCCACGCGGCGAGATAGCGGACGGACGCCGGGTCGCCGATGTCCGGCCACAGGCGAAAGGCAATGTCGGGCGCCTTGTGCGCGAAGCGTTGCGCCCATTGCTTGCCGCGTTCGGGGTCGGCCTTGTAGAGAAGCGTCATGTTCTAACCGAGAGCCTGGTTGACGATGGCGAACTGCGTGAAGGATGGATCGCTGGCAGGCGCGCCGTTGCGGGACATCTTGACGACCGTGTCGACGCGCTCGAGGCCCAGTTCTTCCAGCCATTGCGTCAGACCGCTGTCGCCGGGCGTGTCGATGCGGGTGAATGCGCCGGCGTTTGCCGCGAGGCAATGCGCGATCAGTGCCTGCGCATGACGTGTGGCATTCGCGCCAGCGCTCCCGGCGACGACGGGGCCGATTGCATGTCCGCGGCCGAAGGGCCGCAGCAATGCGAAGCCGGCCACTTCGCCGTCGCGTTCCAGTGCGACGCCTTGCGCGATGCCGAGCAGCGCGGGCAGCAACGCGCTGCGATCGAGTCCGCTCGCGCGCGACGAGAGGTCGATCAGGCGCGGCGTGTCGGCGGCCTGCAGCGCACGCAGTTGTTCGCCGTGCGCCAGCGCGGCTTGCGGCACGCGAAAGTCGGCGGCCTGGTGCTGGTGGATCGTCCCGATCGCGTTAAAGCCGAGCTTTTGGTAGAGCGGCTGACCGGCGGGCGTGGCATGCAGCACGGTGGTCCGCGCGTCGAGCGCTTCGAGCAGCCGTTCCATCAGTTCGCGTCCGATGCCACGTCCCTGCTGGTCGGGCGAGACGATTACCATGCCGAGCGATGCGCCGCCTGTGCCGTATTTCCAGCACAGCGCCGTGCCCGCTACGCCGCCTTCGCTCTGCGCGATGAAGCCGCTGCCGACGCCGGCGACGAAGCGCCAGTCGTCCGCGCGATGCGGCCAGCCCACCTGGAGCGACAGCGCGTGCGCGGCGTCAATGTCGTCCGCGGTGAAGGGCCGGAAGGTGGCAGGGGCGGGATTCGCAACAGGTTGGGGCGCGGACACGGCAGGCTCCTCTGGCTGGATACGGCCGTCACTCTGTCATGCAGCGAGGCTGGCGGCTAGGACGATCCTGCTATGCGACGCTTTCGCATACCGCTTCGCATGCAGGCAGAATCGTCGTTCGCGAACCGTTTTGCGCGCCGCCGCAAAGTACTGGGCCACGCCCTTGCCGCAGAAACAAGCTGCCGTGATGCGGTCTATCATGGTAGGGACAGCCGTTGTCAGCGCAGGAGCCCAACATGCCCTCCGAACCGCCCTCCGAGCCGACGGGGAAACCTCTCGACCCCGCATGCACCTCATCCGGCAAGCCGCCGGCCCACTCCGCGAAAGACGACCTTCCCGACGCCGCCGCGGCCGAGCCCGTCCCGCACGAGCATCTTCCGAGCCGAAGCGACGACAACTGATCCGTGCGCCGTTCCTTCGCAGCTCGCTCCGGTTCGACCGGAAGGGAGCGAATCATGCAAAACATACTCGTAGGTTATGACGGGTCGCCGTCCGCGCGTCATGCGGTGACGTTCGCCGTCGATCTCGCCAGGCGCTTCGATGCACGTCTGCATGTGCTCGTCGTCGCGCGCGCGCCGGACTGGGGCGCGATCGAGCTGGAAAGAAGGGAAATGGTCGACTATGAGCTGCGTCACGCGAACGAAGTGCTCGACGAAGTGAAGGCCAGACTCGCGTCGTCGAATGAATATCCCGCCTTCGATCTCGTGATCGGGCAGCCGGCGAAAGAGATTGTGCTCTACGCAGAGCAGCACGATATCGATCATCTCGTCGTGGGCCATCGCGGCCACACGCCGTTCGACCGCTGGCTGATCGGCTCGGTGGCGCGCCAGGTGCTCGCCTATGCGCCGTGCGCCGTGACGATCGTGCGCGACCCGTCGACGATGAAAAAGCGTCAGGCGAAATCGGGGCAGCACGCCGCCGACGAAAGGCCGCTAGTCTGAAGCGCGCTTTGACGGGCGCCTGCGCGGCGAACCGACGTCAAGCGTCTGTGACGTTACGTGCGTTGTCGCGTGCATCGCCGGCCGGCTCCGGCCGCGTGCTGAACCGCGGCTCGTCGATCCATGCCGCGAGCCAGTCGTGAAACTGGCCCCAGTCGTCGGCAAGATCGAGTTCGTGTGCGCGCGGCTTATCGCAACAATCGTGGTCCGCCTCGTCGCCGATCCACGCATAGACGATGCGCGAGCCGTTCCACCACGCGATCATACCGTCCGTCAGTTCGGCGAACGTGGCGGCCGGCATCGCGCGCAGCATCTGCGACAAACGCGAATCGAATGCTTCGAACTTCATGTGCAGCCCCTCAATGCACGGTGCCGAAGAACGCGATCGCGCCTTCGACGGGTGTCAGTCCGGCCTTGAAGTAGCCTTCGAGGCGGTCGGCGATCGCTTCGTCCAGCATGAAGGGTGGACGCACAAAGCCCACCTTGAACGCATGGTCGTACCAGTCGCTGATCCATGCGCGCAGGTCGATGACGTACTGCGGCAGGGCGTTATGAGCGTCGTCAATCATGTGGGTCTCCCGTGTGATGCTGTGCGTGCGCCGCGAGCCGGATGTCTCGCCGGGCGCATCAGGCCGCCATGCGGCACAGGCCCATCTCGGGACGGCGCCGGTCCGGCGGGAACACGTGCCACGTGCCGTCGGGATGGCGAAAGAAGAACAGAGAGAACGATCCTGTCGGGCGTTCGAACTGGATGCAGACCCGGCAGGTGCCACCCGTTCGCGAGCGCTCCAGAAGGCGCACGCGTGCCGTGTCGCCGCGCGTCGAGCCGACCAGTTTCTCGACCTGAAAGCGAAGTGATGTGTTGCCCGCCGCCATGCCTATCCCCTCGATGCCCGATGACCCGATGCTAGGGGCATCGCGATGCGCGTCCAATCGGCGGCGGCGGAATGTGCATTCAGGAAGCGCTGATTTGAAGCGTCAGGATTTCCCTGGCCGAAATCGCGGCATTTCCACGACTGACAAGGGTTTCTACCCATCGGCGGCGGGTTTCGCGCGAGAACGGCATTCAGGATTTCCTGACACGGGAATCAGGATGTCGCACGCGGATTTTCCAGCCTGCGCTGACTGCGACAGAAAAGCGGCTCGCGGATCATGAGTCATCGAAACGCATTGCCGGGTTCCGCGTCATGATTGTCTATCCGTCCGAACGTGAGAACGTCGTAGAGCAGGTCGGTTCGCTCTGTTTGCGGCTCTTCGATACGTGGTGCGAATCCCGCAGCGTCACCGCGCTCGCGTATCTGATGCATTGCTGGCCGCTGATCGACAGCACGCCAGCCGCGCTGCGGCGTCTGGGAGAAACGATGCGCGACTTGCAGCGCTACCACGGCGATCAGCTCGACGACGACGCCTTTCGCGCGCTGTGCGAAATGGCCACGCTAATCGACGAGCTGCTCGGGCAGCCCGCGCGCACGGTCAGGCTGACGGTGCCCGGCGAAGTGCCGGAAACGATGGAGTAAAGATCGGACGTTTGAAACCCGGTGTGGGCGCGGTAGACCGTTGTTTGGCATCGAGTGCAGAATAGGACAAGCAGAACGGCGGCACTCGCGGGGTGATATGGCTCTCGACAGGTTCGACGCATGGTGGAGCGGGTTCCGTTATGTGCGGCGCAGTGTGATGCTGCGGCTGCTCGGGACGGTGCTCGCGTTCAGTTGCGCGATCACGTTGATTTTGACCGCGGTGCAGCTGTACCGCGACTACGAACGCGGGTTCGAGCAGATCCAGAATCGGCTCGTGGATATCGACCGCAGCTATCGTGACAGTCTGGGCGAAGCGCTGTGGCGTCTCGACCAGCCGCAACTGAAGCTCGAACTCGACGGGATGCTGCGGCTCGCGGATATCCGCGCCGCCGAAGTGCGCGAGATGCCTTCCTTCAGTTCCTCGATGGTGGTGAGCGTGGGCCAGCGCGAGCACAGGTCGGGGATGACGGTCGCGCGTGAGTTCCCGCTCGTGTACCACGTGCAAGACAGGGTAGAGCAGATCGGCACGCTGTATGTCGAAGCGACGCTCGCCAACCTGTATCACGATCTCGCTCGCACCGCGCTCGTGATCCTCGTGAGCCAGGGCGCGAATACGTTTCTGGTCGCGCTGTTCACGTTCTACATTCTGTCGCGGCTGGTCACGCGGCATCTCACGGCAATTGCACACAGCGTGAGCGACTATGACTTTCACGAACCGCCGTCTGCGTTCGTGCTTCAGCGCAAAGCGCCGCGCGAGCCGGACGAACTCGATCGCGTGGTGTCGGCCTTCAACGCGATGGGGATGCGGCTGCATCGCGCGTATCTTGACGAACGCGAAGCGGCCGTCGAGCGCGAAGCGCGGCGTATGGCGGAAGCAGCCAACCGCGCGAAAGGCGAGTTCCTCGCGAACCTGAGCCATGAACTGCGCACGCCGCTCAACGGCATTCTGGGCTACGCGCAGATTCTGGGACGCGACGACTCGCTGAGCCTGCGTCAGCGCGACGGCGTCGCCGTGATTCAGCAAAGCGGCGAGCATCTGTTGACGCTGATCGACGAGACACTCGATTTCGCGAAGGTCGAAGCGGGCAAGCTGCGCATCGAGATTTGCGACGTGCCGCTTGCCGGCCTGGTCGATACGATTCGGGAGATCATCGGCGTGAAGGCCGAGCAGCGGCGGCTCGCGTTCGCATGCAGTGTCGCTGCGGACGCGCCGTGCGGCGTGCGTGCGGACGAACATCGCTTGCGGCAGGTGCTGCTCAATCTGCTGTCGAACGCCGTGAAATTTACGGACCGCGGCGAGGTGCGTCTCTTCATCAGGCGCGGCGAAAGCGGCGCGGTCCGTTTCGAGGTGCACGACACGGGCATCGGCATTTGCGCCGAGTATCACGAGACTATCTTCATGCCTTTCGAGCAGGCAGGCGGCGCGGAACGCCGCGCGGGCGGCACGGGGCTGGGACTGGCGATCAGCCGCCAGTTCGTCCGTGCGATGGGCGGCGAGGTGAACGTCGACAGCGTCGTCGGGCGCGGCAGCGTGTTCTGGTTCGAACTGCCGCCCGCACTCGTCGAACCGTGCATCGCGCATGCAGCGAGCGCCGCGGCGATCGTCACGGGTTACGCAGGCCCGCGCCGCAAGGTGCTCGTGATCGACGACGTGCAGGTCAACCGGACCGTCGTCGTCGAACTGCTGACGCGGATCGGCTTCGCCGCCACGCAAGCGGCGAGCGGCGCCGACGGCATCGCGCTCGCGCTGGCGCAACGTCCCGATCTGATCCTCACGGACATCGTGATGCCCGGCATAGGCGGCCTCGACGTGACGCGCCGTTTGCGTGCGATGCCCGAGTTCGCGAGCACGCCGATCATCGCCATCTCGGCGTCGCCGTTCGGCACCGACGGCGCAAGCAGCGTCGAAGCGGGGGCGAACGCGTTCATTGCGAAGCCCGTCGATTTCGACGTCCTGCTTGCGCGCATCGGTGAGTTGCTGGGAATCGAATGGATCCGCGCCGCCGTGCAGGAGCATGCCGGGGCGCACGTACAAGGCGCCTCCCCGGCGGGCGTGCCCGCCGACGCGATGAGCGAACTGCACCGGCTCGCGCGCGACGGCAACATGAGCGGCATCGCACAATGGGCGGAGCGCATCGCGACCAGCGACCCGCCGCTCGCCGCTTTCGCCGCGCGGCTGCATCAACTGGCGCGCGCGTATCAGTCGAAGGCGATCCTGCAACTGGTGGAGCGGTATCTCGAAGGGAACACGGCGTCATGAGCCATCTCGCCGCTTCCGCCGCGCAAACGGGGACGATCCTGATCGTCGACGACACGCCCGCCAATCTCGGCGTCGTGGTCGACAGCCTCGAGGCGCGCGGCATTCGCGTGCTGGTCGCGCTCGACGGTATGGAGGCGCTCGAACGAGCGGCGTTCGCGCAGCCCGATCTGATTTTGCTCGACGTGAAGATGCCCGGCATCGACGGCTTCGAGACCTGCCGGCGTTTAAAGCGTGACGCGCGCACGCGCGACATCGCCGTGATCTTCATGACCTCGCTGACGGGCAACGAAGATCGCGTGGAGGGCTTCGCGGCGGGCGGCGTCGACTACGTGACGAAGCCGCTGCGGGTCGACGAGATGCTCGCGCGCGTCGGCGTGCATCTCGAACTGCGCGCGATGCATACGCAACTCGTCGCGCAGAACCGCCAACTGCTCGCTGAAGTGGCCGTGCGCAAGGAAACGGAAGCGGCGCTCAAGCAGGCACGCGACGACCTGGAACAGCGTGTCGCATTGCGCACGGAAGAACTGGCGCGCGCCAATTCGAATCTTCAGGCGCAGATCGACGAGCGCCGGCGTGCCGACGCGCGTTTGCAGGCGAGCGAGGCACGCTTTCGGGCGATCGTCGAAACGAGCCCCGTGCCGTTGTGCATCACGTCGATGCCCGGCGGGCGCATCCTGTACACGAACGAACCGCTGCGCGCGCTGTTCGGCATGAACACGAGCGTGGCCGAGAACCTCGCGGACTTCTACGCCGACCCGCTCGAACGCGAGCGGCTGATCGATCATCTGCGAACGGAGGGCAGTCTGCGCGATACCGAGGTGCGCTTCCAGCGTCCCGACGGCACCCAGTTCTGGGCGATGGCGACGGCGCGCGTCGCGACCTACGACGACTCGCCCGCCATCTATGTCGGCATGAACGACATCACGGGACGCAAGCAGATGGAGCAGGAGCTGGTCGAATCGCGCGAGCAGCAACGCGAGCTGTCGGCGTACATGGAAGCGATCCGCGAAGAGGAAAGAAAGCGCATCGCGATGGAGATTCATGACGAGCTCGGCCAGTTGCTGACGGCGCTGAAAATGGACGTATCGCTGCTGAAGATGCGTCTCGCCCACGACCCCGAAGCGACCAAAAAAGCCGACGACATGCGCGAACTCGTCGAGGGCACGATCTGGATGGTGCGCAACGTCGCGAGCCATTTGCGGCCCGCCGCGCTCAACTTCGGCATCGTGTCGGCACTGGAATGGCTCGTCGACGAGTTCAACCGGCGCAACGCGATTCCCACCGAACTGCGCATCGAGGGCGGCGAGCCCGCGTTGTCCGACGCACACGCGACGGCCGTGTTTCGCATCGTGCAGGCGTCGCTGACCAATGTGGCGCGGCATGCGAATGCGACGCGCGTCGACGTGTCGCTGATCTCGAAGGCGGACCGGCTCGAACTGCGTGTGCGCGACGATGGCCGCGGCTTTGACAGGGAGGCGGCGCGCCGCGAATATTCATACGGGCTGCTTGGCATGTATGAGCGTGCGCGGCTGATCGGCGCAACGCTTTCTATCGACAGCACGCCAGGTGCCGGCACCACGGTTTCGATTCATATTCCGCTCGATGGCGGTCTCAAAACATGATCAGAATACTCATCGCCGACGACCACGCGATCGTCCGTGGCGGACTCAAGCAGATCATCGCGACGACGAACGATATCGTCGTCGCGGCGGAAGCGGCGCAAGGCTCGGAGGTCGTCGACAAACTTCGCACCTGCGCCGTCGACCTGCTCCTGCTCGACATGACGATGCCTGGCATCAGCGGCGTCGATCTGATTCGGCGCGTGCGCGCCGAACAGCCTGCGTTGCCCGTGCTGGTGCTGAGCATCCACGATGAGGCGCAGGTTGCGTCGCGTGCATTGCGTGCAGGAGCGACGGGCTATCTGACGAAAGACAGCGACCCCGACGTGCTGCTCGCGGCGATTCGCAAGCTCGCGGACGGCGGGCGCTTCATCGATCCAAAGCTCGTGGATGCCATGGTGTTCGAGACGCATCGCGGCGACATGCCGCCGCACGAAGTGCTGTCCGACCGCGAATTTCAGGTGCTGCAGATGCTCGCCGCAGGCAAAAGCATCAACGAGATCGCGGACATCTGCGCCCTCAGCGCCAAGACGATCAGTACGCACAAGATGCGGCTGATGCAGAAGCTCGGTCTTGCCAACAACGCCGAGGTGATCCGTTACGCGATCCGGCACGGGCTGATTGTCGAGTAGACGCGTACGCTCCAACCATAAGCAATGCGCTCGAATGCCTCGAGTAAGCATTGCGTCCGCAATATGTCAGCGGGTTTCTACGAATGTCGATAGCGGCATGGTCCGTGACACGATTTGCTCATGCTCGACATCGAGCGAGCGACCCGCACGTTCCTGTATTCGTCGTCACGCGTATTTATGCATCGCAGGCGTTTCATATTCGCCGCGGCAAGTGCCGCGGGCGCAGCGCTCGCGGCGCGAGCCGCACCGGGCGACCACTTCGAAATCGTCTATCCACAGATCAGGCCCGGCAGGGATGTGCACGCGGCGTTCGCACTCGCCACGCTCGATCTCGCAATGAAAGCGGCCAACGCGTCGTACACGACGCGCCAGCTCGAACTCGTGATGGAACGGGGCCGCGCGCTCGCCGAACTCGCGAGCGGCACGAGCATCAACCTTCACTGGACGAGTATGGAGGCGCAGGCCGAGCGCGGCCTGAGTGTCGTGCATATTCCAATTCATCGCGGGCTGATCGGGTATCGCGTGTTTCTGATCCGGCAGGACAGGCAGCCCGATTTCGACAGGATAGAAACGCTCGACGATCTGCGCTCGATGACGGGCGTGCAGGGGCTAGGCTGGATCGATACGGAGATCATGCGCAACGCGGGCCTCGTGGTGCAGACCCCGTCGACCTACGAAACGATCTTCAAGATGGTGGAAGCAAGGCGCGTCGATTATTTTCCGCGCGGCGTGATCGAGGCGTACCCGGAGATCGAATCGCGTAAGGACACGGAGCCGAGCCTGGCCGTCGAAAACCGTTTGCTGCTCGCGTATCGCTCCGATTTTCTGTTCTATGTGTCGCCGACTCACGAACGGCTCGCGGCGACGATCGCGCGGGGCTTTGCAGCGGCCTGGCGCGACGGCACGTATCTGAAACTGTTCAACACACATCCGTATATCCAGAACGCGCTGAAGCGCTCCAATCTGGCGGGCCGGAAAATCATCCGGCTGGATAATCCGTTCCTGTCGGATGAGGATCGCGCGATTCCCGACATGTACTGGCTGCACCTGTAGCCGTGCCCGTTTCGGTTCTGCTCGCGTCGATGCTATTGATGACCATGATGGCGTCTCCGTGATCAGGACATCCACTGCATGCTTTGCTTCGACTGTATGTCACAACGTGATGTAAATAAGCGTTCGTGATCGACGATGGCTCCGCAAAACGCGCGTTGCGGACCACGGTTTGAGCATGCTGGTTGGTCCGTCACCGCTGCAAATTGTCCCAACATGTAGAAAAACGGAACAACAACCCAGGGTAATTACCGAGGAAAGACTGTTCAAAAATTGTCAAATGATGTGTTTAGAATGATGGTTCTAATGGTGCTTCGCACAAACCATTCCTCGGTCGCGAACACCCATGCTATTTGCATTGCACAGTGCGGCCCCGCTGTGCATATCGCAAAATGCTAATTAGTAAGACTAACGGAGTCACGTCAATGAACACTCGGAATTCCGCAGGTGTCATATCGGCGTGGGAGCCCGGTATTTCCGCTCTCCACGCTTGGGCCAATCCCGTTGTTCGGGAAACGCAGTCGATCACGGTGCTCAATCTGCATACCATTAACCAGCTGAACGGCGAAGTGCTGAAGACCATGAGCACGCTGGGCAGTGCTCGCAGTCTCGCCGATTGGCCCGCGCTCCAATGGACCGCGGCCGCTGGCCTCGTCACGCTGCTGGCCAGATATGGCGACGAACTGGGTAGCATCGTTGCACGGCTGAATGGAGCACTTCAGGAAGTCGGACAAACACAAGCGAAAAAGAACGACATCCAGGTTCGCTCCGTCGTCGACGCATTGCGAAGCCGCACGCAAGCGACTGCATCCGCAGTGACTTCGGCGTTAGCGACGGCGCTTTCCACGGCACCGACGCCGGAAGCGCTCGCACGCCAGGAAACCGACGAGGCCATCGCGCGCGCCGCAAGCGCCGCCGTCACGCGTCCGCACAAAGCGGTTGTCGATTAATCACACCAGGCACCGGCATACGCCGGATCATCTACCGACACGCGGCGTCGCAGTCAATCGCGAAACGCGCATGCCGCAGGAAGCGGCGAAGATAAAGGATCAGTCGGGGAGACCAGTCAACGGCTGCATCTGCGAACCAGCCGGTTGAGCATCAGGAAGCTTCGCATTGAACGTCTGATAGGTGTAAAGGATGACTAATCGAATTGCTGTGGTAACGGGCGGTATGGGCGGTCTTGGCGAGGCCATCAGTATTCGCTTGCACGATGCGGGCTACCGCGTGGTCGTGACCTGTTCGCCCGGCAACACGTGTAGCGACGAATGGCTTGCTTCGATGGAAGCGTCGGGTCGTTCGTTCTATGCGTATCACGTCGATGTCGCCGACTACGACTCATGCCACGCATGCATCGCGAAGATCACGGCTGAAATCGGTCCCATCGACATCCTCGTGAACAATGCGGGCATCACGCGCGACATGACGCTGCGCAAGCTCGACAAGGTGAACTGGGACGCCGTCATGCGCACGAATCTCGACTCCGTTTTCAACATGACGAAGCCCGTCTGCGAAATGATGGTTGAGCGCGGCTGGGGACGCGTGATCAATATCTCGTCGGTGAACGGTTCGAAGGGGTCGGTTGGGCAGACCAACTATGCGGCGGCGAAAGCGGGCATGCACGGCTTCACGAAGTCGCTTGCGCTCGAAGTGGCGCGCAAGGGCGTAACCGTCAACACGATATCGCCTGGCTACCTCGCCACAAAGATGGTCACGGCGATTCCGCAGGACATCCTCGATTCGAAGATCCTCCCGCAGATTCCGGCCGGCCGGCTTGGCAAGCCCGAAGAAGTGGCCGCGCTCGTCGCGTTTCTGTGCTCGGACGACGCAGGCTTCATCACAGGCGCAAACCTGGCCGTAAACGGCGGCCAGCACATGAACTGATTTTGTATCGACGATAACAAGGGCTCGCTCAGATCCGTCCGGAACACGGAGCCAAGGCCCGAAGGAAGAAGTGGTGGAGACGAAACAACAGCTGTATCAATGCCGGTGCACGAATCAGGTGGTCGTCGTGAACCGGATTTTTGGGCCGCGTACACCGGCGGATCGCGATGCGGGCCGCTTCCGCGAACTGGTTTTCGAGCAGTGCGTGCATGCGGGCAATTGTCCGAAGTCCGGCCAGTGTCCGCTCTGAAAACCTCGTACGGTGCCGCAGGTGTAGTTGCTACAGGGGATGGCAATGAACGAAACATGGATTGGCGTGGCGCTTGGAGGATCCGTGCTGTTGATTGCGTTGCTGTCGATGGTCCAGCACTATCGTCGCGAGCGGTTGCGCGCGGAGTTGCTGAAAAATCTCGATCACCATAGCTGGTGCCGTTTCTCGCGCGCGCGACGCTGAATGTTTGCATAGCGCGTGAATTATGCCGCCGCGATGGTGACGGTGCGCGCGACGTCGACGACGGCAAGGCGTATCGCGTCGATCAGCGCGCGCGCAGCGGGCGACGGTGCGCCCGCTGCGCGCAGCGTTAGTCCTATATCGCGCCGCGTATTGTGCAGCTTCACATCGAGCACGACCAGTTCGCCCGACTGACATTCGTGATGCAATTGCTGCGCAGACAACGCCGCCAGCATGTCGGTGCCGAGCAGCAAGCCGCGGATCACCGCGAGGTCGGCGGTTTCGACCGACGGCATCGGTGGCTTCAGCTTGACTCGTTTGAATTGCGCTTCGAACAGGGCGCGCGCGGGCGCATGGCTGCGCGGCACGATCCATTTCACGTCCTGCAGATCGGCGACCGTCAGGCCGCGTTCGTTCGCAAGCGGATGCGAGCGGCGCGCGAGCACGACCATGTCTTCCGACATCAGACGCTCGTTCATCAGGCCGCTCGACGCGTCGTTCTCGCGCAATGCGCCGAGAATGAAATCGATATCACCGGCACGCAACCCCGCGACCAGCGTTTCGTACGCGCTTTCGTCGGTGACGATGCGCACGCCCGGATGCTTCGCACTCATGCTCGCGATTGCCTTCGGCAGAATCAGCGTGCGCCCGAGCGGCAACGCGCCCACCGTCACTGCGCCCTGGATATAGCCATGCAATGCGGCGATGTCGTCGGGTACGTGACGCAGTTCGTTCAGTGCGCGGCGCACGTGTAGCAGAAACGTCTCACCTTCCGTCGTCAACAGAATGCCGCGCGGACTGCGATGGAAGAGCTGCAACCCGGAACCGCTTTCGAGCACGCGAATCGCGGTGCTCACAGCAGGCTGACTGATGCCGAACGCCTTCGCCGCACTCGGCATGTGCCGATGGCGCGCAAGCGCTGCGAACAGTTGCAGGCGACGGGTGTTGAGCAGATAAGCGGGCAACGAACCTTCCGCTGTGAGACGCCGCCGTGCCTGACGCGCGGCGCACCATCGCGCGAGTTCTTCGAGTTCGGCGAAGAGCCGCTCACAGCGATGCAGCACTGCGCGGCCGACGGGCGTTGGGAGCATGCCGGAAGGCTTGCGATCGAAGAGCGGTTCGCCGAGGGCCGCTTCGAGTTCCTGTACCGAACGCGTCACGGCCGACTGCGCGCGAAACAGAGCTGTCGCAGCGCGCGTCGCGCTGCCCGTGTCCGCAACGAGTTTGAAGGCGCGCAACTGCGCGATGTTGAGAAAGTCTTTGCTGCTCACGGTATCGCCCGTTGGGAAATGCGGATTGCCGGAATCGACCGTGCCGGCGTCATGCCGCGCCCGCGATCAGCCGCAATGCGGGCAACGACAGATTGAGGCTTTCCTTCGATATGTGCGTATGTTCCTTCATCAGCGCTTCGACACGCGCGCCTTCGCCGTTGACGAGCGCGCCGACGATGGCATGATGCTGACGATGCGCGTAGTTGAGCATCGCGAACTGACGTTCGCGCGCGGATTCGTCGAAGGCGATCGTTGATGGCGCGACGAACGGAATCTTGTCGTTGAGACTCAACGCAGCATTGATCGCGGCGTTTTGCGCGGCTTCGACGATCAGCGCATGGAAGCGGCCGTTCATCTCCGCGTAGCGCACGTCGTCGCCCTCCTTCAACGCGCCCGCGCCGAAAATGTCGTCGCCTTCACGTAGACACGCGTTCAGTGATGCAGCAAGCGCGGCCGGCACGCCGCTTTCCGCGACGGTGCGTGCGGCCAGACCTTCCAGCACGCCGCGCACGTCTATCGCGTTCAATACGTCGCGCACGCCGAACCGTCGCACGACATAACCTCGCGCACCCGACCGTTCGAGCAGCGCTTCGCCGGCCAGCACGCTAAATGCGTAGCGCAGCGGCGTGCGGGACACGCCGAGCCACTGCGCGAGTTGCGCTTCGACGAGACGCTGGCCGGGTGCCAGCTCGCCCGACAGAATCCTCTCGCGCAGCGTCTGCACAATCGCCTGCTGTGTTGTCTCGTTCATATGTTTCGACTCATTGGCTGGTCAGTATAGCGGTGCTCGTATCGGCATCACAACGCTTATCAAGGCGATTGCGACTTCGCTCGCCTACCATCTGTTCTGTTTATCGGCTCCTATGTCGGCGGGCTTCGCGACCGGTTTTGTCGAAGCCCATGCCGGGATACCAAAGTGCTTGATCTTTCGGGATGCAGCGTCAGCAAGCAGCATCTTCCATCCCGCCGAAGCCTTGTCTTACCCAATCTGTCCGAGGTTGTATGTGGTTTACCCGCACTACCTCGAAAGCGTGTCGCGTCTATATCGTTGTATCCCACGATTGCCATAGAGATGCGTTTTCGGTCCGGCAGGCCGATGGGTGACACGCGCGATTTCTATGTCGAAAACGAATCGGGTCAATGCAGAACATGACGCTCGAGCAATCAAAAGAAACCAGACAGCAGTACAACCGGGAAGATGGAGGTCAGAAGAATGAAGAGGAGTACCAGCAGCGCAAAGGCAGTTGTCATCGGGGCTGCCCTCGTCGGCTGCGCGCCGGCATTCGCGCAAAGCAGCGTCACGCTTTACGGCATCGTCGATAACGGGCTCGCTTACCAGAGCAGCTCGACGTCGCTGGGCTCAACGAGCGGCGGACACTCGGTCGTCAAGATGACACCGGGCGTGTGGGCGGGCAGCCGCTTCGGCTTGAAGGGCGGCGAGGATCTCGGCGGTGGCACCCGAGCGATCTTCCAGCTCGAATCGGGCTTGAATTCCGCGACGGGCGCGGCTCAGTACACCAACGCGCTGTTCGGCCGCCTTGCGTATGTCGGCGTCACGAATCCGGCCTACGGTACGTTCACTGCGGGCCGCCAGTACGCGTCGTATTATCAGTTGCTGTCGCCGTACAGCCCGACTACATGGATCACGGGCTTCTATGGCGCGCACCCTGGGGATATCGACGGTCTGGACACGATCTACCGCGCGAACAACACGCTCGAATACACTTCGCCGAAGTTGTACGGGCTCACCGTGAGCGGGTCGTATTCGCTCGCGGGCGTGGCAGGCAGCGTAAGCCAGGGCTCGACGTGGACGACGGCCGTCCAGTACGCAATGGGTCCCATCGGCCTGGCAGTCGGCTTTTCGCGCATCAACAACTCGACCTCGGGCGGCGGCGCGTGGGGTTCGGATTCGACGACGTCGAACGGCGGCTCGCAGATCGGCGTATCGGCGTTGACGAACGGCTACCAGACCGCGCGTGCGCAACAGCGCTTCGCTGTAGGCGGCGGCTACACGTTCAACAGCGCGTGGGATGTCACGGCGACGTACTCCAATGTGCAGTACATCCCCGGCATCAATTCGAAGTTCACCGATACGGCGATCTTCAATACAGGTGGCGTCGTGCTGCACTGGAAGCCGGTAACGGTGTGGGATCTTGCTGCGGGTTACAGCTACACGCGCGCCACGCAGGCGAACGGCATCAAGGATAGCGCGACGTATCAGCAGTTCAATCTCTCGCAGTACTACGCGCTGTCCAAGCGGACGGGCCTTTATGCGCTCGAAGCCTATCAACGCGCAAACGGCAAGACGCTCGGCACGAACGGCTCGAGCCAGATCATCGAAGCGACCGCGACGATCGGCGATGGCTTCAATACGACGCCGTCGTCGACGGGCAGCCAGTTCGCGTTTGGCCTCGGCGTCATTCACCGCTTCTGATGTAGCGCGTAGCGCTCGTCGCTTTTGAACGCGGAGACGACGGGCGCATGTCTGCAAGGACCAGCGAAAACTTCGCTGTGTGGTAGCGTAGCGGCATCCCTCCGCTACGCTTATCGCACATCATGTCCACTTCCGAAAGCAAAGTCCCGCGCGTGCTGTTGACCAACGACGACGGCATCGACGCGCCCGGTCTCGCCGTGCTCGAAGCCGTTGCCGCCGAACTCGCCGAAGAAGTGTGGGTCGTCGCGCCTGAGCACGATCAGAGCGGCACGTCCCA
Source organism: Paraburkholderia phymatum STM815 (assembly GCF_000020045.1). Taxonomy (GTDB): domain Bacteria; phylum Pseudomonadota; class Gammaproteobacteria; order Burkholderiales; family Burkholderiaceae; genus Paraburkholderia; species Paraburkholderia phymatum. The sequence goes on along the minus strand of NC_010625.1, from coordinate 1,135,825 downwards.
TTCGATCAGCCTGCATTCGCCGTTGCGCGTGAGCCGTCAGGGCGAGCGCCGATTCGGCGTCGTGGGCACGCCGGGCGATTGCGTCGTGATGGCCGTGCGTCATCTGATGCGCGACACGCCGCCGACGCTCGTGCTGTCGGGCATCAATCGCGGCGGGAACCTTGGTGTCGAGACCATGTTTTCCGGCACGGTCGGCGCGGCCATGACGGGGCTGCTGCTGGGCCTGCCGTCGATCGCGCTGAGTCAGACCTTCCGCGACCGTGAGAATGTCCGCTGGGATACTGCGCGTGCGCTCGCGCCCGGCGTGATTCGTCTGTTGCTCGCGATCGAGCACGACGAGCCCGTGTGCCTCAACGTGAATTTCCCCGATATCGATGCATCGGCTGCGGGTCCGCTGACGCCGACGAAGCAGGGCGTAGGCCTCGTGAAAGGCATCGACGTGTTGCCGCACGTCGATCCGCGCGGGCTCGAATATCACTGGCTGCGGTTTCAGCGCGGTCCGCGCGAGAATGCGCCCGACAGCGAAACGGCCGTGGTGGCGTCGGGCCGCGTGTCGGTGACGCCGCTCTATTTCGATCGCACGGACGAGACGACCTTCGCGAAGCTGTCGTCATCGCTGGGAGGCGTCTAAACCGTCACGGCAGCGTCATGCCGCGCATGCCCAGCGCGGCGCGACGCGTGACGATCAACCGCGTCGATGCTTCGACAGCGTGATGGTCTCGAACAGATCATATGTGCCCGTCGGTGTCGTATCGGCGCCCGGCGCGTGATAGTAGTTCATCGTGATCGAGGTCTTGCCGCCGCGCGAACCCGGATCGTAGTCGAACACGGCGATACCGTAGCCCGTACCCGTATCGCGCTGCGCGGACCAGATCGCGTCCTCTAGCGCGTCGGCGCCGGCGCGCGTGAACGTGCCCGCTGTCGCACCCGGAACCGGGCGATTCGGCTTCGTGAACACCTTTGCCTGCGGGTTGCCATTGCCCGTATCGACGCCATACACGTCGAGCGGCGCGCTCGTGCCGCCGCCGCCGAGAATCAGATGGATCGTGCCGTGGCTCGTATCGAACGTGTTGCCGTTGCTCGCGTGCGGGTGAGCGGCGGGCCTGGGTTGCAGCGTGTCGACTTTTTCGCCCGTCGTTGCGTCGATGCCTGCATGATGGTTGCAGCCGCGCACAGGGTAGCTGCGTTCATAGTCGTGGTCGTGGCCGCACAGCACGAGATCCACGCCATAACGATCGAACAGCGGCAGCCACGCTTCGCGGATGCCCTTGTCGGAGCCGTTGCCCGTCTTCGACGACGTCAACGCGTCCTGATGCATCTGCACGACGATCCAGTCGATATCGTCATCGTCCTGGGCATCGCGCAGTGTCTTGTCGAGCCAGCGCGTCTGCTCGCCGTCGCTGTAGCCGCGCACGTAGAACGACGTGCCCGGCTGGATGGGGGGATGGCCCGTGCTCGCCGCAGGCACGAGCGGCGCCGGGCCTGCGACGAATGCAGCGGCATCCTGATACACGACATCGTCCGCGTCGAGCGAAATGAACAGCACCGAGCTCACGCGGAAGCTGTACCAGCGCCCCGGGAAACGCGTGCCGTTGTGCGGCAGCGTATAGCGTGTCAGATACGAATCGAAGCCTTGCGCGCCGTTGTTGAATTCGATTTCGTGATTGCCGGGGCACGGCATCCACGGACGATTCGCCGCGGACGTCTGCGCGTTGTTGCCGAAATCGCGCCACACGGCCGGTTGTTGCGTCGGGTTCAGATTCGCGTAGCAAAGGTCGCCATTCAACAGGTGAAAGAGCGGCTGGAAACGCTCGACGGCCTGCACCGCAAATTTGCTTTGCGGCGACGACAGCACCCAGTGGGTGTTGGGCGTCGCGAGGTCGCCATAGCTCGTGAAGCGGAACGCGGTACGCCCGCGCGGTGCTGTCTTGAAGGATGCGGAGAACGGCGCGCCCATATTGCTGTCGTTGTCGGCTGTGACTTCGTACTGATACGTCGTCGCGGCCTTCAGCCCATGAAGACGTGCGTGATACGTGAACACCACTTCGCCGTTCAGCCCGTCCGTATACGTGCGCTGTACCGCATGCACGGTTTCCTTGCGCTCGCCGCTCGCGCCGAAACGCACGCGCGGATTCGCGGCGGCCGCCGCCGAGCCCCACGACACCACCACTTCGTTCGTGGGATCTTCGCCCCACGTCAGATGCACCTGTTCGGGCGTGCCGTCGGGCGTCGACGAGCCGGCTTTGGCGGCTCCCGCGAAGGTGCCCGCCGCCGTGGCGAATCCCGAAGCGCCCGCGAGCTTCAGAAAGCCGCGGCGCGAAAAGCTGGGTGACTGCGCGTTCGTGGTGGAGTGCGAGTCGCCGGATTCGACGGGCGTGTTATCGGGGGTGTTCTTGTTCGACATGTCGTTTGTTCTCGTGGTGGAAGGCAGGCGACGCACGCAAACGCAACGGCGCAGGCTCGCCGGTGCTGGAAAGAACGGGAAGGAAGCGTCATTCGGGCAACACGATATTCCAAAACCTGTTACCTCGCTGTGACAGCGCCCGCCGCGATTTGCATGTATGAATAGCTCGCGATCGAGTTGGAAAGCGCCATGTCGATGATGTGATAGACGATTGAAGCGCGCATGTTTTCACCGCGCATACACACCCGCATGCAAGCGGGGTGTTGTATCGATGCACACGTATAAGGGCAAATCAATACTTGCGTTACACCTTCGCGCCGCCACACGGTGAATCACACGATTGAATTCACGTTTGCTTACACACGCACACATCTTCACTTTGCTATTTGCATAGAGTGGTACCCAGGAAACGACGCCGGGAGAGCCTGATGAAAGCAACAAACGCATTGAAGATGGATGGCCGTTTCGGTCGAACCGCACGCGTGGCGTGCTGCTCATCATGACGCAAGCCTATGAACAACCACTCGATGAAGACGTCGTCGTGCACGTCGAGGCGCAGCCGTCGTCGAAGGGCACATGCGTGACGGTGCAGGCGAACGGCAGGTCGATGTCCGCGGAATACAGCGAGTTGACGGGGCAACTGTGCCTGAGACAGGACGGCGTGGTGGTGCAGGAATGGTTCCCGCCGCATTCGTGGTTCGCAATTGCATCGGTCGCAGGGGCGAGTCGTTGGGGCACGCAGCCGAGCGCCGACGATCTGCACGCGCTCATTCGCAATGAACTGATGATGAGGCGGGGCGATTAGCGCCGGGGCGCGCGGGACGGTGACCGTCGCGCGATAGTATGATCGCCTCGCATATCCGCGAGGAGGGCAACGTGACAGTCTCCCGTTTGCGCAACATTCCCGGCATCGGCGTCGACAGAATGGGCGATGCCGCCGACGCCGCGCAGAACCGTAATGTCCTGCGGCTCGAGAATCTCGACACCGACCTGAGGCCGCCCGTCGAAGCGCTACGAAGCACGCACCAAGCCGTCGACGACGACAACGCCAACAGCTATTTGCCGTTCACGGGACAAACCGCGTTGCGTCAGGCCGTCGTCGCGCGAATGAAGCAGTCGACGGGCTTGGACTACGACGCGAGCAGTGAGTGCATCGTCTCCGCCGGGGGCCTCGCGGGCATCTTCAATGTGTTGCTGTCGATTCTCGAACCCGGCGATGAAGTCGTGCTCACCGATCCCACGTACGCGGGCCTTATCAATCGCGTGCTGCTGGCGGGCGGCGTGCCGAGGTTCGCTCGCCTTATCCCGTCCGCAGACGGCTGGCGGCTCGACGTCGATTCTCTCGCAAGCGCAGTGAGCCCGCGCACGCGCGCCTTCCTCATCATGTCGCCGTCGATGCCGAGTGGCTTCGTCGCGAACGCAGCTGAATGGAACGCGATCGCGGATCATTGCCGCCGCGCAGATGCATGGCTCGTTTACGACGCGGCCATGGAGCGCATCCTGTTCGACGGACGCCGCGCGATTCATCCTGCGGCGCTGCCCGACATGCGCGCACGCACGTTCACGGTCGGTTCAGTGTCGAAGGAATACCGGATGATCGGCTGGCGTGTCGGCTGGATCGTCGGTCCCGCGCGCATCATGAGCGACGTGAGGCTGGTGAGTCTGTCGAACGTGGTCTGCCAGGTTGGCATCGGTATGCCGGGCGCGACGGCTGCCCTCACGTGCACGGACGATGGCGTCGCACAGTGCGTTGCCGAGTGGCAGGCGCGGCGCGATTTTCTGTTGCATGCGTTGCGCGATCTGCCGCGGGTGCGGCCCGATGGCGGTTGGTCGCTGCTGATCGACACGTCGCATTTCGGCTTGGCGCCGCCCGATGCCTCGCGTCTGTTGCTGGACAAGGGCGAAGTCGCCGCGACGCCAATGAACGGCTGGGGGCCGCAAGCGCAACGGTATCTGCGCTTCGTATTTGCCAACGAACCCGTTGCGCGTCTTGCCGATATCCGTGAACGCATACGCGCCGCGTGGGGCGTCTGATACGAGCGGTGCAAGCCGCTCAGTCCGCCTGCATCCAGTGAAGCACCCGGTGCCAGTGCGCATCGTTCATTGCGCCGAACCAGTCTTCGTGATTCGCGTCGGGCAATAGCATCAGATGCGCGCCGGAGTGCGAGTCCGCGAGACGTTTCGCATGGGTGATGGGGATCAGCGTGTCCTGCTGCGCGCCGATCACGACGAGCGGTCCGTCATAGCGTCCGAGCGCGGCAACGGAATCGAACGGATCGTGCAGCATCCAGCGCACGGGGAAAATCGGGTAATGCGTCGAGGCGACGCTCGCGAGCGAGTCCCACGGCGTGATGAGCGCAACGCCTGCCACGCTGGCTTCATTGCCTTTGATGGCTTGCGCTGCCATCCCCGCTCCCAGCGATTCGCCTACCAGATAGAGACGTCCGGGCCATTGCGCACGCGCCGCGCCGAGTGACTCACGCGATGCGGCGAGGGCCGCCAGCATCGTGCGCTTGCCTTGACGGCTTCCTTGCCCCGGATATTCGACCACGACGACGCGGTAGCCGTCGCGCACGAAAATCTCGGCGAGCGGCAACTTGTTTTCCGCCGTTTCCGCGTTGCCGTGAAAGACCATGAACGTGCCGCGCGGTTGCGCGCCGGAGGGTGTTACGAGATACCCTGCATAGTCGCCATTGACGTGCCACGGCTCGACGTCGTAGCCGGCATGATGTCCTGTCGGTGGACCGGCGAGTTCGATCGACGCGGGCAACAGCATTCCGTCCTGCATGAAGTAGAGCGCGACCAGTGTGACCACATAGGCCGCGAGCGCGATGCGAATGCATAACGTAATCAGCGACATGCCCGATGCCCGCCACGTGTCGTGAATCTGATGAATCCGCGATTCGACGAACCGTCGAAGCCGCTGTGGGCTTTGAGCAGGTCGTCGGGACGTGTCTTTGCCCGCCGTGGCGGGCGGAACTGGCAACGAGGCTAGGCGTGCGCGTGACGGTCTTCTGCGAGCGCTTTCAGGCGTGCTTCGCCCGCGTCTTTGGCGGCCGCACGATTCTTGTACGTTTCGTCGGAAACGATCGTGCGTTTCACTTCGCGTGCGCCGAAATCGACGAGCGTGATCACCCACACGTAGTCGCCCGCCTGCTCGGCTGTTTGCACGAAGGCGCGTACGTCAGGCTTTTCGTCTGCTTTCATCGTGACCTCCATATGAAGTCGTGCACCAACGGCGCACACGCAGCGTCGTGAATGCCCGCGCGGCTTGCGCGGGCGCCGTGCGGCCGTATGCACGTGAAAACGATTCTAGCCGATCAGATCGCCCTCGTAAGAGGCAGGTCACGCTCGCGCACACTGCCGTGCTTCGGCCAGCAATATGGCTGATGTATGCTGCTGGTTCTTCAGGCAGATCGACAGGTAAGAGGGAACACATGCGGCGGGTCGTATTCAATCAGAAAGGTGGTGTCGGCAAATCGACTATCGTGTGCAATCTCGCGGCCATCAGCGCCAGTGAAGGCTTGCGTACGCTCGTCATCGATCTGGATGCGCAAGGCAATTCGAGCCAGTATCTGCTCGGCTCGCGCGCAAGCGAGGTTCACCCCAACGTCGCGGGTTTCTTCGAAACCGCGCTGACGTTCAGCTTCAAGCCGGTCGACGTGACGTCGTTCATTCATCCGACGCCGTTCGGGAATCTCGACATCATGCCCGCGCATGCGGATCTGGATGCGCTGCACGGCAAGCTCGAATCGCGCTACAAGATTTACAAGCTGCGCGATGCGCTCAATGAACTGGACATGTACGACGCGATCTACATCGACACGCCCCCTGCGCTGAATTTCTACACGCGCTCCGCACTGATTGCCGTCGAACGCTGTCTGATTCCCTTCGACTGCGACGACTTCTCGCGCCGTGCGCTCTACACGTTGCTTGACAACGTGAAGGAGATTCAGCAGGACCACAACGATGCGCTGCATGTGGAAGGGATCGTGATCAACCAGTTCCAGCCGCGCGCGAGCTTGCCGCAGCAACTGGTCGACGAACTCGTGAGTGAAGGCCTGCCCGTGCTTGGTTCGCGGTTGTCGTCGTCCGTGAAGATCCGCGAGTCGCATCAGCATGCGAAGCCTGTGATTCATCTCGATCCGAAACACAAGCTGACGCAGGAATATCTGGCGCTGCATCGCGAACTGGCGGGCTGACGGAGTCGCGCGGCGCAGCCAATGCTCGCCAAATTCCAGAGCGCATTCATCAGACTTATCGTATCGATTCGAACGGTCGTGCGCATTGAGTCGCATCCCGACGCACACAACACGGGTATCGTTTCTAAAGAAAACCTGACTTCGTTGTTTTCCAAAAAAGACAACCGGAGGCCCGTCAGTACGACGGGCTTTTGGTTTTATAGCGGACTTTCGTGGTCTTTTGACAGGCCGGCAAACGTGTCAGTAGTCTTCGACGATGGCGTGATTCAGGCCGAATGTCTTCAGCACATGGAGCACGCGTTCGGAGACCACGAGTCGCGAATCGGCGGCAAGCCCGAAATCGTTGCGCCCCGCTACCCCTGTCACGGACAACCAGAGAAACTCCGGCAATGTGCGCTCCGGATAGACTTCTCTAAACGACTCGCTGACAGTCAATTCCATTTCGCGGCATTCGTAGCCGCTCGCGTTGAGTTCATTCAGTGCGCCGGCTGCTTCTCGCGTAACGATGAGGGCGGGAAAGCTTTCGAGCAATGCATCGCCCAGCCAATTGATAATGCGGTAATGCAATCGGGTAATGGCGGGTGGATGGACGCTTAAATCCAGTACCGTGTTCTTTCCAAGGCCGCCGGCTACTTCTGGTTCGACATAGTAATATGCCATATCGCATTTGAGATGGGAGTGATCGCTAATTTGGCTCACATTCCGGTTATAGCATAATGGCGGTCAAAAATTTTTTCCCAATACGAAAGGCAATGTAATAACGTGGCGGAGTGACGCAATATACTACGCACTGTGCATAAAAGAATTGGCGATAATAGAGGTTGAATTATTAGCGTTGGACAACGGCAACAGGAAACGCACTTCACCCTTGCCAGTATTGCGATGGCTGCATGACACACGCGTCCGCTGTGCTGCGGATAGAGCGAATCGTGCGGTAAGCTGCTGACGTCGTGCCTTTGGGTGAGCTTCCCGATGAATGAGCAGACGCTTGAATCATTTCACGTCGAACAGCTGATTCCGGACTTTGCCGCGCCAGTGCTGGCGCAACTCAGCCAGGATCGCACAGCGATCGAGGCCGCGGAGGTCAACACGCGGCAATGGATGAGCGATGCTGAGGGCACATTTACGCCGGGCTCCGAGATCCATTTGCGCGAAACTTGCCGGATGTTTCGCGAGACGTTCAATCCATACCGACCGGCCGTGCTCGACTGGCCGGAACTCGACCCGCAGGCGCGCGAACGCATCGTATCGCTGCCCATCTGGGACATCGCCGTGCAGACGGAAGGCAAGGCGAGGTTGCGGATGGCTGCCTATGCAGCGACCATTGCGAACCCCGATATGCGCAATGCGCTTGCGCTGAATGCCTGGGAAGAGAGCCGCCACAAGGACGTTCTATCGCGATTGGTCGCCGCCTATGGCATCGCCCTGGCGAGCGAAGCGCCCTATGCGTTCCCGAAAGATGTCGAATGGGCCTACCTGGTGACGGGCTTTAGCGAGTGCATCGACAGTTTCTTTGCTTTCGGATTGTTCGAAGTGGCGCGCCGCTCCAAGCTGTTTCCGCCTGAACTGATCGACACGTTCGAGCCGGTGATGCAGGAGGAGTGCCGTCATATTCTTCTGTTTGCGAACTGGCTTGCCTGGCATCGCGTGCAGCTGTCGTGGCGGAAGCGGATCGCGTTCGAACTCAAGGTCGCTGCCGTATGGCTGTTTCTGGGCTGGGAACGCATCGGACTCGCGCGCTCGTTGGATGCCGACGGCAACGAGCAGAAGCAGGATAACAATTTCACCGTGAGCGGTGCACAGGCGGTATCCGATGTGGACATCGATGTGCGCGAGCTGATGTTGTTGTGTCTCGCGGAGAATGACCGGCGCTTCTCGGGGTACGACGTGCGCCTGTTGAGACCGCAGACCATGCCGGCGCTGGTGCGCTTCGCATTGCGTTTCATGCGTGCAAGGAAGGCATGTACATGACGCGTCACGCATCGAAGCAAACTACGGGTGCCGACGGACTGGACAGTCCGCATGTCTTCAGCTTCGCGCCGAACGGCGACGGCTTCCTGCTTGACGGAAAGCCGTTTCAGATCCGCAGCGGAGAACTGCATCCCGCGCGGATTCCCGTCGAGTACTGGCGGCACCGCATTCAGATGGCAAAAGCGATGGGGATGAACACCATCGCGCTATACGTGATGTGGAATTACCACGAGACGCGCGAGGGGACATTCGACTTTCAGACGGACAATCGCGACATTGAAGCCTTCATACGCCTTTGTCAGGCGGAGAACATGTGGGTGCTGTTCAGGCCGGGGCCCTACGTATGCGCCGAATGGGATCTGGGCGGCATTCCATCGTATCTGCTGAAATACGCGGATATCCGGCTACGCACGGATTACGCGAGCGACGCGCGTTACATGCGCGCTGTCGAGCGTTACATCGACGAACTCGTGCCTCGCGTGCGGCCGTTGATGGCACAGGACGGCGGCCCGATTCTGATGATCCAGATCGAAAACGAATTCGGTTCGTTCGACCGCAATCGCGCCTATCTGGAGGAACTGAGGCAGTTGTGGATGCGCGGCGGCATTCCCGGTCCGTTCTATACGGAAGACGGCGTCGTGCAACTCCAACAGAATCTGTCATATGTGGCGGACGGTGCGATTGCTCTGAGCAACGCCAACGCCGCGCAGATCGACGCGGTGCGCAAGATCTTTCCTTCCGTGCCCGCAATGGCGGGCGAGGTCTATCCGGGATGGCTCACGCATTGGGGCGACGACGCATTCCAGGGCACATCCGTCGATCTTTCCGCCACGCTCGATGAGTTGATGCGCAACAAACAGTCATTCAATCTGTATGTGATTCATGGCGGCACGAGCTTTGGCTTTTACGCTGGCGCGAACGTGGATGCGGACTCGGGCGAGTATCAGCCCGACATCACGAGTTACGACTATGCTGCGCCCATCAATGAGCAGGGTGCAGCGACCGCACGCTACCTGACATACCGCGGCATCATCGCGCGGTATCTTTCTGCACCATTGCCCGATGTGCCCATGCCCATCGCAACGATTCCCTCGATGGACTCAAACGGCATTCGGCGGTTGATGCCGCGACGATTTGCGTCGCTCTGGGACAATCTTCCCGCTGCGCTTGCGCCCGCAGACACGATGCAGCCGCAGCCCTTCGAGATGTACGGCCAGGCATTCGGCTTCGTGCTGTATCGGACGAAACTGGAGCGCTACGCGGGCGGCATGCTGGACATCGGCGATGTTCACGATTACGCGACCGTTTTCGTCGGCGATCAGTATGCGGGCGCAGTGTCGCGCACGCGCATACGAGAGCAGTTGGCTTCGCCACGGAACGTCGTGCATCGACAGCCGGTTGCGTTGCCCGATGCGTCGTCTGCCCCGCGCGCCAGCGTATTGCTGGAGATTCTCGTCGAAGGCATGGGCCGCGTGAATTACGGGCATTCGATGATCGATCGCAAGGGCATAGTCGACCCCGTCGTCATTCACGATGCGTCGGGCGCAAGCGAAATTCCACAGGGCTGGGAAGTCGTGCCGTTGCCGATGGAGACTTCGTTTATCGAGAACCTGCGTCCGATCTGTTCCGACGCCAGCAGGCCGGGCATCTTCTTCGTGGCGACGCTATCGATCCGTGCCACCGGCGATGTCTATCTGGACATGAGCGAATGGATCAAAGGCATCGTATGGGTCAATGGCCGCAATCTCGGGCGTTACTGGCATGTCGGTCCGCAGAAGCGGCTCTATTGCCCGGCGCCGTGGTTGAAGCCAGGTGACAACACCCTATTGATCTTCGATTTGCATCAGACCGACGCGAAGCCTGTGAGCCTCACGTCGTCACTTTCATAGTGGGGTGCAGCAGATTCAAACGTCGCACTCGACGGGAGAGAGTTCGAGCGTCAGCACCTGAAACGGGTCCAGGCGTATGGCTTGCGGGCGCCGTGCGTCCCATTGTGTTGCGACGTTTGCATCGCGCTCTGTGAACGGAAATCGTGCGGTGAACCGACCTCCAACACCATCCGGCAGTTCGAGATGCGCTTGCAGATCGAGCGCGAAGTCTTTCGCACGATCATCCGGATTGCGCAGCGTCACGATCGCTTTCGACGGCGTCCACGCAGCCCAGCCATAGACATCGAGTTCATCCGGCGCGCCGCCGACCCAGTGGCAGTCGCGTAGTACGTCGGCATGCGCGCGCGCCCAGCGGGCCGCTTTCGCGAGCACGTCCCAGTCGCGATCACTCAGCAACGACGGCGTGACATACAGTTCCTGCAACTGCGTCCCGCTGCCGAAATAGGAAAGCACTTCGTGCGCGAACGCATGCGAGGGATCGCTGTTGAGTTGTGCGTTGGCCTGCGCATAGATGATGCCGTGAAGCATCAGCGAATTGAGCGGAAATAGCGGGCTTCGGCACACGACGTTGCGGTACGTTTGCGCGTCGCGATACGTGATCCAGCGCTGGCGCTCGCTGCCCTTGCCGGCGAAACCGCAATCTGCGCCGTCCCGCCAGATCGAATCGACATAGCGCAGCCAGAATGGCGATGCCTGCGTGCCCGTCGACAGGTTGACGAACACATCGCGATTCACGCAGCGCATGTCGTCGATGAGTCTTATCGCGGCATCCCAATCGCTATTGAAACGACTGCCGGCGACGACCGTATTCGCGTTGCCCGTGCCATCGAGCTTGAAATGGTTGACGCCGTGTTTCGTCAGAAGATCCATCGCGACTTCGTGGAAGCGGCGATAGTACGCCGGACCCGACAGCGCGAAGCCGTCGCCGGCCGTTTCGTATCCTGTCGCGCGGCCGCGCGTCACGCGCTCGGTTTTAGGCGGGCCGTAGCCGCCCCAAGGGGACAACCATACACCGGGTGCTGCGCCATAGCGCGCCGCGGCCTCTCTCAACGGCGCGAAGCCGTTGGGAAATGCATCGCTGAACGTCCAGGTGCCGCTGTAATCGTCCCAGCCGTCGTCGAACACGAATGAATCGATTTGCACTCCGCGCTTGTCGTGCAGTTCGCGGCCCGTCGCGTGAATGCGTTCGATGGCCTGATTCTGCGTATAGGTCGTGAGAAAGCCGATGTCGTACCAGGAGTTGTAATGCAGGAAGGGACAATAAGGTCGCGCACGTTCGCGCTCCAGGCAGGTTGCGAAATCGCGGCGCAGCTGGCCTTCGCGAAACACGCCTGCGACAACGGAATAAGCAAGCGTCTTGCCCTTTTTGAGCGGCAGTGTGCGCGTGACGCTGAAGCAGACGGTGCCGTCGCGGATTTCGCTTTCCGCCATCGGAAGCTCGAAGCCGAGATACACATTCCCGTCGACGACTGGCACTGCCGTGAGGTTGCCGGCTTTTCGGGCAGACGGCGCGTACGTCCGCCATAATGCAACGGACGCAATATGCTCGTCCTGCAACAGCGCAGTGATGGACAGATGCTGGCGAAGATAACGTGCGCCGTCGCGCTGCTCGATACTCCATTCGACGCGCAGGCGCTGCTCGCTATCGCCGAACGTCGCGATCACGCGCCGCCCTGCATGACGTTCGGCTTGTCGCAGCGCATCGGCATCCGCGCACAACGCTTCTTCGCGCAGGGGCGCGACGAGCCGCAACCCGGCCGCCCCAACCGTGCGGCCATCCGCTAACGTGAGAACGAATGGCGCGTCGATCTGTAGAGCACGTCCATGCGTACGATCGAAGAGGCAAACGTCGCACAGACTATCGTCTGCGATGGTCCAGTCCAGTTCGATCGCGTCATTGCCGAACGCATAGCGTTCGCCTCGCACACGCAAGCGGGGCGCGTCAGAAGGTTCCAAAGAGGCGTGATGGGCTTGCATGCTGCGCGTGGCCAGTCACTTCACCGTCTGGAGCACCTCGAATCCTTCGAATTCCGGATGGCCCAGATAGAGCGCACGCGATTCATGGCCTGCATTGCGATGCGCGGCGCGGAACGCGTCGGATTGCGTCCATGCTTCGAACGCAGCGCGATCCGCCCATACCGTATGACTCGAATACAGCACGTGATCTTCGCGCTGTGGACCCTTCAGCAGATGAAACTCGACGAAGCCGGGGACGTCTTTCAGGTGTGTGTCACGCGTCGTCCACACTTCCTCGAACGCGCCTTCCGAACCCAACGCCACCTTGAACCGGTTCATTGCGATGAACATGACTCTCGCTCCTGAATGATTGCGATGTGCCGCGAAATTGCTCTTCAGGTGAGTATACGCACAATCGTGCGGCGACAAGAACGCGAGCAGCCAACCATCACTCGCATCACCGCTCACGTGCCCACCGTGCGAATCCCGCGCACACGATCAGCAGCGACCCCGTCGCAAAAAACACCGCGTGCATGCCGAGATGCACGGCGATCTCTCCGCCGATCACCGGGCCGAGCACCTGGCCGCTGAACTGGGCCGATTGCAGATAGCCGAGCATCTGTCCCGTACGGCTTTCATCGACGGCATGACGCGCCAATTTCGCGATCGCGGGCAAGAGACCGGCGAGCGACATGCCCATCAGTGCGCGCAACGCGGCCAGCTGCCACCATTGTTCGACGAACGCTTGCGGAATCATCACGAGGCCCGTCACGACGAGACAACCGACGATCACGTTCCAGCCGCCGACCCGGTCCGCAAGCGCGCCGAGGCGCGCTGCCGTGAACATGCTGCCGAACGCCGAGCACGCCATCACGACACCCGCAACGCGAGCCAGATGATCCGGCGCGACGCCAAGGCTGCCCACATAGACGGTGATGATCGGCTCGATCGACATATTGGCGAGCAACACCATCATTGCCGTCGCGAGCAGCGCGCCGATCACGGCATAGCGGGTGCGCGGCGCATTCGCTTCGGCAGTGGTGCGCGCGGCTTTGCGCTTCGTGTCGATGGCGGGCTGGAAATTTTCCCTGACGACGAAAATCGTCAGCAGTGCGGCGACGGCGATCACCGCGCCGCCCGCGAAGAACGTACCGCGTATGCCGATCCAGCCCGGCAGCAGGCCGCCGATCAGCGGGCCGACGAGGGCACCCGCGAGCGAGCCCGTCGACAGCAGGCCCAGCGCCCATCCGGCGCGTTCGCGCGGCGCCTGTGTGCCGACCATGACAGTCGACGCCGACGCGTAGCCGCCGACCAGACCGGCAACCAGCCGCAGTCCGACGAGTTCGTAGACGTTATGCGCGATACCGATCAGCGACATCACCACGGCCATGCCGACGGCTGCGCGGATCAGCATCGGCTTGCGTCCGTAACGGTCGGCGAGACGGCCCCACAACGGCGCCGTGAGGGCCGTGCCGAGGAACGTTGCACCGAACGCGACACCCGACCACTGGATCACATCCGCCTGCGATGTCACGCCAAGCTGCTTCACATAGAGCGGCAGGAACGGCAGCAGCATGCTCAGGCTGACGAGCGTCGTGAAAGAGCCGAACACGCAGACGAACAGATTGCGCATCCAGTATTGCTGATTGCGTTCCGTGTAACTGACGGTCGGGACATCCGGCGCGTTGCGCAGCGAGACGGAGGTCATGGGCTGGTTCATGCTATCTATCCTTCGATGAAGCGTTGCAGGTATCTCAAACCTTTTGCGGGTGGGCGCGCAGCGCAGCGAACAGGTCGACGGCCAGTGCGAGTGCGAGCGCCGCTGCGCCGATCACGAACAACATGGCGTAATTGCCGCCGTTTTGCGTGAAAAGAAACGACATGCCATACGCGGCGACCGCCTGCAACACGGCGAATGTCGTGGTGGCCGTGCTCCACGCACCTTTCTGCGCGGCCGGGTGATGCGCGAGCAGTTCATTGACGCGGCCAAGCGCGAGCGGCACGATACCCGGCACGGCTGCGCCCATCAGCACGCTGGAGGCGATCAGCGGTACAGGACTCGTGTCGATCAGAGGCAACGCGACAGCGACGATCTGGATCACGAATGCCGCGCGCAGCGCAGATGCAAAGCCAGCGCGGTCGGCGAGATGTCCGCTGAGCAGCGGGCCCGCAATCGCAGCAAGCCCGAAGAGCACCCAGTATTGCGCGCCGGTATTCAGTCCCTTGCCGAGCCCGCGAGATACGAAGTCGACGAGAAACAGCATGTGCGGCACGAGGCCGACCGCGTTCAGCGCGTACTCCGCATAGAGCGCGCGCAGCGTAAAGCCGCCTGGTTTCGCATGCTGTGAGTGGTGCTTGTGCGCGGAGGGCGCGGGCGCATCGTGCTTCGGCCAGCCGTTCCATGCGGCGAGCGTCAACAGCAGCGCGATCGTGCCGAGTCCGAACCACGCCTGGGCCACGCCTTCACGCAGCAGCAGCGGCACGATCGTGCCCGATGCAGCGATGCCAAGACCGATGCCCGCGAAGATCGCGCCGCTCACCAGACCGCGGCGCGATGGCGGCACATGGGCGAGCACGGTCGGTGCGGCCAGCACCATCAACGTGCCGCCCGACAGGCCCGATGCGAAACGCCACACGAAGAACCACACGAACGACAACGGGAATGCGCAAGCGATAAATGCGATCGTCGCCAGCAACATCATTGCGCGCAGTACCGTCGCTGCATTGGCGCGCTTCGCGAGGTAGCCCCCGAGCAGCGCGCCTGCCAGATAGCCGCCCAGGTTCGCCGCGCCGAGATAGGCTGCCGTCGATGCCGCGAACCAGTGCGCGTCGATGATGGCGGGAAGCAGCGGCGTGTAAGCGAAGCGCGCGAGCCCGATGCCGACAAGGCTCGCGCTCGCACCCGCTAACGTGCCGCGTGCGATGTTGAAGACAGGTGCCGCCGATACTTCAATGGCTGTGTGCTGCATCGTTCACTCCGTACTTTGTTCGCTTCTGCGTGCTGCGTTATCAGGAGCCGACGTTGCTGCCGCCGTCCACATGCAGGATCTCGCCCGTCACAAAGCCTGCCGATTCCAGATAAAGCACGGCTTCGGCGATATCCGCGACTTCGCCGAGATGTCCAAGCGGATGAAAGCGGGCTAGCGCTTCATGCCGTTCTTGCGGATGCAGCGGCGTCTTGATGACACCGGGCGCCACCGCGTTGACGCGAATGCCGAGCGGTGCGTATTCGATCGCGAGCGATTTCGTCACTGCGTTCAGACCGCCTTTGGTCAACGCGGCCATGGCGGCGGGCAAACCGGCGCGGGGGCGGTCGACGAGACTTGCCGTGATGTTGACGACATGACCGCTGCGCTTGCGGCTCATTTCTGTCAGCGCGCGCTGTGTGACGTGAAAGAAGCCATTCACGTTGGTCGACATGACGGCCTCGTAGTCTTCGGGCGTGTAGGCGTCGAAAGGCCTGGCGATAAAAATGCCCGCATTGTTGACGAGCGTGTCGATGCGACCGAAACGTTCGAGTGCGACGGAGATCACGCGCCGCGCAGTGTCGGCATCGGCGATATTGCCCTGCACCGTGGCGATATCCGGATCGTCGCTCGGATGAATCGAGCGGGACGTCGCGACGACGCGGAAATTGCGATCGCGATACGCTTTCACCAGGCCGGCGCCAATGCCTTGCGACGCACCCGTAACGATCACGACCTTCTGTTCGGCACCCATGAATTGCTCCTTGAACTAACTGGGCCATTCAGGCCCGATCTGGTTGGAGCAAGTCTAGATTGAGTCGGCGACAGAGAGAATCCACGTGACGCGGCAGACATTCTTCCGCGGCGCGGTTTAATCGCGGTCTGTCGCGCGCTGGAGCTGTTTGAATTGCCGGCGCAGGCGCGGCGTGGCGAAATCGACGAACGCGCGCACTTTCGGCACCGAAAGCCGGCCGTGCGGCGTCAGAAGATGCACGGGCAAGGGCGCGTGCTCGCTGTCGCGCAGCACGATCCGCAAGTGCCCGTCCTTCACCTGTTGCGCGACGTGATACGAAAACACGCGCGTGACGCCGCGCCCTTCGACGGCGGAAGCGACAGCCGCGTCGATGCTGTTGACGATCAGGCGCGGCGAGAAGGTGACGACTTGCGGCACGGTCGAGCCTTCCGCCGGTGGAAAGCTCCATGAGTCGAGGCCGAAGTGCGTCATCGAAATGATCTGATGTTCCGCGAGGTCCCCGGGCTCATGGATGCGTGGATGCTTCGCCAGGTAGCGCGGCGCGGCTGTCACGACGCGCCGCACTTCGCCGACGGGAATTGCCACGAGCGTGGAATCGGGCAGATGCGCGATGCGCAGCGCAACGTCGATCCCTTCGTCGATGAGACTCACGGGCCGGTCGAGCATGTGCAAGCGTACCGACACGGCTGGGTACGCGTCGATGAAATCGTCGAGGAGCGAGCGCAGCAAGTCCTGTCCGGCAGCGACGGGGGCTGTGACGTTCAGCAGGCCGCGCGGCGCGGAGCGTTCACCCGCTACCAGCAGGTCGGCCTCCTCGAGATCGGTGAGGATGCGCCGGCACGCGGCCGCATAACGTTCGCCCGCTTCGCTCAGTTTGATGGTACGCGTGGTGCGATGTAGAAGCGGCGAGCCGACGTGCGCTTCGAGAAACGCAATGGCGCGGCTCACCGCGGCAGGCGAACGGCCGAGCCGGCGGCTCGCGCCCGCCAGGCTGCCTTCGTCCAGCGTCGCGACGAACACCTTCATTGCGTCAATCCGGTCCATGATGCATCGCTCAGAAATCGTCGGCGGCGCGACGTTGCCCGGAAGTGTACAGCGGCGCGTGCACCCCGTGAGAGCAAGGGCGGCACGCGGGCGTCAGCGGTGCGACGCGACGAGCCAGCGGCGCAGATCGACGGCGTCCTGGAAGTAGCACTAGGAAGAAGTGTGCGAACATGGCGGGCTCCCGTTCCGGCGTGAAACGCGCAGATGCCGGAGTTCATCGAGGCGCGCCTGTCGTTGCAACAACGTCGATGCACGCGCTGTTCAACAACCTTGTTGCGCGGTCTCACTGGGCGCCTCGAACGCTGTGATAAGCACACGGATACATCGCTATGCATGACCCCACCCGCGTCAGCACGCTTCGACAGATACCCGCCAGCGTCTGGGTATTGGGCTGCGTGAGCCTGTTGATGGACATCTCGTCGGAGATCATTCACAGCTTGCTGCCGATGTTCATGATGGCGAGCCTCGGCGCGAGCGCCGCGACAATCGGTCTGATCGAGGGCATTGCAGAAGCGACGTCGCCCGTCGTCAAAGTCTTTTCCGGCACGCTCAGTGATTACCTCGGCAACCGTAAATGGCTTGCCGTTGCGGGCTATGGGCTCGGTGCATTGAGCAAGCCCCTGTTCGCGCTCGCACCGACGATCGGCGTCGTCGTGACAGCCCGTGTCATCGACCGGATCGGCAAAGGCATTCGCGGTGCGCCGCGCGATGCACTCGTTGCCGATGTCACGCCGCCGCATCTGCGCGGCGCAGCGTTCGGCTTGCGGCAGTCGCTCGATACCGTCGGTGCTTTTCTCGGGCCGTTGCTCGCGGTCGCGATCATGCTGCTCTGGGCGGACAACTTCCGCCTTGCGTTCTGGCTGGCCGTGATTCCCGGCGTGCTGGCCGTCGCGTTGCTCACCGTCGGCATCGACGAACCCGCGCGGGAGCCTGGCGCGAAGCGCGTCAATCCGATCCGCCGCGAGAACATCCGTCAACTCGGCGCGTCGTTCTGGTGGGTCGTCGCGATCGGTGCTGTGTTCGCGCTCGCGCGTTTCAGCGAGGCGTTTCTCGTGCTGCGCGCGATGGGCAGCGGCGTGCCCGTCGCGCTGGTGCCGCTCGTGATGGTCGCGATGAACGTGGTGTACTCGCTATCGGCGTATCCGCTGGGCAAACTCGCCGATTCGACGAGTCATGTCAGGCTGCTGATCGCCGGGCTGGTGGTGTTGGGCGCGTCCGACGTCGTGCTCGCCCATGCTGCTCACTGGAGCGTTCTGCTCGCAGGCGTCACGTTGTGGGGCCTGCATATGGGCATGACGCAAGGATTGCTCGCGACGATGGTGTCGCATAGCGCGCCCGCGCATTTACGCGGCACCGCGTTCGGCATATTCAATCTGTTGAGCGGCCTCGTGACGCTGGCATCCAGCGTGATCGCCGGCGCACTATGGGACAGGATAGGCGCACCGGCGACGTTTTATGCGGGCGCAGCCTTCTGCGCGACGACAATCTTGCTGCTTGTCGTCAGTGCTGCGCGCGAGTCGAAAGGTTTTCTGCGCTGAAAGATCGGGACGGGGTGACGGTATGGCTTCGTCGTTCGCTGCCCGCGTGCCCGATCGCATCGAGTTCTGTGAGTACGGCATCGCTAAGACGCAGTTGGGCGGCCTGCATGTTCTCGCGCAAATGGGCCACCGAAGACGTGCCGGGGATCAGCAACACGTTCGGCGACCGATGCAGCAGCCATGCGAGCGCAACCTGCATCGGCGTTGCGTTCAACGCACGCGCGACATCGGATAGCGCCGACGATTGAATCGGCGTGAACCCGCCCAGCGGAAAGAACGGCACATACGCAATGCCTTGCGCCGCGAGTTGCCCGACGAGCGCATCGTCTTCGCGATGCACGAGGTTGTAGTGGTTCTGCACGCATACGATCTCGACGATGCGTTGCGCCTCTTCGATCTGCGTCGCCGTCACGTTGCTCAGGCCGATGTGCTTCACGAGTCCTTCGCGCTGCATCTCGGCGAGTGCCGCGACCTGCTTCGCGATCGAGCCCTCCGCAGGGCTATGGATATTGCCCATGATGCGGATGTTTACGACATCGAGCGCATCTACGCCGAGGTTGCGCAGGTTGTCGTGCACCCCGCGCCGCAGGTCGTCCGGTTCGAGCGCGGGCAGCCACGCGCCGTCGTCGCTGCGAATCGCGCCCAGCTTCGTGACGATCGTCAGGTCGTCGCGGTATGGATGCAGTGCTTCGCGAATCAGCTGATTCGTAATGTGGGGGCCGTAGAAGTCGCTGGTGTCGATGTGATTGACGCCGGACGCGACCGCCTCGCGCAGCACCGCAATGCAGGCGTCGCGATCTTTGGGCGGGCCGAAGACGCCGGGGCCGGCCAGCTGCATGGCGCCATAGCCCATGCGGCGAACAGGACGGCCGGCCAGCGTGAAGGTGTCGGTGGAGTTGAGGTTCGGCATGGCGCGCTCCTTGTAGATGATGATCAGGAGTGTGATCCCATTGCGCTGTTGAATAAAGGCATCTAAAGTGTACGGGCTGTTGAAAAATCTCAACAATGGCCGCCAATGGAACTCAACGATCTCGCCGCCTTCATGTCGGTAGCGCGTGCCGGTGGCTTTCGCGACGCGGCGCGCATGAGCGGCGTATCTGCATCGAGCCTGAGCATCGCGGTTCGCCGCCTTGAAACGAAGCTTGGCCTGCGGCTGCTGAATCGCACGACGCGCAGCGTCGCCCCCACGGAAGCGGGCCAGCGGCTGATCGAAAAACTCTCGCCGCTCTTCAGTGAAATGGAAGCGGCGCTCGACGTGCTCAACGTGTTCCGCGAGACGCCGAGCGGCACGCTCAAGCTCAACGTGCCGTCCAGCGCGGCGCGAATCGTGTTGCCGTCCATCATCGAGCCGTTCCTCAAAACGTACCCCGACATCCGCGTCGAAGTCGTAGTCGAAGACGGCTTTGTCGATGTGCTGTCGATCGGTTGCGACGCGGGCATCCGCTACGACGAGCGGCTCGAGCAGGACATGATCGCGATGCCGGTCGGGCCGCGCGTGCAGCGCTTCGCGACGGCCGCGGCGCGCGAATACCTCGATACGCATGGCCGGCCTGAGCATCCGCGCGAACTGCTCGAACATGCGTGCCTGCGCGGCCAGTTCGCGGGCGGCGCGATGCCGACGTGGGACTTCGAGCGCGACGGTGAAATCGTCCGGATCGATCCGTCGGGGCCGCTCGTGGTGAGGCCGGGTGCTGCCATCGAGCTTGCCGTCAGCGCGGCGCTTGCCGGTGTCGGCGTGATTCATCTGTTCGAGGGCATGCTGAAGCCGCATCTCGACAGCGGCGCGCTGGAGCCAATCCTCGAACCGTGGTGGCAATGCTTTTCGGGGCCGTTTCTTTACTATCCGGGGCGGCGTCATCTGCCTGCGCCGCTACGTGCGTTTGTCGACTTCGTGAAGGCGAATGGCGCGGCGGATGCCTGATTCGCTTCGGCGCTCAGGCCGCCGTGCGAATCTGCCGACCACGGCGGCGAGGTCATCACCGCCTTCGACACCATGCGTTATGACGGGCGACGCGGTGACGTGCCCGCAGCATCCTGACCTGAATCCGAACCTGATCGTCGAGGGCGATGAAACGATGTGCGATGCGGGTATCCCTATCGCGCGCCACGGACATAGGACCATTTGCGGTTGTCACTTGATATCGAGTTTCGCCAGATGAGGTGAACTGTCCGGGTCGCGTGAGCGATCTGGCAACTCGTCGGAGTATTGCATGGCAGAACTGAAGGACCAGCATTGGTGTGAGCTCACAGCGTTCATTGAATCTGCATGGCAAACGTGTCAACGGGGGAGCGGCGCTCTGATGTTGACTCGTGCTATTTTTAGCCCTCTCCCTGGGTCGTTGATCGACCGTCGCACAGGGCAGCGTAGGACACATGGAGGACACTTTCCGTATGACACTCTATGCAATTCTACGCAACGTAAGGGCTTGATTCTTATGGCTATGACACTGTGAGCCACTCCATGCAACAGTAAAATGCCCCGCGCAGGGGCAACACCAGCGCGGCGCAGCAAAAAACCGCGGCGCCGCCAGGTGCAAAAAGATTACTGTGCGCCAAGCTTCTTGATCAGCACATCCAGCTCGGCGAGTTCATCCTCGGTAAGATCGGTCAACGGGGCCCGCACAGGCCCCGCATCATGCCCGACGAGCCTGGCGCCAGCCTTGACAATACTCACGGCATAGCCCGCACGGCGATTCCGTATTGCCAGATACGGCAAAAAGAACTCATCGATCAACCGCTCGGTAGTAGCCCGATCATCAGCAGCAATGGCGCGATAGAACTCCATCGCCGTTTTAGGAATGAAGTTGAATACAGCCGACGAATACACCGGCACCCCTAGTGCCTTATACGCAGCGGCATACACTTCAGCCGTCGGCAGGCCGCCGAGATACGAGAACCGATCGCCCATGCGACGGCGAATCGTCACCATGCTCTCGATGTCGCCCACGCCATCCTTGAAGCCGATCAGGTTCGGACACTTGTCGGCAAGACGCTCGAGCGAATCGGCATTGAGCTTCGAATTGGCGCGGTTGTAAATGATCACGCCCATGTCCGGAACGGCCTTGCATACTTCCTCGGCGTGCGCGGCGATACCCTCCTGCGATGCTTCCGTCAGATAGTGCGGCATCAGCAGAATGCCGTGCGCGCCGTTGCGCTCGGCTTCCTGCGCATATTCGATAGCGACGCGCGTCGGGCCGCCCGCGCCGGCGAGAATCGGCACCTTGCCCTTGCAGGTTTCCGTAGCGGTGCGGATCACGTTCGTATAGTCGGACTTCGTCAGCGAGAAAAATTCGCCCGTGCCGCCCGCCGCGAACAGCGCCGTCGCGCCATACGGCGCAAGCCATTCGAGACGTGCCGCATACGTGTCGGCGCGGAAGTTGCCGTTGTTGTCGAAGTCGGTGACGGGGAACGACAAAAGGCCTTCGGATACGATCGATTTCAGTTCTTGTGGCGTGGTCATGATTTGGTTTGCTGTTGTGTCGGTCAATGGTGAGCGGCCACGAAGGCCGCCTTGTTCGGTGTCGTAGTGAGCGCTCGATGGTTTAGCGCACGAGGCAAGGGCGCTTGTTGTCGAACTTCCAGTTCGGGATCAGGTACTGCATCGCGACGCCGTCGTCGCGCGCGCCAAGGCCGTGCTGCTGATACAGCGCGTGCGCTTTCTCGAGCGCGTCCATGTCCAGTTCGACGCCGAGACCCGGCTTCGCCGGCACCTTCACCTTGCCGCCGACGATCTGCAGCGGATCGCGTGTCAGGTACTGACCGTCCTGCCAGATCCAGTGCGTGTCGATTGCCGTGATCTTGCCGGGCGCAGCGGCTGCGACGTGTGTGAACATCGCGAGCGAAACGTCGAAGTGGTTGTTCGAATGCGAGCCCCACGTGAGCCCCCAGTCGTTGCACATCTGCGCGACGCGCACCGAGCCTTGCATGGTCCAGAAATGCGGATCGGCGAGCGGAATGTCGACGGATTGCAGCTGGATGGCGTGGCCCATCTGGCGCCAGTCAGTGGCGATCATGTTGGTCGCCGTCGGCAGGCCCGTCGCGCGGCGGAACTCGGCCATCACTTCGCGGCCCGAGTAACCGTTCTCCGCGCCGCACGGATCTTCCGCATAGGCCAGCACGTGATGCTGGTCGCGGCACAGGCGAATCGCTTCGGCGAGCGACCATGCGCCGTTCGGATCGAGCGTCACGCGCGCTTGCGGGAAGCGTTCGGCGAGCGCCGTCACAGCTTCGATTTCTGCGTCGCCTGCCAGCACGCCGCCCTTCAGCTTGAAGTCGTTGAAGCCGTAGCGCGCTTGCGCGGCCTCGGCCAGACGCACCACGGTTTCGGGCGTCATCGCTTCTTCGGTGCGAACGCGCTCCCAGTCGTCGCGGCCTTCCGCGCCGCTGGCATACGGCAGGTCGGTTTTTTTGCGATCGCCGATGTAGAACAGATAGCCGAGCATCTCGACTTCGTCGCGTTGCTGACCTTCGCCGAGCAGCGCTGCAACGGGCACGCCCAGATGCTGGCCGAGCAGATCGAGCAACGCGGCTTCGAGCGCTGTCACGGCGTGGATCGTCGTGCGCAGGTCGAAAGTCTGCAAGCCGCGGCCGCCTGCGTCGCGATCGGCGAATTGCTTGCGCACCTGGTTGAGTACGGCCTGCAGATTGCCGATGGACTGGCCGACGACGAATGGACGCGCATCGTCGATGGTCTTGCGGATGTTCTCGCCGCCCGGCACTTCGCCGACACCGGTGTGGCCCGAACTGTCACGCAGAATCACGATGTTGCGCGTGAAGAACGGGCCGTGCGCGCCGCTGAGGTTCATCAGCATGCTGTCGCGGCCAGCGACAGGAACGACGCGCAATTCGGTGACGGTCGGTGCGCCTTGGGGCGAAGATGCAATCGTAGACATGAGAATCGGTCCTGGGTGAGTTCCCAAAAATGCCCTATGTGGGCAGGTGAAAATCGACAAAACAGTTCAGCGTGCAGCGCGATGTGGACGGCTATGTTTGCGGCACGATTTCGACCCAGTTCGCACCGAGGCCGCCGGCGCAGCGCGAAACGGCCGAGAGCGCGCCTGAGTCGGCGTCGATCGCATACACGCTCACGTGCGCTGATTTTTCGCCGCACGCGACCAGAAAACCGCCTGACGGGTCGATCCTGAAACCGCGCGGTTGCGCTTCCGTGTCGGTGTAGCCTGCGTATTGGAGCGAACCCTCGCTGGTCACGCGATAAGCGATCAAACGGCTCGACGTGCGTTCGGCGATGTAGACGAAGCGCCCGTCAGGTGTCACCTGCAAATCCGCACCCCACACGAGCGACGCGGCTGTCGCCGGATCGAGGTGCGCGGTGCGCACGCAGCCATCGTTCAGATGCGCGAGCGCAGGTGCGCGAGGCGCAACGCTGCGCGGGGTCAGCATGCCCGTTTCGCTATCGCGCGATAAAACGGCGACCGTCGCACGAAATTCGCTCGATACGTATAGGGTTTTTTCATCGGGCGACATGCGCAAGTGCCGCGGACCGAAGCCCGCGTCCACGTGCACCTTTTGCGCGAGTTCGAGTCTTGCATTGCTCGCGTCGCGGACGATCGCAAAACACAACACGGTATCGGAACCGAGCGACGTGACGTACGCGAAGTGTCCATCCGACGATGCGATCACCGCGTGCGCATGCACGAGGCCGTCGATTACCTGGCGCGGCTCGACCGCGCCGCTCGCCAGCGAGTTCGCGCGATAGAGGCTCACGGAATTCTCGCCGTACGATGCGCCGAGCAGCCACTCATCGGATGGCGTCAGCGTTATATACGCGAGGCTCGATTCGATGGACGCGGTGTGCAGGTGAGCGAGGCGGCCCGTGTCCGGATCGGCGGCGTACGTGACGATGCTGCGCGTCGCGCCGCGTGTGGCGGCATGCAGCACGCGGCCATCCGATGAAAGCGCCATCGGCATGACGGTGTCGCCAGCGGGGTAGCGCGCCAGGTGTTCGATGTCGCCTGTCGCGCCGTCGACGCGAAAGACGGCGATATCGCCATCCCCCGCGTTCGAGACGATCGCGAAGAACGATGCGGCGCCCGTCTTGCTCATGATGCCTGGATCTTCGATATGCGCTTCAGCATCATTTTTGCTGCTGTCCGATCTCGTGATCGGCAAGATATTCGAGCGCGCGAACCATGCCGGAGTGATCCCATGCGTGGCCGCCATGCGCCGCGCACGCGTTGAAGAGCGCCTGGCAGGTGGCCGTATTCGGCAGCGACACGCCGAGCGACTGCGCCGTCGACAGCGCGAGGTTCAGGTCCTTCTGATGCAGTTCGATGCGAAAGCCGGGATCGAACGTGCGCTTCGTCATGCGTTCGCCGTGCACTTCGAGGATGCGCGACGAAGCGAAGCCGCCCATCAGCGCCTTGCGCACTTTCTCCGCGTCGACGCCGGCTTTCGATGCGAGCAGCAGCGCTTCACCCACTGCTTCGATCGTCGCAGCGACGATCACCTGATTCGCGACCTTGCAGATCTGGCCCGCGCCGACTTCACCGATCAGCGACACGTTCTTGCCCATCATGTCGAACATCGGCTTCACCTTGTCGAACGTCGCTTGTGCGCCGCCGACCATGATCGTCAGCGAAGCGGCTTTCGCGCCGACTTCGCCGCCCGAAACGGGTGCGTCGAGGTAGTCCGCGCCTTTCTCACGCACGCGGGCCGCGAAGTCACGCGTGGCGATGGGCGAGATCGAACTCATGTCGACGACGATCTGTCCTTGACGCAGCTTGCTCGCGACGCCGTTCTCGCCGAACAGCACGCGCTCGACGTCGGGCGTGTCCGGCACCATGATGAAAATCACATCCGCTTTTGCCGCGACGTCGGCGGGACTCGTGCTCGGGGTCACGCCGGCTTGCGTCAGTTCGTCCGGCACGCCGCTGCGCGTGAAGGCCGTAAGTTCGACGCCGTTCTTGCGAAGATTGGCGGCCATGGGCTTGCCCATGATGCCGAGTCCGATGAAGCCTGCTGTTTGCATTCGCTACTCCCGATAATGTGATGTGAGATGCCGTCCGTCGCGTCAGACGGGCATGAAGTGCTGACGCACGCCCAGTGCTCCACTGCGCAGCAGACCCATGTCGGCGCAGACGGACACAAGCGTAGCGCCCATGCCGAGATAGCGGTCGGCGTCCTGCTGCACGTGTGCGAGGATGCCGCACGGCTTGCCCGCTGCCTGCGCCCGTTCGAACACATGCGCGATGGCCTGCTGAACGTCCGCATGGCCGGCGTTGCCGAGGTGGCCGTAGGCGGCCGCGAGGTCCGAAGGTCCGACGAAGACACCATCGATGCCTTCGACGGCCAGAATCTCGTCGATCGCGCTCACGGCCGCGCGGCTTTCGATCTGCACGACGACGCAGATGTTGTCGTTGACCACCTGCAGATAGTCTGTCACCGATCCAAAGCGATTGCCGCGATGACCCACCGATACGCCGCGGATGCCTTGCGGCGGGTAGCGCGTCGCGGCGACGGCGCGGCGCGCGTCCTCGGCGCTGTCGACGAACGGGATCAACAGATTGAAGAACCCCGCGTCCAGCATACGCTTGATGACGACGCTGTCGTTGGCCGGCGGCCGGACGATCGGCGCAGAGCGGCTGTCTTTCAGTGCCATCAGCTGCGGAATCAACGTCAGTTCGTCATTGGGCGCGTGCTCGGCGTCGAGCAGGATCCAGTCGAACCCGACAGTGCCGAGCAGTTCAGTCGTGATCGGACTGGCGAGCGACGCCCAGCAGCCAATCAGCCGTTCACGGTTTCGGACGGCAGCGCGAAAGCCATTCGGCAACGGTTGATACGGTGACGACAAAGCCATTTCTGTCTCCTGATGGGCGGGCCACAGCCAGCCGGCAAAATGCGTCCTGCGACAGATCATATGTCATAGGATGTCTGAACACAAGATAGGTTCGCCGTGGTGCGGGAGAAAGGCTGGTAAACCCTAAACGGATACGCTTTGGGGACTCCCGCCTATCTGGTTCTCTTGCTGCTCGGTCGTCTTTTGTTGTACGATGACCGATGTTAACTAGCCATAGGGAGAAGAGACATCGTGGAATTGACGGGTGACATGCTGATCGGACGGCAGGCGGTTCGCGGTGCGGACAAGGCGCTGCGCGCATTCAATCCTTCGACAGGCAAGCAGATCGATACGCCCGTGTTCGGCAGCGGCACGATCGACGACGTGTCGCGTGCGTGCGAGCTGGCCGCTCAGGCATTCGATCCCTATCGTCATTTGCCGTTGGCTGTGCGGGCCGAGTTTCTCGATCGGATCGCGGACGGCATCACGGCGCTCGGCGACGGGCTGATCGAGCGTGCGCACGCGGAATCCGGCTTGCCGAAGGCGCGGCTGGAAGGCGAGCGCGGACGGACCACGGGTCAGTTGAAGCTGTTCGCCAATGAAGTGCGCGCCGGTCAATGGCTCACGGCCACGCTCGATTCTCCGTTGCCCGAGCGCAAGCCGTTGCCGCGCCCGGATCTGCGCATGCAGAAGATCGCAGTCGGCCCCGTCGCAGTGTTCGGCGCGAGCAACTTTCCGCTGGCGTTCTCGGTGGCGGGCGGCGATACGGCGGCCGCGTTTGCCGCAGGCTGTCCCGTCGTCGTCAAGGCGCATCGTGCGCACCTTGGCACGTCGGAGATGGTCGGCCGCGTCATTCAGCGCGTGGCCGCGGACATGAATCTGCCCGAGGGTGTGTTCTCGATGATCGTCGGCGCGGGTGGCACGGTCGGCGAGGCGCTCGTTGCACATCCCGCCATCAAGGCTGTCGGTTTCACGGGTTCGCGTGCGGGCGGCACGTCGCTGATGAAGGTCGCGGCGAATCGTCCGGAGCCGATTCCCGTCTATGCGGAAATGAGCAGCATCAATCCCGTGTTCGTCTTGCCGACAGCGCTCGCAGCGCGCGCCGAAGCCATCGCGCGTGGCTTCGTCGATTCGCTCGCACTCGGCGCAGGTCAGTTTTGTACGAACCCTGGTCTGGTGATCGGCATCGAAGGCCCGGAACTGCAGGCATTCGCACAGGCCGCCGCGGACGCGCTCAATCACAAGCCCGCGCAGACAATGCTCACGTCGGGCATTCACGTTGCGTATCAGGAAGGCGAGGCGAGACTCGCGGCCATCGAAGGTGTCGAGCCCCTTGCGCACGGCCGCGCAGCAACGGGGCCGACCCAGGCCTGCGCGGCGCTGTTCGTCACCGACGCGGCCGTGTTCCTGACGAAGCCTGAACTGGAAGACGAAGTTTTCGGTCCTGTCTCCACCATCGTGCGATGCAAGGACGAGCAGGAATTGCTCGCGGTGGCCGAGCATTTCGCGGGACAACTCACGGCCACCCTCGCGATGGAACGCGACGACGTGCCGCTCGCGAAACGGCTCGTGCCGATTCTCGAGCGCAAGGCGGGGCGCCTGCTCATCAACGGTTTCCCGACGGGCGTCGAAGTCTGTCACGCGATGGTGCACGGCGGCCCGTTCCCGGCAACGGCGGATAGCCGCGTGACGTCGGTTGGCTCGACCTCGATCGACCGCTTCCTGCGCCCCGTGTGCTACCAGGATTTCCCGGCGGAACTGCTGCCCGACGCGCTGGCGGACGACAATCCGCTCGGACTCTGGCGCCGTCGCGATGGACAGATCGTCAACGCGTGATCGATGAAAAAAAGCGGCCCTGCGGGCCGCTTTTATTGGTTGACCGGAAGGCTCAGAGCGTGCGCGTGGCGGCCGATTCTTCTGCCTGACTGCTTGCGCGACGCAGACGTTCGCGGCTGCTCGACAGATGCATGCGCATGGCAGCCCGGGCGCCGTCAGGATCTTTGCGCGCGATAGCGTCGAGAATGTTCTCGTGCTCCAGATTCACGCGCGCCATATAGGCGTTGAGATCGCTCTGCGCGAGTCCCGGCGAATCCACGCGATGACGCGGAATCAGCGCCGTGCCCAGTTGCGTGAGAATGTCGACGAAATAGCGGTTGCCCGTCGCGCTTGCAATCGAGATATGAAAGCGCAAGTCGGCGGCGGTGCTGTCGCCGCCTGTGCGGCTCGTGGCTTCGACCGCGTCGAGCGCGGCGCGAATCTTCGCGATGTCGCGATCGCTTGCCCGCTGCGCAGCGAGTCCCGCGCATTCCGTTTCGAGGCTGATGCGCAATTCCAGCACGGAGAGCACGTCGCTCAGGGTGGTGGCGGGCACCATGTCGAGGCCGAGCGGCTCGCGTCGCGGTTCCAGGACGAAACTGCCGATGCCGTGGCGCGTTTCGATCACGCCATTCGCCTGCAGTCGCGAGATGGCTTCGCGCACGACGGTGCGGCTGACGCCGAGCAAGGACATCAAGGTGGTTTCCGTCGGCAACTGATCGCCCGGCTTCAGCGCGTGCGAGGCAACCTGCTCGTTGACATAGGCGACGACCTGGTCAGCAAGGCTCCCGCGTGCCCGCCTGGGGGTCGAACCTGGTGCTGCAGTCGCGGCCATGAAACGCTCCTCCTTTCAGATATATCTACATTATACGTTGTCCGACAACGCTTGAAGGCCATTTGTGGATCGTTGCAGCGGCCGTTCAGGCGCACTGTTTGGCCCCAAGACGCCTTTGCGGCGGCCCATGCTCAGCCCCCTGCTTGTCGGACATCGCATCCCGACAGCGTCGCGTCGAACACACAATCCGTGGGTGTCACAGAAGTG
Organism: Paraburkholderia phymatum STM815; assembly: GCF_000020045.1. Lineage (GTDB taxonomy): Bacteria > Pseudomonadota > Gammaproteobacteria > Burkholderiales > Burkholderiaceae > Paraburkholderia > Paraburkholderia phymatum. The sequence goes on along the minus strand of NC_010625.1, from coordinate 1,106,449 downwards.
TTCGCAATGTTCGGGGCGTCAGATAGAAGAGGAAAGAAAGTTTGAGAAACGGTCAGCCGAGGTTCGCCCGTTGACTTCGAATATCGCGTCACTTAGATTCCCGCCTGTCCGGAGATCGCCGCATATTCTCTTGTTCCACGCAGACGAATAATGATTCTGGACTTCGGCTATGTGAGTTTTCACATAGCCTTTTTTGCTTTCCATAAAGATAGGATAACTAATCGACCTGCCAGCGACCTCGCCAAACTGGCAGCATTGTCATACTCATGCCAGCGTTGCGCCAGCGGCGAGGCGTAGAGTGACTGTGGCGTTGCAGGTGTCGCGGGCCGCCTGCAAGGTACTCGTTTGTTGCACAGTCTCTCGCAATCAAGGAACCTCGAAATGAAGCAACTTCTCCTCAGTCTCGTGGTAACGGCAGGCGTAGCGGCCATGTCTGGCGCCTATGCTCAGGACACGTCCACGGGCAGTCAGCCAATGGATCAGACCCAGGCACAATCGGCCAATTCCGCAACGGACACGGGCCAGGGCGGCGTCAACTGGGGCAGCGCCGCGCAAGGCGTTCGCAATGCCCCTGAATCGCGGCAGGACGTACGCCAGCAGTTGATCCAGTCGGAACGCGACGGGCAACTCGATCAACTGAATCACACCCTTTACAAGGGGAATTGATCCAATTCACGATCATGGTTTCGGAACGCGGATGCGGCTGATCATCAGCGATCCGGAGATTCCATACACCAGCGTCAACGGATGCAGCACATGTCCTGCGATACGCCATTCGCCGAACCATAATTGCGGACCGAGAGCCCCTTGCCACGCGGCGATGGCGAGCAGCAGGACGATTGCGAACGATGTCGGGATAGGCGTGCCTTCGAAGTGGGTCACTTTCCCCGTGCCGCCTGACATCGTCTCCGTCGTCACGTTGTAGCGTGCAAGCCGGGACACCCCGCACGCCACGAAGTACGCGAGCAGAACGCGGTCATAGAGCCCGCGCATTCCACACCCGTAGCCGATGATGGCGGGCGCCACGCCGAACGAGATTACATCGGCCAGCGAGTCCAGTTCCTTGCCCAGCAGCGAAGCCTTCTGGCGCCAGCGCGCGATGCGCCCGTCGAGCACGTCGAAGACGAGCGCGGCGAACACGAGTGCACTGGCGAAATACACGTGCATCGCCTCCTCGCTGCCGATGTAACTCATCATGGAAAACAGCGCGCCCGTGCCGCAGACGGCATTGCCGAGCGTGAACCAGTCGGCGAGATGAAACTCGCGGATCATCGAAAAGCGCTTCATGTTGGCCTTTTGTTCAGCGGTGAGACACGACTATCCATCTTACGGACGATTACCGGTTCTGCAAAACGCGTGCCGCGCGAGGTCCTTGTCGCATGGGACGGACGGGAACCACGCCGCACATGACGGAGATCCCCGGGCATCGAATATGGCAAAACTGCCATTTTCGCGTCATCGGCTTGTTGGGGCTGCCGAACTAGCATTCATACCAGGTCGCCGCGGACGCGCAGCACGAGACTGCCGCCGCCTCACGTCACGCTCGCGCGCTTCTTCCGGATACCAACGCCTCTATGTGGATCGTCAATCTCGCACTGAAGCGGCCATACACGTTCATCGTGATGGCCATACTGATCGTGCTGGCGACGCCATTCGTGTTGTTCACCACGCCCGTCGACGTGCTGCCGGAAATCAACATTCCCGTCGTCAGCATCATCTGGAACTACGCGGGCCTGTCCGCGCAGGACATGGCGAACCGCATAACGTCCGTCAACGAGCGCAGCCTGACGACCACGGTCAACGACATCGAACACATCGAATCGCAATCGCTTGCGGGCATCGCGATCATCAAGCTGTTCCTGCAACCGAATGCGAACATCCAGACGGCCATCGCGCAGACGGTCGCCGTCGAGCAGGCGCAGCTCAAGCAGATGCCACCCGGCGCAACGCCGCCGCTCGTCATCAGCTACTCGGCATCAAGCATTCCCGTCATTCAACTGGGTTTATCGAGCCCCCGGCTTTCCGAGCAGGATCTGAACGACACGGCGCTCAACTTTCTGCGCCCGCAACTGGTGACGATTCCGGGCGCAGCCGTGCCGTATCCGTATGGTGGCAAGAGCCGTCTGATTTCCGTCGACCTGGACACCCGCGCGCTGCTGGCGAAAGGGCTCACGCCGCTCGACGTCGTCAATGCCGTCAACGCGCAAAACCTGATCCTGCCGACGGGCACCGCGAAAATCGGCCCCAGGGAATACACGGTCAACATGAACGGTTCGCCGACGACAGTCGCGGGCCTGAACGACATTCCCGTGCGCACGGTGAACGGTGCGACGACCTATCTGCGCGAAGTGGCGCATGTGCGCGACGGCTTTTCTCCGCAGACGAACATTGTGCGCGAGAACGGACGGCGCGGTGTGCTCATTTCGATTCTGAAGACGGGCAGCGCGTCGACGCTGTCGATCGTCAATACGCTGCGCGACCTGTTGCCGAACGCGCAGGCCGCGCTGCCATCCGATCTTAAGGTGACGCCGCTGTTCGATCAATCGGTGTTCGTGAAGGCCGCCATTCGTGGCGTGGTCCGCGAGGCCGTGATCGCCGCTGCGCTGACAGCCGCGATGATTCTGCTGTTTCTCGGCAACTGGCGCAGCACCTGCATCATCGCAATCTCGATTCCACTCTCCATTCTGACTTCGCTGATCGCGCTGCACGCGCTCGGGCAGACGATCAACATCATGACGCTGGGTGGCCTCGCGCTCGCTGTCGGCATTCTCGTCGACGACGCGACGGTCACGATTGAGAACATCGAGCGGCATCTTCACATGGGCACGAATCTGCATGATGCGATTCTGGATGGCGCGGGCGAGATCGCGGTGCCGGCGCTCGTATCGACGCTCTGCATCTGCATCGTGTTCGTACCGATGTTTTTCCTGACGGGCGTGGCGCGCTACCTGTTCGTGCCGCTCGCAGAAGCCGTGGTGTTCGCAATGTTGGCTTCTTACGTGCTGTCGCGAACGCTCGTGCCGACGCTCGCGATGCTGCTGATGGGCCACGCGCACAAGCATGATGCGAACGCGCGGCCGAATCTGTTCGTTCGTCTGCATCGCCGTTTCGACGCCAGCTTCGAGACGATGCGCGCCGCGTACATCATGGTGCTCAGCAGTCTGCTGGTGCGGCGCAAGCTGTTCGGCACGCTGTTTCTCGGCTTTTGCGTCGTCTCTCTGGCGCTGGCAGCCGTACTGGGCGAAGATTTCTTTCCGCGCGTGGACGCGGGCCAGATACGCCTGCACATGCGCGCGCCGACGGGCACGCGCATCGAAGAAACGGCGCGGCTCGCCGATCAGGTCGAACGGGTGGTGCGCGAAGTGATTCCGCGCGACGAGCTGGTCACGGTGCTCGACAATCTCGGTTTGCCGTATAGCGGTATCAATCTTTCGTACAGCAATGCAGGTACGATCGGCACGCTCGATGGCGAGATCCAGCTTGCACTGAACGAAGACCACAAGCCAAGTCTCGATTACATCGACCGCTTGCGCGCGCTGTTGCCACAGCGCTTTCCGGGCACCGAGTTCTTCTTTCAACCGGCCGATATCGTCACGCAGATTCTCAACTTCGGTTTGCCCGCTGCCGTCGATGTGCAGATCGTCGGCTCGAACCAGGAAGGCAATCTGGAGACCGCGAGAAAGCTGCTCAAGCAGATCCGCTCGATTCCCGGCGCCGTCGATTCGCACATCCAGCAGAAGTTGGACGAGCCCGTCATCAATCTGCAGATGGACCGCACGCGCTTGCAGCAGCTCAATCTGAACGCGAACAACGTCGCGCAAAACGTGCTGATTTCACTGTCGGGCAGTTCTCAGACGTCGCCGGGGTTCTGGTTCAATCCGCGCAATGGCGTCGAGTACAACCTCGCTGTGCAGACGCCGCAATATCGGATCTCGTCGGTGGATCAGCTGCTGCGCACGCCGGTGTCGGCATCGTCGACGGGACCGACGCAACTGCTCGGCAATCTCGTGCAAGTGTCGCCGCAGAACCAGTTCGCAATGGTCACGCACTACAACATTCGCCCCGTGATCGATGTGTTCGTCAGCGTCGAGGGACGCGATCTCGGCAGCGTCGACAGGCAGATCGAAAAGCTTGTCGGCGAGGCTCGCGCCGGTTTGCCGCGCGGCAGCCAGATCGCGATTCGCGGCCAGGTACAGACGATGCGCACCTCGTACTTCGGACTCGGCATCGGCGTCGCGATGGCGATCGTGCTCGTGTATCTGCTGATCGTCGTGAACTTCCAGTCGTGGATCGATCCTCTCATCATCGTGAGCGCGTTGCCGGCGGCATTGGCGGGCATCGTGTGGATGTTGTTTCTGACGGGTACGCATCTGAGCGTACCCGCATTGACGGGCGCGATCATGACGATGGGCGTCGCCACGGCAAACAGCATTCTGATGGTGTCGTTCGCGCGTCAACGCCTGACCGCTGGCGCGCCGCCGCTCACGGCCGCGCTCGAAGCCGGCGCGAGCCGGATCCGGCCGGTGCTGATGACTGCGTTCGCGATGATCATCGGCATGGTTCCGATGGCACTCGGCCTCGGCGAAGGCGCCGAGCAGAATGCGCCGCTCGGCCGGGCGGTGATCGGCGGCCTGCTGTTCGCGACGCTATCGACGCTCTTTTTCGTGCCGTTGCTGTTCGCGGGCATCCATAGCCGGCTCGCGCATCGCAACGCCGGACGCAAGCAAGGAGAGCACGGCGCTGCCCATCAACGCAACGACCGTGACGACACACACGGACACAGCCCGGACACGGACGATCGAGATGACTGAAAAGACTCACGCTTCGCTGGCGATACCCGCGCGCGAAACCCAGGACGGGCACGCGTTGCCGCCGCGTCATCGCGAATGGCGCCGCGCGAAGATCGCGGTCATGATCATGCTGCTTCTGCTCGCCATCGGCGCGCTGCGCACCGTCATCGCGAACATCGTGCAGGGCCGCTCGGTCGCACAGATGACGCAGCAGAACGCGAGGCAATACGTCGATGTCGTGACGCCCACGCAAGCCGATGGTTCGACTGGCGTGACGGTGCTGCCGGGCACCTTGCGCGGCTATGTCGAATCGCCGATCTATGCACGCGCGACGGGATATCTGCTGCGCTGGTACGCCGACATCGGCGCACGCGTGAAAGAAGGGCAATTGCTTGCCGAGCTCGATACGCCCGAGATCGATCAGGAACTCGCGCAAGCCGTTGCGCAACGCAACCAGATCCAGTCGAGCCTCGCGCTCGCGAAGAGTTCATATGAACGCTGGCAGCAACTGCGTCAGCGCGACGCCGTCTCGCAACAGGAACTCGACGAACGGCAAAGCACGTATTCGCAGGACGTCGCCAATCTCGCCGCCGCCGAGGCCAACGTGAAGCGCTTGCGTCAGCTGGAAAGCTTCAAGCGCATTGTCGCGCCGTTCGCGGGGGTGGTGACGCAGCGCAATGTGGATGTGGGCGATCTGATCGATGCAGGCAGCGGCACGAGCCGCGCGCTCTTCGCGCTCGCGCAGTCGGACCCGCTGCGGGTGTACGTGCAGTTGCCGCAAGCCTACGCGCAGAACATCAAGGTCGGCGAGGACGTGGCCGTCACGCAGGCGGAATTGCCGGGTCAGCAGTTTCATGGGCGCATCGCGAACATCTCCGGTGCGATCGATGTGCCCACGCGTTCTTTGCAGGTCGAAGTGACGCTGCGCAATCCGGATGGCAAGCTGCGGCCCGGCGCATACGTGCAGGTCGCGTTACCGTCGGGCGCACGTGCGCAGCTGTCGGTGCCAGGCAACGCGCTGTTGTTCCGTGCGGAAGGGCCGCGACTGGCGGTCGTCGATAACGAGGGCGTCGTGCATCTGCGCAAGGTGGCGATCGCGCAGGACCTCGGGCAGACGCTGGAAATCGAAAGCGGCATCGAACCGGGCGACCGCGTGATCATCAATCCGAGCGATTCGATCGAGGACGGCGATCGCGTCGAAGTGACCCGGCCGCAATCGCAGGCCAACGGCAAGGCGGCGTCGTGAACACGCTCATCCATGCCGCGCGACTGCGCACATGCGGCTCCATCGCTGTGGCGGCGGCACTGTGCGCGTGCACGGTCGGCCCCGACTATCAGACGCCGCTGACGGACGCGCCGCCCGCGTGGCATACGGATTCTTACTGGCGTCTCGCGCAGCCCTCGCATGCGCCGCTTGCGCCCGACTGGTGGAAGGCGTTCGGCGACGCCACGCTCGATCGCCTCGAAACGCAGGCGCTCGCGCAAAACCAGACGCTCGTCGCGGCCAGCGCGCACTACGCACAGGCGCGCGCGACGCTGGCCAACACGCGCGCCCAGCTGATTCCCGAAGTCGATCTGTCGGCGTCGGCGGCGCGCGAGCGGGTCTCGAAGAACCGGCCCGTGACGAACTACGCGGTGCCGAATCAGTCGACGGTGCAGAACAATCTTCAGATCGGCCCGACGATCAACTATGACGTCGATCTGTTCGGCCGCATTCGGCGTGATGTCGAAGGCGCGCAGGCGTCTGCGGAACAGTCGCGCGACGATCTCGCGAATGCGCGGCTCGTGCTGACCACCGACGTCGCCACCGACTATTTCTCGCTACGCGAACTCGATGCCGAGATCGACGTGTTGAACCGCTCGGTGCAGTTGCAACAGAAAGCGCTCGACTATGTGACGACGGAGCACGATCTCGGCTCCGTGTCAGGGCTCGACGTATTGCAGCAGAAGTCTCTGCTCGATCAGACGCGCGTGCAGGCGCAGCTTCTCGTCACGCAGCGGGCACAGTTCGAGCATGCGATCGCGGCGCTCGTGGCCGTGCCCGCGCCGCAGTTTTCGATCGAATCGCAAGTGGTCGAGTATCCCGTGCCTGCCATCCCCCTCGGTTTGCCGAGCGATCTGTTGCAGCGGCGGCCGGACGTCGCGTCGGCGGAACGCGCGATGGCGTCGGCGAATGCGCAGATCGGCGTCGCGAAGGCGGCGTTCTTTCCAAGCCTGACGTTGACGCCGGGCATCGGCTGGCAGAGCACGGAATTCGCGAATCTCCTGAGCGCTCCCAGCCTGATGTGGTCGCTCGGCGCCGCGCTCAGTCAGGTCGTGTTCGACGGCGGCCGCCGCGCCGCCAATGTCGATTTCGCCAACCAGGGCTACCAGGCAGCGCAGGCCAACTACCGGCAGGCCGTCCTGACGGCGTTCCAGCAGGTGCAGGACGGCATCACCGGGCTGTCCGTGCTCGACCGCGCGGCGTCGCAGTCGCACGATGCCGTCGCCGATGCACAGCGGCTGTTGACGCTCGCGAACGATCGCTATTCGGGCGGACTTGTCGCCTATCTCGACGTGATCACCGCGCAGCAGTCGCTGCTGACGAGCGAGCGCCAGGACGTGCAGATTCACGGTCAGCAGATGACGACGTCCGTTGCGCTCGTGAAGGCACTGGGCGGCGGCTGGGACGTGCAGGAATCGACCGCGCAGGCCGATGTCGTCAAGGAACCCGCGAACGAAGTCGTGAAAGCAGAACTGAGATGAAAACGCGCTGCAGAGGACGGGCTGAACACGGTTGAAAAGCCTACTTATAATGATGAAGACAATACAAAGGAGCGCGCATGAAGCTGCTCATCGTGGAGGATGAATTCAAGGTTGTCGACTATCTACGCCGTGGTCTGACGGAGCAGGGCTGGGTGGTCGACGTCGCGCTCGACGGCGAAGAGGGGCTGCATCTCGCATCCGAGTTCGACTACGACATCATCGTGCTCGATGTGATGCTGCCCAAGCGCGACGGCCTCAGCGTGCTCAAGGCGCTGCGCATGCGCAAGTCCACGCCCGTCATCATGCTGACTGCGCGCGATCACGTGAACGACCGTGTGCGCGGCCTGCGCGAAGGGGCCGACGATTACCTGACCAAGCCGTTCTCGTTTCTCGAACTGGTGGAGCGTTTGCACGCGCTCGCAAGGCGCACGCGCGTGCAGGAGTCGACGCTGATCTGCGTGGGCGATCTGTATGTCGATCTGATCGGAAGACGCGCGACGCGCGGCGGCGTGCGGCTCGATCTGACTGCGAAAGAGTTCCAGTTGCTGAGCGTGCTCGCGCGCCGGCAGGGCGACATCCTGTCGAAGGCGATGATCACGGAACTGGTGTGGGATGTGAACTTCGACAGCCATACGAACGTCGTCGAAACGGCGATCAAGCGGCTGCGCGCGAAGCTCGACGGGCCGTTTCCGACCAAGCTGCTGCACACGATGCGCGGCATGGGCTACGTGCTCGAAGTAAGAGAGGAAGCGGAGGCAACATGATTCGCTCGACCCGTTCGATTGCGCGGCGCCTTGCGTTGCTGTTCGCGCTCGTCGCACTGTCCGTCTTCACGCTGGTGGACACGGGGCTTTTCCTCGTTCTGCGCTCGCAACTCGAACAACGCCTGCGCGATTCGCTCGATAGCCGCACGGAAGTGGCGCGGATCATCGTGCATCACGCGATCAACCGCGACAAATGGCGCATCGCGCAGGAAAAACTCGGCGACATGACGCCGCGCGACGGCAGCAGTGTCTATTCGATTTCGAGCACCACGCCGCTGTTCAATTACGGACATCCTGTGACGGGCACGATCGCGCAGCAATGGCGCGGCGACTATGCGCGCGTCACGGACAACGGCACCGGCCACGATCTGCTGACGCGCACGCTGACCATTCCGCCGAACGGCGAGCGTCCGCAGGTGCAGTTGCAGGTCGCGACCAGTTACGCGCCGACAGAGCAGGCGTTGCGCGAGTTCGGCCTCGCCTTGGCCGCGCTGTCGGCGCTCGGTGCGTTCGGCGCGTCGCTGCTCAGTTACTGGGTCACGCGCATCGGTCTTGCGCCGTTGCGCCGCTTGACTGTCGATGCATCCGGGGTGAGCGCCGACAACCGTTCGCAGCGGCTGCGCACGACGGACTTGCCGTTCGAGTTGAACGATCTCGCGCATTCGTTCAACGGCGCGCTCGAGCGGCTCGATCAGGCCTATGTGCGCCTCGAGTCGTTCAATGCCGATGTCGCGCACGAACTCCGCACGCCTGTCACGATCCTGATTGGGCAGACGCAGGTCGCGTTGACCCGTAACCGCGCAGTGGACGATCTGCGCCGCACACTGCAATCGAATCTCGAAGAATTCGAGCGCATGCGCGGCATCATCAACGACATGCTGTTTCTCGCGCGAGCGGACCAGGGCGAACGCGCGACGGAACTGGTCGAGGTGTCGCTCGCCACGGAAGTGGCGCGCACCGTCGAGTTCCTCGAAATGCCGATGGAAGAGGCGCACGTGCAGGCCGAATTGCACGGCGACGCCGTCGCGCGCGTCAACCGCTCGCTGTTTGGGCGCGCGTGCGCAAATCTGCTGATCAACGCGATTCACCATTGCACGCCCGGCGCTGCCATCAAGGTGACGATTTCGCGCGAGGCGACGCGCGTGTGGGTCGCCGTCGCGAATCCCGGCGCGCCCATCGCGGCTGAGGTGCTCGATCATGTGTTCGACCGCTTTTATCGCGCGGAACTGTCGCGTACCAACAGCCGCGAGAATCATGGGCTGGGACTCGCGATCGTCAAGGCGGTCGCAGAGATGCATGGTGGCGTGGTATTCGCGCACAGCCTCGACGGCGTGAACACATTCGGATTCTCGATCAGAAGCGCGCACACCTCGCGCGCGGCGAAGGCGGATGCGGCTGCGAAGGAGCCGTCGCTGGCGTCGCGGCCCATCGCTTCCGCGCCGGTGAAATAGATCTGCGAGGGCGCGCCGTCGCAAGCGGTAAATTGATCCGAACCTTGGCCTCTGTTCATTGGAATGGCGGTCAATTTGACGGGATACGCTGATGTTGTGGCAGACGCGTACCCGGCAAGGAGGCTCAGGTGGATCTGATCGAAATGGCGAAGAAGTCCGGCATGCAGGTGTTGCTCGACGCGCAGATCGGCAGTCAGATGTATCACAGCGTCTGCGGGCCGCTTTCTTCGCTGCAGCGTTTCGCCGACGAAGTCGGCAAGGCGCTCGCCGCCGAAGCCGCTGCGCGGATTGCCGATGCCGCTACCGAAACGTAACTGACGCCACGCGTGGCATGCGCGCTGCCGCTGCCTGGCAGCAGCGTTCGGGCCCGTTATCTGCTTCACGATGGCCGCGAGGGCAAGCACATGATTGCCCGCCCTGCGCGCCGATCGTTCGTGGAGGGCCTGCTGCGTTGACCGTTCGCCGAACCCGCTCCGACAACTTCACATTGCGGCGTGCTCGCGCGGTGTACAGTCTGCTCGCCGCCGGCGCCGCACTGTGTACCGTTTCGGTGACAGTCGCGGCCGCGCCGCGCGTCATCGCGTTGCCCGACTGTGTGGTGCTCGATGACAACGCGGCCTGTAACGATCCCTCTGTCACCCGGTCGCAGCAGGCGCGTGCCACGACGGCGAGTGCGCAACTGCGTATGCTTGTCGGCTCGGCACGCAGCGCGTCGGCGCGTGCTCGATGCAGAAAATCAGCAATCTGATCCTGAACATCAACTTGCGCATCGAAGACAAGGCGAGCGGACAGGTCGTGTTTCAGCGCTGCGCCGATATCCGGGGCAACACCGGCCGGTCGTGGCAGCGCGGCGTCGATGCGCTCGTCGGTCTGCTTGCGTCGGAACCGGACAGCGCGGATTGAGCGGCGCGCGTCCGGCGATTTCGGGAAAAACTCCCGGGCTTGCCCGCTGTTGTCCGGGCGCGATGCGCTAACTTGAGCCTGGGCGAATTCGCCCTTGCGGCACAACGAACATGGTCTGCGCGATTCGAGGCGGGCCCGGCGAACAACACTCCGCAGGAGACATCGATGCATTGCACTATCGGACATACCCGCAGACTCGCACGCGTGGCGGCCACCGTCGCGCTCGCCGTTCTGCTCGGCGCGTGTGCCGGCCAGGCGACGGCGGCCGCCGTCGCGTACGTCACGAGCGAGACGAACGGCGTCGGCGTGATCGATCTCGACCAGATGACGCTCACCAGAACGATCGGCCTCGGCAAGGACGGACCGCGCGGCTTGAGCCTCACGGCGGACGGCCACCGGCTGCTGGTCGCGAACAAGACGGGCGACCTCTCGGTAATCGACACGTCGACCGACAAGGTGGTCGCGCGCGTGAGGATCGGCAAAAACCCGGAGTTCGTGCGCGTGCATCATGGCTTCGCATATGTCACGTACGAGCCGGGCGAAAGCGGTCCGCCGCCCCAGGCTGCTAATCAGGGTGCGAAACAGGGTGCGGGCAAGCCTGAAAGCATGACCGGGGGCAAACCTGAAACCGAAGCCGCGGACGCCAAGGGCGGCAAGGGCGGCCATGACGACGACGCGAACAGTCCGCCTGCCGAAGTCGCGATCGTCGATTTGAAGACGATGAAGGTGGTGCGCTCGGTGAAGAGCGGCCATGAAACGGAGGGCGTCGAATTTTCGCCGGACGGGCGCGAACTGCTGGTGACGAACGAGGGCGACGATACCGTTTCGGTGTATCGGACGGGCACGGGAAAGCCGGTGCGCACCGCGAAGCTGGACAGGGGCTCGCGGCCGCGCGGCATCAAGGCATCGCCGGACGGCAAGCAATACGTGGTGACGTTGGAGAACACCAACAAGTTCGTCGTGCTCGATGCAGGGACGCTCGAGCCGGTGAAGACAGTCGACACGAAGATGGGACCGTACGGCGTCGCGTTCGATCCGTCGGGCAAGCATCTGCTCGTCGCGGCCGCGCGCGACAAGACCTTGCAGGTGTTCGATGCGAAGACCTACGAGCATGTGGCCGACGCGCCCGTCGGTCAGCGCTGCTGGCATTTCAGCTTCACGCCCGATGGCTCGAAGGTGCTGATGGCGTGCGGCCGCTCGAATGCGGTTTTCGTGCTGGACGCGAACAACCGCTATCAGACGGTCAGCCAGATCGGGGATCTGCCGCTGGCATGGGGCATTGTCACGTCGCCGCCTAGCCAGGGGTCGATCGAATCGCGCTAGACGTCATGCATGATCGGCGACGGCCGGATACGACGAAGGCCGTCGCGGTGCGTCTCACTTCCACGCATACCTCAACCCGACCCATGCGCCGCGCGGCGCGCCGATGCCAAGAAACTGCTCGTTGGTGACGCCCGTCGGGTTGAACGTATGGTTCGGCCCGTTGAAGAAGTTCTCGCCGAGAATCGCGAAGTTGGCGTAGTGCCTGTTCAGCAGGTTCTTCACGGTCGCGAATACCTGAAGCTGCTTCGTCACGTTGTACGTGGTATCGAGATCGATCAGAACGTAGCCGGCCACCGTGCCGTTGACGTCCTCATTGTTCTCGTCGCCGCGCGCAAAAATACTACCGCGATAGGTGAGGTTCGTACCGTTGCCGGCAACGCGAGATCCATGACGACGACATCCGGATGCAACGCGCAGAAGCGCTGGTAAGCCTGCGTCGCGTCGGCGGCCTCGCCCGCGACGCGTACATCGGGACTGAGTTCGAGCAGCCTCCCGTAGCCTTCGCGCACGACGGCATGATCGTCGACGAGGAGCACGGAAATAGCGGGCCCCGTCATGGTTGCGTTCCCTCATCGCGGGACGCTGCAGCGGTTTCTCGCGTGCTTGCGGTGAGGCGTCGCGAGTTCGCGTCGTTGCGGAATGTGACGGGCTGCTCGTCGGGCGCAAGCGTTTCCGACCGTCTTGCTGCGTCGCGCACGACGCGCACGACCTGCTCATGATGCGCGGACTTGTCGCAGACAGGGTCGGCATTGGCCGCATCCTGTGTCAGCAGATACGCCTGACAACGGCAGCCGCCGAGGTCTTTGGACTTCTCGTCGCAGCTTCTGCACGGTTCCTTCATCCATTCGAAGCCGCGAAAGCGGTTGAACGCGTCGCTGTCGAACCATATGTGTTCGAGCGATGTGTCCTTCACGTTCGGAAACGTGAGGCCCGGCAGCGAGCGTGCCGAATGACAGGGCAGCGCGGCACCATCGGGCGCGATGCCGAGGAACACCGAGCCCCAGCCGTTCATACAGCGCTTGGGCCGCGTTTCGAAGTAGTCGGGCACGACGAAGAAGATCTTGCAGCGATTGCCGATCTCCTTGCGATAACGTTCGACTACGGCTTCCGCTTCGCGTAGCTGTTCGGCCGTCGGCATCAGTTGCGCGCGGTTCGTGTGCGCCCAGCCGTAGTATTGCGTGTTCGCGAGTTCCAGATACTCGGCGCCCATCGCCAGCGCCATGTCGATGATCTTGTCGACATGCGGCAGGTTGTAGCGATGCAGCACGCAGTTCAGCACCATCGGAAAGCCATGCGCCTTGATCGAACGCGCGACGCGGTTCTTCAGGTCGAAGGTGCGCGTGCTGCTGAGAAAGTCGTTGAGTTCCTGCGTCGAGTCCTGAAACGACAGTTGAATGTGATCGAGCCCGTTGGCCTTGAGCGTGCCGAGGCGCGCCTCCGTCAGACCGACACCCGACGTAATGAGGTTCGTATAGAAGCCGAGCCGGTGCGCCTCGGCGACAAGCGCTTCGAGATCGTCGCGCATCAGCGGTTCGCCGCCGGAAAAGCCGAGCTGCGCTGCGCCGAGCTTGCGCGCCTGCTGCAACACGTCGATCCATTGCGCGGTGCTGAGTTCGTCGCGATGATCGGTGTAGTTGACCGGGTTGTAGCAGAACGCGCAATGCAGCGGGCAGCGGTAAGTCAGTTCGGCGAGCAGCCACAGCGGCGGCCCGACGCTGCTGCGCGATGCCGGCTGCGCGTGCTCCTGCGACGGCGTCGAGAGATCGGTCATGCTGTCACTCCAGCCAGCCACGCGAGCGCGCATGGTCGACGAATGCTTCGACTTCCGGTGCGAGCCCCTTCGCGTTGAAGGTCTGCTCGAGTTCGGCGATCAGCGTCGGCAGGTCGCGCGTGCCGTCGCAGCGCAGCAGGATTTGCGCGGCGCTCTGGTTCAGCTTCACCATCCCTTCGGGATACAGCAGCACATGCGCATCCTGTGCCGGTTCCCACTGCAGGCGAAACAGGCTGCTCAGTTTCGGGCCGCGTTTGTCGGCGGCTTGTGCGTTGACGTTTGTCGGCGTGTTCATGCTGGGAAGGCCTTCTCGATGGCGTCGAGCATCGTCCACAGAATGTCGAGCTTGAATTGCAGAATGTCGAGCGCGCGCTGTTGCTGGTCGCGCGTGCGGAAATGATCGAGCGTGACGGACAGCCCGTGTTCGACGTCGCGTTGTGCAAGCGAAATGCGCGAACGGAAATATGCGAGCCCTTCGGGCTTGATCCACGGGTAGTGTTCGGGCCATGTGGCGAGCCGGTCTTTGTGGATCTGCGGCGCGAAGATTTCGGTGAGCGACGAGCAGACGGCTTCCTGCCACGGCGCGCGCCGCGCAAAGTTCACGTATGCGTCGACCGCGAAGCGCACGCCCGGCACCACGTGTTCGAGCGACCACAGTTCATCGCGCGACAGGCCGACCGCATCGCCGAGCCGCGCCCATGTTTCGATGCCGCCTTCGTCTTCGCCGTAACCGTCGTGATCGAGTATGCGCAGCACCCAGCGGCGGCGCGTGTCGCGGTCGGGACAGTTCGACAGCACCGCGGCATCCTTCAGCGGAATGTTGATCTGATAGTAGAAGCGGTTCGCGACCCAGCCGCGAATCTGCTCGTGCGAACATCCGCCGCTGTTCATTTTCACGTTGAACGGATGATGGATGTGATACGCCTGTCCCTTCGCACGCAATTGCGCTTCGAATTCATCGCGGCTCCATGCCGGTCCGCTGCTGCCTTTGACACTCATCGATCGATTCTCCGCAGATACACAATGGACAATGGGCCTACAGTTGGAACAGCATGCCGTCATGCGCGACTTCGATGCCGTGCTGCGCCAGCACGCGGCGCTCGGGACCGTCGTCGATCAGGATCGGGTTCGTGTTGTTGATATGTATTAGCACCTTTCGCTGATTCGGCCTATCGAGCGAATCCAGCACTTCGATCATGCCGCCCGGCCCCGTTTGCGCGAGATGGCCCATGTCGGCGGCTGTTTTCTTCGACAGCCCGAGCGCAATCATTTCGTCGCTCGTCCATACCGTGCCGTCGACGAGCAGCAGGTCGGCGCTGCGCATCGCATCGCGGACAGGCGGTTCGAGCACGCCGAGGCCGGGTGCATAGAACACGCGCTTGCCCGAGCCGGGCGCTGTAATCAGCAGGCCGATGTTGTCGCCGCGTTGCGGCGCCGCGCGATGCGGCGAGTAGGGCGGCGCCTTGCTCGACAGCGGCAGCGCCTCGATGCGCACGCCGGGCAACGCGGCGATTTCGCACGGACCGGCATCGAGGTCGATGAGGCGACGCTCTACGCCGCAGTAGTGCGACAGGATCGAAACGATCGGGAAGCCGGTCGACAGATCTTGCCAGACGGCGTCCGTTGCGTAGAGCGGCAATGGCGCGCTGTTTTCGCGCAGCATCAGCAAGCCCGTCACGTGATCGATCTGCGCGTCCATCAGCAGCACGGCGGCGATGCCCGTGTCGCGCGTGTGACGCGCGGGCTGCATCTCCGGGTTAGCGGCGATCTGCGCGAGGATATCGGGCGAGGCATTCACGAGCAGCCACGCAACGCCGTCCACGCTCACGGCAATCGAAGACTGCGTGCGCCGCTGCGCCGCGAGCGTGCCTTTGCGCACGCCGTCGCAGTTTCGGCAGTTGCAGTTCCATTGCGGAAAGCCGCCACCCGCCGATGAACCGAGCACCTTGACCTTCATCGTCCTCTTGCTCCCGAAAGAACCTGCAATAGCGCCCTGGCAACGGGCCTCGATTGATGAGCGTCGCGCGTCACGGCAGCATCCTGCGCAACAGTCCATCGCGGTCGATCAACTGATGCTTGAGCGCGCCCGCAACGTGCAACGCAATCATCGCAATGAAGACCCATGCGACGATTTCATGAAGGGTGAACCAGAAATGACGCAACGCTTTGTCGTCCCAGCCCCACTTCGGCAGCAGCATGCCCCAGAAGCGCGTGCCATACGTGTTGAACGACGAGCCCAGATAGCCCGTCACCGGCATCGCCACCATTGCAGCGTATAAAAGAACCTGCGTAGCGCTCGCGGCGGCGCGTTGCCACGCTCGCATCGGCGGCAACGGCGGCCTGCCGGATACCATGAGAACTCCGATGCGCATCAGCACCAGCAGGAAAACCGTCAAGCCAAGCGACTTGTGAAAGTTGATCAGCGCGGCCTTGAACGGCACGCCGCGCGGCAGTCCGACCATATACAGGCCGATAGCGAGCATTGCGATGATGCATGCCGCGATCACCCAGTGCAGCACGATCAGCGCCATCGGGAAGCGCTCCGGCATCGCTTTTCCGCGATGCGCGATATCGGTCGAGCGTGTCGCGTTCATGTCGTTCCCTTGGTCATTCGCGGCCGCTGCATCATTCGACGAGCAACAGTTCGCCGCGTCCATCGACGGCCAGGTCGCCTGCGTAACGCTGCGGCACCTTGTGCACGTCGAGCGCGGCGAACGGCGCGAGCCGCTGCGCAATCGCGGCGGACACGGCAGCGGCCGCGCCGCACTGCGCCGCGAGCGCCCGCGCGAACAGCGACCAGAACACCTCGAAGCCGCGGCCGCCCGTCGTGAACGTGGGCGGAATGCGTTCCGGCTGTTGCAGCAGCAACAGCGTGCCGCGCCGCATGCCGTAACCATAATGCGCGCCCAGGCGGCCTGCAATGCCGATCGTCCCGGCCACCAGCCGCGATGCTGCGTAATTGCCCGCATTGCCGCCGATCAGCACGGTGCCGCGCCGCATCCGGTCGCCGAGCCGCTCGCCTGCGTTGCCCGCGACGATCAGCGTGCCGCCCGTCATGCCTTCCATGTCGCCGGGCAGCGCGCCCGCGACGAAGTCGCCGCTATTGCCTGTGACGGCGAGCGTTCCGCCGCGCATCCCGCAACCCGTAAACGCACCCGCGTCGCCCGTTATTTCCAGCGTGCCGCCCGCCATGCGCCAGCCCGCGTAATCGCCCGCGCAGCCTTCGATCCGCAAACTGCCTGCATCGAGTTGCGTGCCGAGCCGGTCCAGCCACTGCGCGTCGCCTTCGATCACCACCCGCGCGTTGTCGTCCGCCGCGACGGCGATGTCGAACAGAT
The DNA here is from genome assembly GCF_000020045.1 of Paraburkholderia phymatum STM815. Taxonomy (GTDB): domain Bacteria; phylum Pseudomonadota; class Gammaproteobacteria; order Burkholderiales; family Burkholderiaceae; genus Paraburkholderia; species Paraburkholderia phymatum. Next base: position 1,089,364 of record NC_010625.1, on the reverse strand, counting down.
CGCCGAGCGCGTAAGCATCGTTGCCGGCAGGCAGCATCACGCGTGCGATCTCCTTTTCGGATAGCGCTCCCAACCAGGACGGCGACAACGCCGTACCGTCGACACGAAAGCCCGGCGCATGCTTCACGCGCAACGTGATCGCGCTCATGCCGCCCCTCCTTGCGCGGCGCCCGTTTTGCGCTGCACAAGGGGCGCGGCGAGTTCGCGCAACCTGAAATGGTAGGGCCCGAGCTTGCCGCCATAGTTCCCGGCGGAAATGCGTACAACGCCGCTGCCAGGCGCGGACGCCGCCTCGATGCCCGCCGTCATCGCCGTGCCGACGTCGGCGTCCGTCAGGCCATCGATGACGATTTCCAGCACGCAGCCGGTTTGCGCATCGAGTTCGCTGCGGTGCGAGAGGCCGCTGAGGGTAGGGCAGAACGCATCGTTGGTGGACGCGACAGCGCCCCGGTACTTCGAGCCGATTTTCGATCCCGAACGCACGACGCCGCCTGGAAACGGCGTGATCACGTTGGCGAGCCTGTGCATCGCGGCGACGGCGGCTTCGGCGCCCGCAAGTGCGCTGTCGAGATTGCGCGCGAGCAGCAGCAGGTTGCCGCCGCCGACGGCCTTCACCGTCTGCACCGATTCTTCGCAGACAAACTCGCCGTCCATCACGGGCACGCGCCAGTAGCGCACGCCGCCGAGCACTTTAGAAATCTGCCAGCCGTCACCGAAAAAGCGCAGCGAGCCGCCGAGGGGCGCGACATCGGACAGCGGCGAGCGCGTCGTCGCGGGATCGATGCCGTTGTAGACGGCCGTGGTCGGACACGTCAGCACGCATTGCCCGACACGCCGCGTGATCTGCTTCGCGAGTTCCTTCGACGACACCGCGAACATCAGCACCGAAATGCCGGGGCGGCCGTCAGGCGTCGCGTCGGCGGGGATGTCGTGCTCGATGCCCGCCTCGCAGCCGCAATCGATCACCGAGGTCGCGAAACCCGTCAGCGAATCCGCGGCGGCGCGCGCCCAGCGCGGCGTGTGCGCGGTAATGACGAGGCGCGTCGCCTTCATCGGGAAGGCTTCAGCGAAGGTGTCGTCGATCAGGGTGTCGTGGATCTGCATGGGCGTCCGCCTTCATGCCCGTGCGAGGCACGCGACGGGCAACAGCCGTCCGCCGCGGCAGCAGGCGCAGATTTCGTCGTCGCTGATCGCGGCGTGCGCGAAGTTGCTCGCCAGATGCGTTTCACTGTACTGGCGCAGCGTCTTTTCGATGCCCTTGTCGTAGTCGGGCGACACGAAGTGGATGCCGCCCGTCGGCGTCGACACGAGGTTGCCATCGCGCGCGACCAGCTGGCCGTCCTTGAACACATAAGCAGGCGATGTGAACATCCGTTCGCGGTCGGCGTCGTCGCGATACACGGCAATGTCAGCCGCCGCGCCCGCTGCGAGGTGGCCGCGATCGCTCAGGCCGAGCAGCCGCGCCGGGCCCGCGCGCGTGATGATCGCAATGTCGTACAGCGAGAACTCGCGCGTGAGTTCGGGCAGCGCGCTCGCGACCTTTGCGTCGGGATGCAGGCGGCCGAGCTGCTCGTCGCGAAACGGCTTGTCCATCAGCAGCCGGATCAGATGCGGATAGCTCGTAAACGGGCCGCCGTTCGGATGATCGGTCGTCATCGATACGCGCCACGGGTCATTGACCAGCAGGAAGATTTCGAGTCCGATGATCCATTGCAGCGCATTCACGTAGCTCTGCTCGCGATAGCGGAACGGCACGACGCCGCAGCCCGCATCGCATTCGATATCGCCGACGATCCACTTGTGCGGGCGCGCGAGCGGCGCGTTCTTGAACTGCATCATCGTGTCGCCGGAAGCCGTCACCGTCTGCCCGAAGATGATCTGTCCCACGTCGATCGACACATTGGCGCGCGCATTCACGGCATCGGCGATTGCACGCGCACCCGACGAAAATTTGCGCGGACCTTCCGCGCCGTAGCTATGAAACTGGATGTGCGTGAGATGGACAGGCAGGCCGTCGGCGGCATCCATCGTCGCGATCGTCGATTCGATATTGCCCGGCACGCCGAGGTTGCTCGCATGCACGTGCAACGGATGCGGCACGCGCAGTTCCGTCAATGCACGCGTCAGCGTGCGCAGTATGTCGCGCGGCGTGATGCCGTAGTGCGCGTGCGCTTCATCGACATCGAGCGAACGCTGGTTGAACTTGAACGCCGAAATGCCGCCGGGATTCACCACCTTCACGCCCAGCGCGCGGCTCGCGTGCATCGTCCAGCCGACGTAATCTCGCACGCGTTCGAAGTCGTCCTTTGCGGCGAGCATCTGCAACAGCAGCTCGTCGTTGCCGAGCATCACGTAGGCGCCATGATCGATGATCGGCGTGTCGCCCATTTCCAGATGCGCGTGGCGCGCGTTCGACGCGATCATCGCGGGTTCGAATGCCGCCGTGTAGCCCATTTCCGCGTAACGGTAGCCGGTGGCGAGCGTGCCCGGCGTGCAGACGCCGCACGACGGCATGCGCAGATAGCGGCCCCGCTCGTCCTGCACGGCTTCGTATGCAGCGTTGCGCGGACGGTCGTCGCGATGGTCCTCGGGCAGCAGCAGCCGCGACAGGTTCGTCTTGCCGCCGCCGATGTGCGAGTGCAGATCGATGCCGCCCGCCATCACGATCATGCCTTGCGCGTCGTAGTCTAGCGCGGCGGCGCCGTCGGCAGGGGCGTCGACGATGCGGCCGTCGCGTATGTATAGGTCGCGCTGTATGCCGTCTACGCCGTTGGCGGGGTCGTAGATGCGTCCGCCGCGAAGCCGCGCGATGCTCATGCCGGCCTCCGCGTCAGCGCAGCGCGGGCGGCGCGGCCCGCGGCAAGCTGATCGGCGAGCTGCACGGCGATGGCGGCGACGCCCGGCAGCGCGACGTGGCGGGCCGCGTGCAGCGGAACGACCACCGACGTATCGACGCGAAACAGATGGCCGTCGCTGTCGATGCCTGGCGTGGCGACGGGAATGAACACGGTCTTCGCGTTGCGCGGCTCTGAGCTGGCTGACGTCATGGCCGATGCAAGCGCTGGCGCACCGAGCACGATGGCGGGCGTGTCGGCATGAAGCGCGCCGGGCAGCGGATGCGGGTCGAAGCTCGCAATCCACAGCAGCGCATCGGCTTCGCGCGCAGCGAGCAGCCGCTCCGTGCGATACCGATACGGATCGTGGTCGAGCGGCGGCGTGCCGGGCGGCCTGTCGGGGGTCGACACGCGCGTGCGCAGCGGAAAGCCCGACAGCCACGTCACCGTCTGATTGACGCTCAGCGCGCCGTCCGCGCCGCCGAGCGTCAGAATGCCCGCGCGGCAAACGCGGTTGATGGCCTTGACGATGCGGTGCAGCGCTTCGATCAACAGGGCTGCGTGCGGCTGGGGCAGCGCGTCCGGTTCGATCACGAATGCGGTGTAACGCGCGCCGACGATGCGTTCCACCAGCGACGCCAGCGCTATCGCGATGCCCGAGCCGTTTTCGAGCGATTCCGGCTTGCGGCCCTCGGCGAGCGCAGACCAGATCGCGAGCACGTCGTGCGGCGAGGCGTCGGCGAGCATCGATTCCGCGCGCGTGTCGCTGCGCGCGCTCGCGGCGGGATCGATGCCGCCACAGACGAAGCGGATGTCGCGCTGCATCGGCGTGCCGCTCGCGATGCGTTCGTAGAAACGCGGATGGCGGGCGGCAGGTTCGCAGCCGAACACGACGAGCAGATCGGCGCGCGAGCGCACTTCGGACAACGTCGTGAAGAGCGCGCCGCGATCCTGGAGTGCGAGCGTCGCGGCGTTCAGTGCGTCGCCGTGCACGGAGTCGAGTGTTGCGCCGCAGCCGGCTGCAAGCTCGTACAGTGCGCGTGCACCCGCAATGTCGGTGCCGCATCCGCCGAACAAGGGCCGCCGCGCCCGCATGAGCACGGCCGAAGCTTCTTCGAGTGCGTCATCGAGCGAGACTGGCGCACCGTCGACGGAAGGCGTGCACACGTTGTCGCTCGCGTCATAGCGCGCGAGCGCAGCGGCAAGGCGTGTGCACTGGGTCGCGGGTGCGGCGAGCGAGTGATCGCCCGAAAGACGGGCCTCGATGTCGTCGCATAGCAACGGACAGAAAGGGCATGTCCAGTCGTGAGTCGCCGAAACGGATCGCAACGGTCCTCTCGCGGCCGACGTCGCGTTGGCATTCGTTATGGGGCGGATGGGCTCATGCATGAAAACCCGTTCAGCAAGGTCCGTGCCGATGTGGCTGGCTTCTGGCGGGAGGCTCGCGCCGTGGCCGCTTCATGCATTGCGATGCAAAGAATCGGTCAGATGCAGCGTTGTACCGAGCGCGGACACATCGCGTGTGTCGATGTCAGCGTGCCGCACGACAGGCGGCAGCAGCACAGGTTGTGCTCCGCGCTGCAACAGTGTGTCACTTGAGGACAGTGCGCCGCCCTGCGCGCGCAGAAGCCGCGCCGATGCTGCAACGCGGATCGCGTGGCATGGATATTGTTTCGCGGATCACGCCGTCGTGTCCGAGCGCGTGGCGCGCGTTGCTGCTGCCGGTTCAAGTTTGCCGTCATGGAGCGCCGATGCGACGAGCCACGCATGGGCGCCGCTGCGTGCGGCCGCATCGAGATCGCCGCGATGCCGGATGCCGCCTGCACCGATCGTCATGCGCTGGCCCGCCTGCGCGTGAACATGGTGAAACGTATCGCAATTGGGGCCGGCATCGCTGCCGACCTGATCGAGCGTCATCACGATCACGCGCGACGGCCACGATGCGGGTGAGCGCAGCGCATCCGCGAGTTCGGGTGCGGCGATCAGCTGGCCGTGGCGATGGTCGAGCGACAGGATGGGCGCGTAGCCGGCTGCGTCGGCTTCGCGCAATGCGTCGAGCGAACGCAGCGATTCGGAGCCGAACACGGGCACGATGCGCGCGCCTGGCGCGGCTTGCTCCGGCGCCGCCTGCTTCGGCGCCGCGTTGGGGGCGCAAGCGATGCGTTCGAGATGCGCGAGCATCGATGGGAAATCGGCAAAGCCTGCGTCGAGCCAGATTTCGAGCGGTCGTGAGCGATCTGATGACGTAGCAAGCGCAGCAAGCGTCGACGGGTCGGCGTTGCCTGACATGATCGCGCCCAGGTCGGCGACGTACAGCGCGCAGGCCGCCGTTGTAGCAATCAGCGCGCGGGCGACGTCGAGCGGCTGGCTCGTCGTGCATAGCGAAGACTGGATAGGCCGATAGTTCGCGCGGTCGCCGCGTATGGCGCGCACCGCGTGACCGTCGAGCAGATCGAGAACCGGGATCACCTGCATGCGGAGACATTCCTTGATGAAGCTCTGGGTATATGAGTATCTCACTGGCGGCGGCATCGACGCGCAACTGGCGGGCAGCAGCAGTCTCGCCGATCTGAGCGCGCTCGTGGTCGAAGGACGCGTGATGCGCGATGCGATCGTCGGCGATCTGCGGCGGCTCGACGGGGTGCACGTGAGCTTTGCGAGTTCTCGCTTCGAGAAGGTCGCGCACGACGTGCCGCATGACCGCGCAAAACCGGGCGAATCGATGCTGGAATTCGTCTCGCGGGCTTCGCGTGAGCACGACTACGCGTGGATCGTCGCGCCCGAGTGCGATGGCCTGATGCTCGATCTCGCCGATGCTGTGGGCCCGGCGCGCTGGATCGGCTGTACGAAAGAAGCGATCGCGCTCGCATCGAGCAAGCGCGCAACCGCGGCGCGGCTCGCCGCACGCGGCATCGACGCGACGCCCGCGCTGGAACCCGCGCAGATCGACCCCGCCGTCGACGCGCACCGGCAGCGGCGCTGGGTCGTCAAGCCGGACGACGGTGCGGGCGGTCTCGATACCTTCGTGTTCGACGATGCGGACGCCGCACGCGCGGAATATGCCGCGCGCTGCGCGGCGCGGCGCGAAACCGTGCTGCAGGCGTGGGTGGACGGCGAGCCGCTGAGTCTGTCGCTGATCTGCGATGGTGCCGACGCGACGCTCGTCAGCATCAACCGGCAGAGGATCGAAGTGGCCGCGCCTGTCACGGGTCATGCTGGCCGGGTGGTCGGCTTCGAGGGCGTGGAGATCGACGGGATCGCGCGGGGCAGCGCGCAGGGCCGCACGCTCGATGCGCTTGCGCAACAGGTCTCGGCGTCGTTGCCCGGCTTGCGCGGCTTTGTCGGCATCGACGTCGTGTGGAACCCTGAGCGTGGTCCCGTCGTGATCGAAGTGAATCCGCGTGCGACCGTCGCCTATGCGGGCCTGTCCGCACGGCTCGGCCGCAATCTCGCCGCGGACGTGCTCGCGGCGCATGGCGTGCAGGTCTCGCCGCGAGCGTATGAAGCCGCTGCCGGCGGCGGCGCCGCGCTCGGGAGGCTGCCGGCATGCGGAACGGCATCATGAGCGCGGCTGCCGTTTTCGGCTGGGACGTCGGCGGCGCGCATGTGAAGGTGTCGCGGGTCGATGCAGCGGGCGTCGTCGAGGACGTTGCGCAATGGGCGTGTCCGTTGTGGCAGGGACTCGAGCATCTGCATCGCGCGATCGACGCCGCGTGCACGCGCTGGCCCGATGCCTGCGATGCATGCTCGCGCCACGCGGTCACGATGACGGGCGAAATGGTCGATCTGTTCGCGGACCGCGAGCACGGGGTGCTTGCGCTCGTTGACGCGCTTGCCGGACGGCTCGGCGCCGATACCAGGTTTTTCGCGGGCGCAGCGGGCTGGCTCGATGCCGCGCACGGCGTCGAGCAATGGCGAGCGGTGGCGTCGGCAAACTGGCTCGCGACGGCGCAGCTAGTGGCCGCTCATAGGCACGATGGCGTGCTGATCGATATCGGCAGCACCACCACGGATATCGTGCCCATTGTCGACGCGCGTGTCGCAGCGCGTGGCGACAGCGATGCGTCGCGGCTCGTGACGGGCGAACTCGCGTATCACGGTGTCGTGCGCACGCCGTTATGCGGCATCGCGCATCGGATCGCGTTTCGCGGGGAGACGGCGAGCGTGATGAACGAATGGTTCGCGACGAGCGCCGACATCTATCGCGTGACGGGCGAACTGTGGCCGCCGCACGACCAGCAGGCGAGCGCCGACAACGGGCCGAAGACGGTGGCGGCAAGCTGTGCGCGGCTCGCTAGGACGATCGGCCGCGATGCGCGCGACGCGACGGAAGACGAATGGCGCGCGTTCGCTCACGCATGGCGCAACGCGCAATTGCGCGCGATCGCCGCGAGCGTCGAACAGGTGTGGGAAGCGCATCCGTCGCTGGCGGGCGCGCCCGTCGTGGGCGCGGGCTGCGGAAGGTTTCTGGCGGCGGCCGTGGCCGAGGCCCATGCGCGCGATTACGTCGATTTCGGCACATTCGTGCAGACGGCGGCGAATGCGCCGCGCGATGCCGCCGAATGGATCGCCACATGCGCGCCGAGCGTGGCCGTCGCATGGCTGATGGCGGGGAGGGGGCACCCACAGCGGGCGGCTTGAGCGGGCAGACCGCGAAAAGGGCAGAGCGCGACGCAGGACCTTCGATGCGTGCGCGCCGTGGACCATGCAGACTCGCGATGGCGGCAGGCGTCGCACACGATGCGCGACGATGCCGCAGGAGCAGGCGCGGAACGCCCGCGTCGTCGAACGAAAGCGAGGTAATCGACATGTGGGTGGTGAAGATCGGGGGAAGCCTGAGTCACGACCCGTCGCTGCGGGACTGGCTCACGCAGTTGTGGGAAGTCGGCGGCGGACGCGTGGTGATCGTGCCGGGCGGCGGCGATTTTGCGGACAGCGTGCGGGCATATCAGCGGGAATGGCAATTCGACGATCTGGCCGCCCACAACATGTGTCTGCTCGCGATGACGCAGTACGCGCTGATGATGCAGGCCGTGCTGCCCGACCTCGTGCTCGCGACGAACGAAGACCTGATCCGGCGCGCGTTGCGCAAGGGCAAGGTCGCCGTGTGGATGCCCGTCTGTCTGATGCGCATCACGCCCGACTCGATGACCAACTGGGACACGACGTCCGACAGCCTGGCCGCGTGGCTGTCGACCTCGCTGAACGCCGAGCGTTTGATGGTCGTGAAGTCTTGCCCTGTCGGCGCGAACGTGCCGCTCGTGACGCTCGCGTCGAGCGGTGTGGTGGACGAGCGCTTCGTCCATTACGTGAAAGAGGCCAACTACGAAGTGGAGCTGTTCAGCAAGACGGATGTCGCGCTGGTGCGCGAGAGGTTGTTGAATGCGTCGGCCGTGTGAGGGCGGTTGGGGCGCATGGAGGTCGTTGCGGATTCATGCTGCAGCGCCCGGCGCCGCGTGATGCAGCGCGTCCGCCCATTGCGCGACGCGGCGCGGATCGAGCCGTGAGATGCGGCCGTTTTCGCATAGCGCGGTGCGAAAGCCAGCGACGTCGGGCGCGAGCGCACGGATGCCGTCGAGTTGCGTCCAGCCGAGCGAACCGGCGATGCACGCCATCGCGCCCGACGCGCGGATCATCGCGATGTAGCGCGCGAGCGTTGCAGCGTCGATGCAGTCGAACAGCGTGCGTCCCGTCTTGCCTGCCGTGTCGAACACGATGCCGACGAATCTGAGCCATACGGCGTGCTCGACGAGTGCCGCGTCGACGCCGTCGTCGCACAGCAGAACGGGCAGTACGGCCGCCTGCAAGCCGGCGATGCGCGTGAGGCATGCGCGCGCATGCGGGCCCGGCACGACGCCGACTTTTACGAAATCCACGCCTGTCTCGCCGACTTCCGTGGCGCGTGCCGCGATGGTCTCGATCGCATCGGGCGGCAGATCGCCGATGGTTGCGCTGATGGGTTTGACGGGATGCCGCGAGCGCAGCGTGCGCGCGATGCGCCAGATGTTGTCGAGCGACACGCCGCCCAGCGCGCCTTCGCGCGGTTCTTTCAGGTCGATCAGGTCGGCGCCGGCGCCGGCTGCGTCGAGTGCTTCTTCAGCCGAACGGACGCTTGCGAGCAATGCGGTCATTGGATTCCCGGTAGCGGCAAGGGTTCAGAACGTATGCGTGGCGTCGGGGCCGGGCGCCTTGTCGACAGCTTCGCCCGTCGCGCGAAAATGGTCGACGGCTTGCGTGATCCAGTCCCACGCGACGCGTTCGTAGGGGCCTGCTGTCTTGTCGATGGCGATCTGCAGATAGGCCATTTCGCGATCGATTTTGTCGGCGGGCAGCATGAAGAGCCGGCTCACGAGGATCGCGCCTTCGACGACGGCTGCCTGCGCACGATTGAAGCCGCCGAACGGCGCATGGGTTTCCGTGTGCACGCAGCGCATGTGCAGGACGGGGCGTTGCGGATGATCGGTGATGTGGTCGAGATGCAACTCGCTGTGCGCGAGGGATTGTGCGAGCCGCACGCCCGCCACCTTGCTTGCTGCGCAGGTTGGCCAGTCGCGTTGGGCTCCCGTTACGCAGCCGGCGAATATGCGCACGTCGGTCGTGAAGTTGATGACGGCGGCTCGTGTCGCGAGTATGTTGTCCAGGGTCCTGGACGGCCTGAACGGTGCAAGGATCGCCTGGCCCAGTTCGAAGCGCACGCCCATCGGGGCGACATGCGGCGTGCCGCCGGGGCTTGACGTGGTGACGATTGTTTCGTGAATCATCGTCGTCGGGTTGTCCGTTACACGGGGTTGGGTTGTGCCGCTGCGGTGTGCCGTTTGTCGGTGTCGTTGGCATCCGCGATTTGCCTTCGTGCTTCGTGCGTTGCCGCTGCGGGGCAACGCATGCATACCGACCGGAAACCGCGGATGCCAGCGATCATTCCAGGCCCGCCCAGCACGGTGCGGTACTGCAAGAATCAGAAAAGCCGCTCTGCGGAAGGGAAAGACGACCACCCTCGCCGCCGAGCGGCGACTATCACCTCGTGGCGATATACATCGTGATTTCAAACCCGAAACGCATATCGGTGTAACCAGGGGTAGTCCACTGCATATTCGTCCTCCTTCGAGAGTGAAAAATAGCGGTCCCTTTGCGGCGAGAAACAAGCCACGCCCGCCGCGCTCGGCCCACGTTGCCCATGCAACTGTCATACCAGTCGCCGGCGATACGCGAAAGACGCGTCCCTTCTGCGTCACGTTCCAGCTTACGCGTCTTACTGTGGCGGAACCGCAGCAAAGTGTTCCACGAGCCGATCACTCATTGTGGACGCAATTTGCATCATGTGCACGCGTGTTAACGGATCGCTTAAGCCTGCTGAAAAAAATCGTGAATTCACTTCACGCACGTCGCCACCTACATTGACCTCCAGGGCGGGCGCTTTCCATTCAGGCCGCTTTCCACCCAACAGCGTGCGCGCTTGACGGCGCCGCGATCCATGTCGAGGCAGCGTGATGAACGATTTCAGCAAGGAAGCCGTGAAGCCGGCCGATAGCGCCACCGCAGCCGCCAAGGCGGAAAAGCGCTCACGCTACGCGGCAGGCGTGATGAAATATCGCGAGATGGGCTACTGGCAGCCGGACTACACGCCGAAAGACACCGACGTCATCGCGCTCTTCCGCATCACGCCGCAGCCAGGGGTCGAACCGGAAGAGGCCGCGGCCGCCGTCGCAGGCGAATCGTCGACGGCAACGTGGACCGTGGTCTGGACCGATCGTCTTACCGCGTGCGACATGTATCGCGCGAAAGCGTTTCGCGTCGAGCCCGTACCGAATCCGGCCGAAGGCGAGCCGCAGTACTTCGCGTTCATCGCCTACGAACTCGACCTCTTCGAAGAAGGGTCGGTGGCGAATCTCACGGCTTCCATCATCGGCAATGTGTTCGGCTTCAAGCCTCTCAAAGCGCTGCGGCTCGAAGACATGCGCATTCCCGTCGCGTATCTGAAGACGTTCCAGGGCCCGCCGACAGGCATCGTCGTCGAACGCGAACGGCTCGACAAGTATGGCCGTCCGCTGCTCGGTGCGACCGTCAAGCCGAAGCTCGGGCTGTCGGGAAAGAACTATGGGCGCGTCGTGTACGAAGGCCTCAAAGGCGGCCTCGACTTTTTGAAGGACGATGAAAACATCAATTCGCAGCCCTTCATGCACTGGCGCGACCGCTATCTGTTCGCGATGGAAGCGGTGCATCGCGCGCAAGCCGAAACAGGTGAAGTGAAGGGCCATTACCTGAACGTGACGGCGGGCACGATGGAGGACATGTACGAGCGCGCCGAATTCGCGAAAGAACTGGGCTCCTGCATCGTGATGATCGATCTCGTGATCGGCTGGACCGCGATCACGTCGATGGGACGCTGGGCGCGCAAGAACGACATGATCCTGCATCTGCATCGCGCGGGTCACGGCACGTACACGCGGCAGCGCAATCACGGCATCTCGTTTCGGGTGATCGCAAAATGGCTGCGCATGGCGGGCGTCGATCATGCCCATGCGGGTACGGCCGTTGGCAAGCTCGACGGCGACCCGCTCTCCGTGCAGGGCTATTACAACGTGCTGCGCGAATCGCACAACTCCGTCGATCTGACGCGCGGCATCTTCTTCGATCAGCATTGGGCAGGCTTGCGCAAGGTGATGCCCGTCGCGTCGGGCGGCATTCACGCGGGGCAGATGCATCAGCTGCTCGACCTGTTCGGCGACGACGCGATCCTGCAGTTCGGCGGCGGCACGATCGGGCATCCGTCGGGCATCCAGGCGGGCGCGACGGCGAACCGCGTCGCACTCGAGACGATGGTCAAGGCGCGCAACGAAGGCCGCGACATCGCGAACGAAGGCTCCGATCTGCTCGAAGCGGCGGCGCGTCATTGCACGCCGCTCAAGCAGGCGCTCGATACATGGGGCGACGTCACGTTCAACTACACGCCGACCGATTCGCCCGATTTCGCCGTCACGCCGAGCGTGGCGTGAACTATCGAACGTCATTCACAAAGATTGGGGAGCCCGCCATGCGCATCACTCAGGGAACGTTTTCCTTCTTGCCCGAGTTGACCGACGACGAAATCGGTCTGCAGATCCAGTACGCACTCGATCAGGGCTGGGCATGCTCGGTCGAATTCACCGACGACCCGCATCCGCGCAACACGTACTGGGAAATGTGGGGACTGCCGATGTTCGATCTGCGCGACGCAGCGGGCGTAATGATGGAAGTGGCACGCTGTCGCGAAGCGTATCCGCAACATTACGTGAAGGTGAACGCGTTCGACTCCGTGCGTGGCTTCGAAACGATGCGGCTCTCGTTCATCGTGAACCGGCCCGATGTGGAACCGAAGCTCGTGCTGGGCCGTCAGGACGATCGCTCGCGCGTGCAGCGTTATTCGCTGACGACGGTGCACGCCGCGCCGCGCCAGGCGGCGGTAAAGGGCAAAAGCTGCGTAGAACAGAACACGAACAGGGAGACAGCGTCATGAATGCCGTGATCACGGAGCCGTTGCAGCAGACACACACGCGACAGCGGGCGAACGACACGCCGCAGCAGGTCGATCTGCTCGCGCTGTATCGCGAGTCGGGCATTGCAGGCGTGCTCGACGAGCTCGACCGTGATCTCGTCGGGCTTGTGCCCGTGAAGATGCGCATCCGTGAAATCGCTGCGCAACTGCTCGTCGGACGGGCGCGTGAAGCGCTCGGCCTCGGAAGCGGCGCGCCGACGCTGCACATGTGCTTCAGCGGCAACCCCGGCACGGGCAAGACGACAGTCGCGCTGCGCATGGCGGACGTGCTGTTCCGGCTCGGCTATATCCGCCGTAACCATCTCGTGTCGGTGACGCGCGACGATCTCGTCGGGCAGTACATCGGCCACACGGCGCCGAAAACGCGTGAAGTGCTCAAGCGCGCGATGGGCGGCGTGCTGTTCATCGACGAAGCGTATTACCTCTATCGCCCCGAGAACGAACGCGATTACGGTCAGGAATCGATTGAAATCCTGCTGCAGACGATGGAAAACCAGCGCGACGATCTCGTCGTGATACTGGCTGGCTACGCGTCGAAAATGGAGATGTTCTTTCGCAGCAATCCGGGCTTCCGCTCGCGGATCGCACACCACCTCTCGTTTCCCGACTACGCCGCGGATGAGTTGCTGTTCATCGCGGAACGCATGCTCGACACGATGCATTACCGGTTCGACGCCGACGCGCGCCGCGCATTCGAGGACTACCTCGCGCGGCGGCTGCGTCAGCCGAATTTCGCGAACGCGCGCTCGGTGCGCAACGCGCTCGACCGCGCGCGCCTGCGTCAGGCCAATCGGCTGTTCGCGGATGCGCTGGGCGGCGGCGCGAGCGCCGATCCCGCCGCGCTGACGCTGCTGAGCGCCGCCGATATCCGCGCGAGCAGCGTGTTCTCCGGATCAGGCAGCGCAGGAACCGGGGCGGGCGCCGCGACAGAATTCCCCACTTCGTAGGAGAGCATCATGCGCCACGCTAACGTGACTTTGACGAGGTTTCTCGCGGGCGACGCGGATCATCTGATGACGACGCGGCCGCCCACTGCGTTGCAGGCGGTGCTGCACGAAGTCGCCGCTTCCGTGAAGACGATCGCGTCGGCGCTCGCGCGCGGCACGCTGGGCGACAGCGCGCACGCCGATTCCGTGGCGGGCGGTGCGGTGCTCGCGTATGCGACGCGCCGCCGCAAGCTGGCCGAAACGGCCGCCCGCAACCGCGGCGCGGACGATGCCGGGAAGCCCGAGTACCAGCTCGCATTCGATCCGCTGAACTGCCCGTGGAACGCGGACATCAACGGTACGGCGGGATCGATCTTTTCGGTCATGCGCGTGCAGTCGCAGGGCAGCGATGCGGACGGCGCTGCCGATACATGCGCGCAAGCGTATGGCGAACTCGACTGCGAGCCGTATGACGAACCCTACGGCGCGCCGTTCCTGCAACCCGGACGCGAGCAGGCGGCAGCTGGCTACACGATCTACGGCCCCGCGACGATGCTCATCGTCACGCTCGGCGAAGGGACGCACGGGTTCACCCTCGACGGGCAGACGGACGAGTTCATGCTTACGCATCCGTCAATCCGCATTCCCGCCGAAACGGGCGAGATTGCCGTCGACGCGTCCAACGAGCGCTTCTGGGAGCCGCCCGTGCGCCGCTATGTGCACGAATGCCGCGACGGCCGCGCGGGCTGCCGCGAGCGCGATTTCAGCCTGCGCTGGAGCGATGCGCTCGTCGCGGAGGTGCATCGCATCCTGATGCGCGGCGGCCTGTTCCTGATGCCGCGCGACTACCGCACGCGTTCCGCGATGCGCGGGCGCCTGTCCGCCGTGTACGACGCGAGTCCGCTCGGCTTTCTCGTCGAACAGGCGGGCGGGATGGCAACGACGGGCCGAGAGCGCGTGCTCGACGCTGCGCCGCGCACTTTCCACGAACGCATGCCGCTGATTCTCGGCTCGGCGAGCGAGGTGACGCGCATCGGCCGCTATCATCGAGAGCACGATCTGGGCATCGATGCGCCTTTCACGTCGCCGCTTTTTCGTGAGCGCTCGCTGTTCCTTCCGGAAACGTCGCTCTGACGGGCTGCCTTGAGCCGAAACACATGGGAGACGGCGCATGTCAGTCAGACATCCGATTGTTGCTGTGACGGGGTCGAGCGGCGCGGGCACGACCACCGTCATGAGGAGCTTCGCCCACATCTTTCGCAGGGAGAAGATCAATGCGCAGATCATCGAAGGCGATGCGTTCCACCGTTACGACCGGCTCGGCATGCGCGAGGCGCTGCGGCAAAGCGAACGCGACGGCGTGCGCAATTTCAGCCACTTCGGGCCTGACGCGAATCTGCTCGACGAGCTGGAGCAGCTGTTCGCGACATATGGCACCTCGGGCGGCGGGCAGTTTCGCCGCTACGTGCACGACGAAGCGGACGCCGTCGCGTACAAGCAGGACCCCGGGACGTTCACGCCGTGGGAGGAGATCCCGGCGGGCACGGACATGATGTTCTATGAAGGGCTGCATGGTGCGGCCGTGACCAGCAAGGTCGACATCGCACAGCATGCGGATCTGCTCGTCGGCGTCGTGCCGATCATCAATCTGGAGTGGATCCAAAAGCTGCATCGTGACCAGACGCTGCGCGGCTATTCGCACGAGGCCGTGGTCGATACGATCTTGCGGCGCATGCCCGATTACGTGAACTACATCTGTCCGCAGTTCTCGCGCACGCACGTGAATTTTCAGCGGGTGCCGACGGTCGACACGTCAAATCCGTTCACGGCGCGCGAGATACCGCAACCGGACGAAAGCTTTGTCGTGATCCGCTTTTCGAAACCGAAGGGCATCGACTTTCCGTATCTGCTGACGATGCTGCACGATTCGTTCATGTCGCGGCCGAACGTGATCGTGGTGCCGGGCGGCAAAATGGGGCTCGCGATGCAACTGATATTCACGCCGATGATTCTGCAATTGCGCGACCGTAAGGCGCGGGCGTGAACGTGACGCTGGCGGGGGCGTGTTGTCGTGCGTCTCAGTCGTGTGTTGGCTGACGGCCTGTAGACCGTACCCCGCGCGGGGCCGTCAGCTTCTTTTTTGACAGCACGCTGCCGCAAGCCGGAAAACGGCTGACAGGTTGTCGTCGAGGCTGCCGACGGCGATCACGAAGCGCTCTTTTTCTTCGTCGGACCGGGCGCGCACCACACGCCGAGATCTTCTTTCGGCCGGTCGACCTGGCAGCCCCAGTCGAGCGCCTGGTCCTGGTCGAAGCGCTTGCCGAGTTGCCACGCGATCTCCGCGCGCGCTGTCTGCACGCCCATGTAGAACGCGTGGCCGCCGTCGTGTTCGAGGTTCAGGTGCGGATAGAGCGTGAACGGATCGCTTTCGACGACGTGCGTGTCGCGGTTGTACACGTGAATGCCATCCGTTGTGACCTGTACCCGAAAATTCGGATCGCGCACCTGCGCGGCCAGTGCGGCGATTTCGTCGGCATCGTACGGAAAGGGGCGCTTCGCATGCAGCGCGCAGAGCGCGGGATCGATGCCCTTGGGCAGCACCTGCGCATCGTGCGCGGCGTGCATGATGCGCCGCGCAACATCCGCCTCGCGCACCGCGCGCCGCGCATGCAGGCTGACGGACGTCGTCAGTACCGCCGACACGCGCAACTCGGCCGCGATGCCGAGCAGCACTGCATTGATGCCGCTGGTGTCGGCTTCCGTCAACTCCGTCAGATTGCCGACGCCGAGCATGATCGCAATGTCGGGATAGCGCTCGCGCAACGCGACATAGCGTGCAATTGAAGCGGCGAAGCCGAACGGAATCGGATCGAGAATCGGATCGGCGAGAAAGGGCTTGCCGCGCGCCGCGAGCGTGTCGATTGCCTGATGCAGCGAGGCCGTATCGCGCGGCTCGCGTGCAACGACGATGGGTGTCGCGGGCACTTCGTCGGCGATCCACAGTGTATCGACGTTCAGGCTCATCAGATAATCGGCGCCCGCACGTCCGCCGCGCAGCAGTTCGTCGGCGACCATCGAATCGACGCTCACGCGATAGCCGCCCGCCTTCAGCATGCGCACCGCGTCTTCGAGATGCGGGAACGGCGTGTCGGGCAGACAGCCGACGTCGATCACATCCGCGCCCTGATCCGCGTAGTGCTGCGCGCGCGCGGCGATGGCGTCGAGCTCCAGCCTCGGCGCATCGACGATCTCCGCGAAAATCTCCGTCGTGTAGCGCGACAGGTCGAACCTGCGTGCCGCTTGCCCGAAGTGCAGCGGCAGGTCTTTCACTTCTTCCGGACCGCGCTCGACGGGCACGCCGAAATGCTCGCTCAGCGCCGCAAGATCGCCGCGGCAGCGGCCCGGGACGATCATCCGGTCCGCGCGCAGCGGCAACGCGACGCGCCGGCGGATCATGTCGGCCGTCATCAACGCGGCGACCTGCAGGCCGATTTCGCGCACTTCCCACGTGAACGGCACATTCGTCATGCCTTCCAGCACCTGCGCGACACTTTTTTCGGCGAGCCTGCCGGTCAGGAAGACGATATGTTCCATGC
The DNA here is from genome assembly GCF_000020045.1 of Paraburkholderia phymatum STM815. Lineage (GTDB taxonomy): Bacteria > Pseudomonadota > Gammaproteobacteria > Burkholderiales > Burkholderiaceae > Paraburkholderia > Paraburkholderia phymatum. The sequence goes on along the minus strand of NC_010625.1, from coordinate 1,072,476 downwards.
GAGCCCGAGGTTCGATAGCCGTTCGCTCAATGCCACGCGCAATTCGTCGAGAGATCGCACGACGGTCGTATGTTCGATGCGCGCCAGGCGTTCGACGTTTTCCAGTTCGATCGCACGCGGGCGCACTTCGACCCATTCGTGCGGGCTTTGCGTGATCACACTCGGCTCGGTGTCGCACGCGAAAACGATGCCGGGCACGCATTGCTTGCCCGCTTGCGCGTAGAGATTGGTCGGCAGCGTGTCGGAGATGCCCAAGGCGCATTTGGCGACGGTGTTGCTGGTGGCGGGTGCGATCACGACGGTGTGATAAATGCCCTCGTACAGCATGCCGACAGGGACGCTGCTCGCGCTGTTGTCGCGCACCACGCGAAAGCGCTCACGCAGCTTGGGCACGGTCCAGCCGTACAGCGGCAGCACTTCCTCGCCGGCGGCGGACAGAAACAGATCGACGCCCGGCAGTGCGAGCGCGAGGTCGATCGACTCCTCCAGCATATGGCCCGAGCCCGTGACGCACCACGCTAAGCGCGCGTCGTGGCGAAACACGCCAGGACGTCGGACGGGCGACGGCGCGCTCATGCGTGACTCATCGGCCATTCATGCTCGCTGCGTCGTCAGCCGAAGCTTGCGCCCCATCGTGCGAGAGCCGGATGTGCAGTCTGTGCATCTTCCGGTACAAGGTGTTGCGGCTGATGCCGAGTGTCTTCGCGACGTTGCTGACATTCCAGCGGTGTTCATCGAGCATCGCGAGGACGGTTTCGCGTTCCTTGAGCTGGATCGCGTTGAGCGCCGACAGGTCGGTGTCATCGTCGAACGGCGGTGCGACGGCCGCGCGCGCAGGCTGCGCAAACTGTCCCGCAGACGAAGCGCGCGGGTTCGTACCGCGTGCATCGTCGACGATTTCGGCGGGCAGATGCGCGCAGCGGATTTCCGGCCCGTCGCACAGCGCGATTGCCATTTGCAGCACGTGCCGCAATTGCCGGATATTGCCGGGCCACGCGTAGCTCGCTAGCGCCTGGCGGGCTTCGGCGCTCAGTTCGGGGGGATCGTCCGATTCGCTTTCGAGGATGTGCTGCACCAGCGGCAGCAGATCGGCGCGCTCGCACAGCGGCGGCAGATTGATTTCGATGCCGTTCAGCCGGTAGTACAGGTCTTCGCGGAACAGGCCGCGCTGCACCAGATCGAGCAGATTGCGATGGCTCGCGCTGATCAGTTGAAAGTCGACCTTGATCGTGGTTTCGGCACCGAGCGGCGTGACCTCGTGCTCCTCCAGCACGCGCAGCAGCCGCGCCTGCAAGGCCATCGGCATGTCGCCGATTTCATCGAGGAACAGCGTGCCGTTGTTCGCCTGCACGATCTTGCCGCGCCGGCCCTCGCGCTGCGCGCCCGTGAACGCGCCCGCGCGGTAGCCGAACAGCTCGCTTTCGATCAGCGTCTCGGGCAGCGACGCGCAATTCACCGCGACGAAAGCACCCGCCGCGTTGGGGCTGATGCTGTGCAGCGCGTTGGCGAAGACTTCCTTGCCCGTGCCCGTCTGGCCTCGCAGGATGATAGGGATCTTGCGCTGAATCACGCGCGCGGCCAGCTGGCTTTGCGCGGCCATGCGCGGATCGCCGAACTCCAGGTGCGAGAGCTTGTCGAGGCCCGCGGCAGCGGGTTTTGCTTCGCGCGGCGTTTTCGCGCGCGCATTGCGATTGATCGAGACGTCGCTCCACGGTCCACGCGCACTGGGTAGCGCGTGGCTCGCGGCGCCGAACGACTCCGCATCGCGCGGCGTTTGTGCGATCACGAAGAAACGGTTGTTGGCGTGCGCGCTATAGACGGTGATGGGATGGAACGAGCCGCGGATGCTGCGCGCAATCATGTCTTCGAGCGTTGCGCTGAACGCTTCTTCGATTCGCTTGCCGCACAGCTGGTCGGGGGAGCGCAGATCGAGCTGGAACAGCGCGCTGCGATTCGCGGCCAGCACGACGCCGTCGTCGTCGACGGCCAGCTTGCCGGCATGCAGCGTGCCGACGAATTCCGGCCGGCTGTGAAAGTGGACGGTGTTCGCGCGCCGGTAGCGCGAATCGATCAGCCGGTTCTCGATCATCTGCCGCGACATGCCGACCAGCACGAGCGAATGCTGTTGCAGCATCTTCGAGCGGCTCGTCACGTCGAGCACGCCGACTATCGTGCCGCGTTCGTCGAAAATCGGTGCAGCCGAGCAGGTGAGCGACGTGTAGCGCGGATAGAAATGTTCGTGCTGATAGATGGCGAGACATTCGCGCTCCGTCAGGCACGTGCCCATGCCGTTCGTGCCCGCCTCGCGCTCGCTCCACACTGCGCCGACGCGCAGGCCGTCGGCTGCCACGGCCTCGCCGAACGGCACCGACGACACCTGATGCACGATTACGCCGTTCGCATCGACGAGAATCACGGCGAGTTCGGGGTCGGCGAGCTGCTGGTACAGCGTGGTCATTTCCAGCTTCGAGCAGGCGATCAGATCGCCCGCGGCCTCGCGGTGCGTGTTCAGCTCCTGCTGCGTGAGCACGGGTGGCATCACGAAACGTCCGGGGTCCAGTCCGAAATCGACGAGACAGCGCGTCCACGATTGCGCGACGGAATGGCTCATCGAGCAGGTGGCAGGCTGGTTGTTGACGATATTCAGAACATCCCGGACGTGCGAATTGATGTCAACGAGCGATGACATTAGGGGCGTCTCCGATGCGCTGGGCTCGGTGCTCGCCATCATGCCGGTGAGCGGGGCGGCCTACGCTGTATGTAAGTGTTTTCCCCGTGTGCTTCCCGTGCCTCTGTGTGCCGCGCGTCTCTCGCGCGCGTGGCGAACCGCTGCTGTATGTTTTTTGAATCCGATCCAGAGCACTCAGCGAACACTGTACAACCCGACTCACGATACATCAATAAATAGTCGTACGAGTGTTGCGCACCGCGCCTGCTTTTTGCTTTGCATCATCCGGCATGAAAACGGAATTCGTTCGAACGATGCGCGTCGCACGCGCGGCCTTTACGGGAGCCCTCACATGGACCGTTTCAACCCCGGAAGCAGCCCTGTCCATTTTACGGTCGTGTTGCCGTCGAGCGCGCGGCCAGCGCGCGACCCCGACGAGCGGCGGCGCGGCGGCGCCGCGCTCGATATCGTCTACATCGAAGGCTTCACCGCGCAGACGGTCATCGGCATCGACCACGATGAACTGCACGAACCCCAACCCGTGCAGATGGATCTCGCGATCGGCGTGCCGTCGCTGCGCGCGTGCAAGACGGATCAGATCGGCGACACGATCAATTACGCGGCTGTGCGCGCCGAGCTGCACACGCTGCTCGAAACGCACAAGGTCCAGCTACTCGAGGCGCTGGCCGAACGGATCGCGCAGTGGCTGATCGACCGGTTCGGCGCGCATTGGGTGCGCGTGAAGCTGTGCAAGCCCGCCAAGTTCGACGACGTTGCAGCCGTTGGCGTGATCATCGAGCGGCACTGCGAACCCATCGGCTAGTTTCCCGGGAACGGCGTGCACGGTACGCGCCCAGCCGGGCCGTATCCGATCGCGGGAGGGGAAGCACAGCCTCAACGCCTCATTTGGACGCCGAAGGAGAGGGCTTCGCGAGGCCGCACGCCTGATACGCCTCCTGCTGCAACGCGCGATATTTCTTCGTCTGTGCACGCGCACGGTCGACGCGGAACTCGTTGCCGCCTTCGCCGCCGAGCGTTGCGTACTTCGAGAATGTCATCTGCTCGACGTAATCGTCATACGGCAACACGGCCGCGATCCTGTCGATCGCGCACGAGCACTTGTAGACGTTGGCGAAGTCGTGGCCGTTCTCGTCCATGCAGCCGAGCACGTATTCGACGCGGCCTTGCGTCGGATAGTCATTGCCTTTGGAGGGCGCATTGCCGCCCGCGACGTCCGCGGCCAGCGCGGCCGGCGGAATCACTGCCACGCACGCGAACGCAGCGACAGCCAGGCGCGTGCGACAACGTGAGTTCATGTCGATGCCTTTAGCGTAAGTTCTGCAGTCCGCTCCCGTAGAACGCACGGGAGAAACACGCGCGGCGCGCGCCGCGGCGGACCTCGACGGCCCGCTGCGGCGCGCGCGCGCGACACGGCTTTCGATGCACGAAACACGCCTAGTTCGGAGCGAACGGGTGTGCCGCGCTGCCCTTCTTCGACACCACTTCGGCGGCGCTCGGTTCGCCTGCCACTGCGCGCTGGAGTGCTTCGCGTGTCGCCTTGTAGTTGAACTCCTGGATTTTCTTGTCGTCTTCGGCTTCCCAGTGGATGAAGACGCCGACGCAGATGAACAGGTCGTCGGCTTCGTCCTTCGGGATCGTGCCGTCTTCGACGCAATCCGCGACAGCGAGCGCCACGGCGTGCTGCGCCGGACCGAACATCTGCACGGCCTGCTTGGCGCCCTTGATCGTCACCTTGTTGAACATCACGGTATTGGGTTTTGCCATCAGGTTCGGTGCGACGACGGCGAGCAGCGACGTGAAGCCGTCCTTGTTGTTGGTGAGCGCGTGGCAGAAGGCGGATTCGGCGGCAGAGCCTCGCGGTCCGATGATGAGATCGATGTGAGCGACTTCGTTGCCTTCGCCGATAAGCGACTCGCCTACCAGGACGCGGTTGATCTTGGCCATGCTGTTCCTCCAGTGAATTGGGTCTGTCGACGTGGGACGAACTCGCGACGCGTGGCGACCGCAGCGCGTTTTTCGAAGGGGACGCAACGCGTTCCCGTATAACAGGAACCGTGCCAGTCGCGGTGCGTTCCTTTCAAACGGGCGTCATCGACAGGCGCTGCGGGTCGAGCAGCGCACCGGCGAAGAGCGCGGCGACAGTCAGATCGGCGCTCGTGCCTGGATTGACGCCTCGCGCCTTCAGTTCGGCGTCCCATGCCGCGAGTTGCGCGGCACGCGCAGCAGGCTCGGCAATGCGCGCTTGCGCGTGACGTTCGCGCGCCTCGCGCGTGACACTTTGCGCCAGCGCCGCGCCATGCTTGCGCAGTATGTGCGAGTCGGGCCACGTGCCGAGGAAGGTGAGATACACGTCGAGCGCGAGCGCAGTGGCTGTCGTGCTGCTCGAACGGGCGTACGCGTCGAGGCCCGTGCCGAAGATATCCGCGAAGCCGTTTGCATATTGGCGCGCGATGCTGTCGCGCCCGGCGGCCAGCGACATGGCCGCGCGCAAATCGACGGTGGGCGGCGCGTGAACGGTTTGCTCGGGCGCGTCGCCGAGTCCGCCGGGGTTGGCAAGTGCGATCGCGCGATAGGCGGCGCGCGCGTCGTCCAGGTCCAGCGTCGACAGCACCTGATCGACGGACGCTCGCCAGTGCGCCGCGTCGAATGTTGCCGTGCGTTCCAGCGCGGCCGCCAGCGGCGCGACCAGCAGCACGATGCCGAGATTCGTGTTGCATCCGGCGATCTGCCGCGTGAGCGTCACGGCATCGAGGATGCGCGCGCCGACGCTGGCGCCGCGCGCGAACAGCGCGGGCGCGGCCGCCTGGGCGCTGTCGATGAACTGCGCGGCCTGCATCCCGTGTCCGGCGCTCGCGACGCTGACATTGCCCGGCTTCGCCGTTTCGACGTCCAGCCGGCACGCGAGCAGAAACGCGTCGCGGGCCCGAGTCAGAAGCGCGTCAGCCGCCTGCATGGTGCGGCATGACCGGTTGCGCCGGCGCCTCGCTCGCGGCCAGCTTGCGATCGAGCAGATCGTCCACGAGCGCGGCCGCGATATCGACGGATGTCACCGATTGCAGCCCGCGCCATGCCGCCACGCCGTTCACTTCGAGCACGAGCGGCCCGCCCGTCGCATCGGGTGTCGTCGGATCGGGGATCAGATCGACGCCTGCGTAATCGAGGCCGAGCGCAGCCGTCGCGCGTTCGGCTAGCGTGGCAAGCGTCGGATCCAGTTCTGCCCGTTCGCAGCGTGCGCCGCGCGCGACGTTGTGAATCCAGCCGCGCCCGCCTATTCGCCGCATCGCAGCGAACGCGCGGCCGCCGATCACGAGCACGCGCCAGTCGTGGCCTCGATGGCGTGCGCGAGTGCTGCCGACGAAGCGCTGCAGATAGGCAACCTCGCTGTAGCCGCGCAGCGGCGGCAGCGGCTTCAATGCGCCGTTGACGGGATTGGCGCCGAGCCGCCGCAAGCCTTTGCCCTGCGAGCCGAACAGAGGCTTGAGCACGACCTGACGTGCGGCAGCCGTCTCGCGCATCAGCACGCGCTGCGCAAACGCCGCCGATTCCGTCGCCCACGCCGGCGGCGTCGGCACGCCCGCGCGATGCAGCAGGAAGCTCGTCATCGACTTGTCGACACTGCGCTCGATCGCCCGCGCATCGTTGTAGACGGGCACGCCGCATTCGCGCAGCGCATGCAGGATGCCGAGCCGCAACGTGACCTGCTCGAAGGTGCCGCCCGCGATGCCGCGCACGAAGACGGCGTCGGGCAGGTCGCGCGCGAAGCCGGGAATCGCGAGGCCGTACGGCGACCATGACGTATCGATGCGGCACGCCGCCAGATCAACGCAGCGCGCCTCGGCACCGCGCGCGCGAAACGCTTTCTTGAGCCGGGCCGTGTGCCAGCCGGTTTCGTCCGTCATGATCGCGATGCGCAGCCCGCCCGCCGTTGTCGCGTCGCTCATGGCGCCCCCGGCCCCGTGACGCCCGGCGTGGCCGATGCGGCGGTCGGGCCTTCGCTGACCGCGTCGGCCGCCGCAGCGAATGCATCGCCTTGCCAGAGCGCGTGCAGCAGCGCTGCATCGAGCCTGCCGCCCCGATAGGTCGCGCCGCTTTCCAGGCTGCTCGCCCACACTTCGGCGGGTGCAAACAGCGACGGATCGATCTGATAGAAGTCGTAGTTGAACGACGCGAAGATGTCGGCGAACGGCCGACCGTAATCGCGCGAGTTCGACGAGGGCAATTGCGCCGCGAGCCGCCGCGCCACGGCGTCGCTTTGCACGGTCAGATGCACGCGCCCGCCGTACAGGATCGCGTCGTTGGTGCGGCCCATCGCGGCGAGTGCGTCGGGCGCGGGCGGCGGCAGCGGCGCGGTGCCGCTCCCCTCGACGATCTCGCCGGGCGGCACCCCGAGCACATGCGTCTTGTGCAGCGCGACTTCGACCACGCGCGCGACGACCTGCACCGTGCCGGCGACAGACTGTGTCGGCGTGACGATTACCGTCAGCCCGCCGGGTGCGAGCCCACAATCCCCGGCGATTTTTTCGAGCACTGCTTGCGGGGGCAACTGGTCGACTTCCATCACCAGCACGCCAGCATCGTGACGATCGCGATAGCCGAGTTCGTCGAACAGCGTTTCCTTGCCGGCCAGTGCGCGCGCCGGTCCCGAGCCGAGCGAGAAGAACTTCTTCCCATTGTTCTGCTCCTTGCTCGCGGACAAGCTCCATCCGGCGTACTGGCTGCCGAGGCACGCGAGCACGGGCGAGGCCGTATGCACGTCGATCATCGCGGGCCACAGCGGCTCGTGTTCGGCGTTGATGCGCGTCTCGATGCGCCCCAGGCCGCCCATGCAAATGCGCGCGATCGTCACGCCCGCTTCAACGCAGCCGCGCGACGCGATGCCCGCATCGACGATGGTCGGACCGAACGGGTGGCGCGACGACGCGATGCGCAGCCGTGCGGCATCCGCGAGCAGTTGCGCGACGAGCGGTGCGGCGAGCGCATTGACGCTGGGCGCGTCGCGGGCGATGGGCGGCGGCGCGTTGCCGCCATGTTCAGCCGTAGGAGTCGACAGGTTCATGGGCAGGTTGGGTGCTGGTTTCGATGCGTTGCAGAAGGCGCTGCGTGTGGCGTTGCAGTTCGTGCATCAGGACGGCGCGCGAAGCGCCCGCGTCGGCCGTCACGAGCACGGTGCAGACCGGGTGGCCCGCTTCGATGCGCGTGCCCGCGTGCGGGATGTCGTGACAGACGGGATCGACGAACAGCGCGTCGCTGAAACGGCGCGTGACCGGGAAGGCGTGAGGCGCGAATACGACCTGCTGTGCTGCGCGGCATGGCGGCGCGAGGGCGCGGGCCGCTGGCAGGCGGCCGTGCAGACATGCGTCGATATGCGCAGCGAGCAGGCCGCGCGGCCACGCATCGCGCCACGCGCGTTCGTATAACGCCATCGTCGACGACGGCCGCGCGTTGACTTCGAGCACGCGGATCGCATCGCCGTCGAGCAGGAAATCCAGGCTGTTGAGGCCGACGAGATTCGTGCGCGCCGTAATCGAACGCACGGCGCGATCGACTTGTTGCGCGATGTGCGCGGGCAAGCCGACGGGACCGAGCGAGCCGACGTGCAGATACGGCAGCTCGCCGCTCGCGACGTGAAGTTGCTCCGCGTGGCCGATCACGCAAGCTTCGCGCCGCGCCGCGACGAAAAGCGCCGACATCGACAGGCCGTTGCTCACGCGCTGGAAATAGCCGGCATGCGCGTCCGTTTGCGCCGCTCGAACGATATGCGTGCCGCCGCAGCCGTCGGCGGCTTTGCGCAGCCAGTCTTCCAGCTGTGCGGGACGCTCGAAAGCGGTCTCGGGATGCGCGATACCCAACTCGTCGAGCAACGCGAAGAAGCGCGCTGGATCGCGCACGGCTGCCGTTGCGCCGGCATCGTTGCCGATCGGGCGCGGCAGTCTCGCCGTGTCGTGCAACCAGCCGATGTGCGGTTCGATACCGCTGCCCACGACATAGCCGATCAGGCGCGGCAACCGCACCACGCGCTCGAGCGCGCCGTGCAGCTTGTCGCGATCGAGCGACAGGCCAGTGCCGCCCGTATCGAGCCACAGCTTCGCGTAACGGCGCGTGTCGCGGTCACCGAACAGGTCGAGAGCGGCTACCCGATAGCCGGCATGCGCGGCGGACTGTGCAAGCATGCGCGCCGACAGTCCCACTACCGCGACGAACGGCGCGGAGCTGGACAGGTGCGAGCGGCTGCTGCTCGCGGACATCGCCGGCATGGTGACGCCTCGCTGCGCGCTAGCTGCGCTCGGCGACGACGGCGCGGGCTTCGTCGAACGCTTCCGTGAAGCCGAGGTACGCGGGCTTGCCCGCGGTGCGCATCCGCGTGAACAGCCGATGCTCGACCTGATACTTCACGTTGCCGATCGCCAGTGCGCCGATGCCGCTGGCATCGGGACGCACTGCGCCCGCGAGCGGCTTGCCGTCGTCCATTACGTTAACGCCGGCGATGCCTTCGGGCGGCACTGCGTTGACGTCGGCGGCGATCAGCAGGCGCGGCGCCTGCGCGAGATCGGCGGCGCTCATCACCTGCACGCCCGCCGCCGCCGTCGCGAAGACGATATCCGCGTGCGCCAGCGCCGCGTGCAGCGTTGAGGGTGTGCCCGTGCCGACGCCAGACGTCTTGATGCCGAAGCGTTCGTCGACATCGTGACTCGCCTGCTCGGCGCGCGCCGCGTCGGAGTGGCTCGCGATCGCGACATGCGCGCCAAGCGTCGCGGCGATGGCGGCCGTGACACGTCCCACGGCGCCCGTGCCGCCGAGTATCAGCACATGCTTGTCCTTCAGCTCTTCGCCGTACTGCGCCTTCAGGTGATGTTCGACCAGCGCGACGAGCGCCGCCGATGTCGTATAGGCGCCGCTCGGATCGGCGAACACGGAGACCTCGAACGGCGGCACCATCGCTTCGCGCGCGCGGTCGAGCATGTCGGCGGCGAGCATCACGTCACGCCCGCCGATGAAGATGCCCGTGCGCGACACGCCTTTCGGGCCGCGCGAAAAGATCGCGTCCTGGGTTAATTGCACGACATTGCGCACGTCGACCTCGCAGTACGGCACGAGAATCTGATAGCCGGCGTCGGCGGCCATGTTGACGTCGAAGGGGCTCATCTGCGGCGTCGGAGTGAACATATGCAGGATGTACGGCCTTTCAGTGGTTTGGGACATGGCGTCGGCTCTTGAGTCGATATGGGGCGGGCGCGAGCGGCTGGCGCGCTGTGATGCGGTACGTCGGCGGATAGGCGGGCATCCGGCTCATTGCGCGTCGATGCCGAAGCGCGGTTGCTGGACGGCGTAATAGCGCGCGCCGCAATTGCGGCCGCGCGTCACGGAACACACGATGCCGGGAAACGCTCTCGTCGCCGCGCGGGCGGCCGCCAGTGCGTCGTCGGCGTGGCGCGAGCTCTGCACGAACGCGAAGCCCGTCGGGCCCCACGAGCTTTGTCCGACGCCCGCTGTCTGGTTCGCTGCGATGGCCTGCATCGCGGCCGCGACGGCGGGACTCGAATACACGCCGCCTTGCACGGGCGCAAAGTATTCGCCGATGGATTGCTGGATGTCGCTGACGCCGGCGGCGAATGCGTCGAAGTCGCCTTGCGCCATGCCGGGCAGCACGCGCATCAGCAGCTGATGGCAGACCTCGGCGGCGAGCGTGTGCGGGAACGGCGGCAATGCGGCGAGTCCGCGCTTCTCTTCGTCGCCGTGCAGACCTTCGCGCGTGGTGTCGTCGATCAGCACGATGCGCCAGTCGTCGGGAAACGGCTGGCGCGCGAGCAGGGGCGGCAGCGCGGCAGCGCTTTGCGGCGCAGCACCTGGCGAGGCGGCCGTCGCTGCGTGGTGCCGGCCGCCGTCGACGATCAGGCCGCCATGATCGAAACCGAGCACACCGATGCCGGAGCGCGCGCCGCGCCCCAGCCGTTGCGCGAGCTCCGCCGTCGTCGCCGCGATGCCGGCAAGCCGCGCATATGCAGTGCCGACCGCGAGCGCGAGCTGCGTGCCGGAGCCGATGCCGCAATGTGCGCGCGCCGCCTGTTCGACTTCGATCGATACGGCGGGTCCGCCATAGGCATCGTGCAGCAGCGCGAGATAACGTTCGACGCGCTCGCGCTGGGCATCCGTGGCCGTGCCTTCGACCTGCGCGTCGTCGGCGTGCCGCGCGGTGACGCGTGTGCCGCATCCTTCGATGACGATGCCGACGCTGCCGAACGCGCGTCCGAGCGATCCGTTTGGATCGAGAAAGCCCATGTGCAGCCGGCCCGGCGCTTCGACGGTGATCGCCGAGATGGCAGGCAGTGTCGACGAGCGGTCGGATGACATCGGCATGCGATTGCTTCCTTGTCGAATCGTGTATGCGCGGACACGGCCGCGCGGATCGGCGCGACAGCGCTTTTCGACCTCAGGCAAGAGACGTACCACGCACGACGCCGCGCGGATTCGCACGTATGGATTTCGCACGCGCGTGCAACGGCGCGTGCCACATCGCGTGTCAGATACGGCACAGCGCGAGCCTTTGCCGCTACGGGCTGTCACGCATTGCGAGAAGCCCCGCGTTCGCACCGATAGCGAACGCGGGGCGGACCATCAACTCTTCGGCGCGTCGTACTTGATATAGCGGAACCGCTGATCGTCGGCGGGGGTGCCTTCGAGCGGACCGCCTTCCTTGCCCGGCTGCCACTGGATCACTTCCTCGATCTTGCGCGCCAGCGCGAAGTCCTTGTCGGTGATGCCTTTCGCGGTATGCGTCTTCAGCTTCACGATGACGAACGCATACGACACCGTCAGATCCGGGTGATGCCACGCAGCTTCCGCCAGATGGCCGACGGTGTTGACGACCATCAGCGTGCCTTTCCAGCTTTCCGTGCGGTACTTGCGACGCAGCCAGCCGTCTTCGAGATACCAGTGCTGCAACGGACCTTCGAGCTTCTTCTGGACTTCCTCGTCGGAATACACCTGTTCGCTTTGCGTCATGACGACCTCCGCTCGTGTCGTTAGAGGGGAATCGCACGGGAACGTCGCGTCCCATGCGCTTTGCACCACCCGGCCTGCCGCGCGTGCCGCTGCGCCTCATGCACGCCGTCCTGCGAATTGCGTATCTGACACAGTATGTCCCGCCGCACGTCGAGAAGCGCAACACGTTGACGCCGGGAGGCCGTGTGGCGGCGTTCAAATACGACCGGCATGGAATATGCGATTCGCCGTCATACGCATGGGCCGGGCAATGGATCCGGCGCAGCAAAGACGTTACCTGCATCCAGAGGCGCGGCTGGATCGACCCGGTAGCGTGTCATCGGTAACTGGACGGTTTCAACCAGTATCACCCATTCTGGAGGAGACATGAACGTACGCACCCTGGTTCTTGGACTGGCGGTGTTGGTTGCGACGGCGCTGAACTCGTTCCTTGCGTATGCCGATCCGCAACTGGACTCGCTGATCAAGAACCCATCGAACTGGGCGGCGCAGGCAGGTGACTATGCGAATCACCGGTACAGCCCGCTCAAGCAGATCAATGAAAGCAATGTCGGCAAGCTGCAGGTCGCGTGGACGATGTCGACGGGCGTGTTGCGCGGTCACGAAGGCTCGCCTCTCGTGATCGGCGACACGATGTATATCCACTCGCCGTTCCCCAACAAGGTCATCGCGATCAACCTGAAGGACCAGACCTTCATCTGGCAATACGAGCCGAAGCAGGACGCGTCGGTGATCTCCGTGATGTGCTGCGATACCGTCAACCGCGGTCTCGCGTACGGCGACGGCAAGATCTTCCTGCAACAGGCCGACACCAAGCTCGTCGCGCTCAACGCGAAGACGGGCGAAGTGGTGTGGACCGCGCAGAACGGCGACCCGAAGGCAGGCGAGACCAACACCAACGCGCCGCACGTGTTCGGCGACAAGGTGCTGACGGGCATCTCCGGCGGCGAGTTTGGCGTGCGCGGCCGTTTGATCGCATACGACATCAAGACCGGCAAGGAAGCGTGGAAGGCGTATAGCACCGGGCCCGACAACGAGATGCTGCTCGATCCGCAGCAGACGATGACCTGGGCAGACGGCAAGATGCAGCCCGTCGGCGCGGATTCGTCGATCAAGAGCTGGAAGGGCGATCAGTGGAAACTCGGCGGCGGCACCACATGGGGCTGGTACGCGTGGGATCCGAAGCTGAATCTGGTCTATTACGGCACGGGCAATCCGGGCACATGGAATCCGACGCAGCGTCCCGGCGACAACAAGTGGTCGATGTCGATCTTCGCCCGCGACCTCAATACGGGCAAGGCGAAATGGGTCTATCAGATGACGCCGCACGACGAGTGGGACTATGACGGCGTCAACGAAATGATCCTTGCAGACATTGCCGTCAACGGCAAGAAGACGCCAGCGATCGTGCACTTCGACCGTAACGGCTTCGGCTATACGCTCAACCGCGAGACAGGCGAACTGCTGGTTGCACAGAAGTACGACCCGGCCGTGAACTGGGCGGACAGCGTGGACCTGAAGAGCGGTCTGCCGATTCGCAATGCTTCGTACTCGACGCAAAAGGCCGGTCCCGACCACAACGTGAAGGGCATCTGCCCGGCCGCGTTGGGTTCGAAGGACCAGCAGCCGGCTTCTTTCGATCCGGGCTCGAATCTGTTCCTCGTGCCGACCAATCATGTCTGCATGGACTACGAGCCGTTCGATGTCGATTACGTGTCTGGCCAGCCGTATGTAGGCGCGACGCTGTCGATGTATCCCGGTCCGGACGAGAAGGGCGCGATGGGCAACTTCATCGCGTGGGATGCGGCGAAGGGCAAGATCGTCTGGTCGAAGCCCGAACGCTTCTCGGTGTGGTCGGGCGCGTTGGCGACGGCAGGCGGCATTGTCTTTTACGGCACGCTGGAAGGCTACATCAAGGCCGTGCGGATCAAGGACGGCAAGGAGTTGTGGAAGTTCAAGACGCCGTCGGGAATCATCGGCAACGTGTTCACGTATGAGTATCAGGGCAAGCAGTTCGTCGGTGTGTATTCGGGCATCGGCGGCTGGGCGGGCATCGGCATGGCAGCCGGTCTGCAGAAGTCGACGGAAGGCCTTGGCGCTGTCGGCGGCTATCGCGAGCTGGCGAAGTACACGGCTCTCGGCGGCACGCTGTTCGTTTTCGCCGTTCCGGGCGGATCGAACGGCTGATCGCGGTGCCGCCTGGCCGGCTTGCGCAAGCCAGGCGCGCAAGTGTTTCGCAGCAGCAGCGACGTAGCCGAAGACGCCCGCATGCGGTCTTCGGCTTCGAAAAAAGTGGGTATCGAGTGCGATCGCCATGTGCGATCGACGAACACCTTCAATCGGATGATAGGGAGACGAACGGATGAATGGCCGCGTTGTGCTGTCGCTTGCGGGTGCGTTACTGGCGTTGAGCGCTTTACCTGTCGTGACCAATAGCTGGGGGCAGTCGTCGGACGCGCCGCAAGTCCAGAAGGTCGCTTATAAGGTCGTCGACGGCAACAAGGTCGACAACGATACGCTGCAGGGATGGAAAACCTGGCGCGCGCTCGCCTGCGAACGCTGCCACGGCGCGAGGCAGGAAGGGCTTGTGGGTCCGTCGCTGATCGACGCGTTCAAGACACTGGACAAGAACGAATTTCATCGGACGGTATTCGGCGGACGGGTCGACAAGGGCATGCCGGATTTCAGTTCGAGCCAGATGATGCAGAAAAACTGGGAGAATCTCTTTGCATACCTGAAAGGCCGCTCCGACGGCACGATCAAGCCGGGCGATCTGCAGGCGATCGATGCCAAATAAGCCAACCGACGTCATGCGATACTGAGTGACGCGCCTCTATGTCTGGTATCGCGTGCCACGCCGCATGTCGCACAACCCGGAGTCCTCCATGTCCGAGCGCAGAACTTCTGTCGTCCATGCCGTCTGTGCAGTGCTGACGCTGTGCTGGGTGTGCGTCGGCGCGCCGGCGGCGCGCGCGCAGGGCGCGCCCGAGCCGAATCTGCCGAACAACGACGGTGCAGACAAGGTGCTGCGCGTCTGCGCCGACCCGAACAACATGCCGTTGTCGAATGACAAGGGAGAAGGCTTCGAGAACAAGATCGCGGCCGCAATGGCCAAAGACTTCGGCTACAAGCTCGAATACACGTATTTTCCGCAGCGCATGGGCTTCGTGCGCCATACGCTGCGCGACAAGGTGGACAACTCCGAGCAGTTCAAGTGCGATCTCATCATTGGCGTGCCGCATGGCTATGACATGACATCGACCACGCGGCCGTGGCTGCATTCCACCTATGCGATGGTGTTCAACAAGCGGCCCGAGTTCGCGAGCATCAAGACGCCTGCCGATCTGCTGAAGCTGCCGCCCGATCAACTGAAGAAGCTCAAGCTCGGCATCTTCTCGCAGACGCCTGCCGTCGACTGGCTGTTATCGAACAACCTGATCGACCAGGCTGTGTCGTATCGCGCGCAGAGCGGCGACCCGAACGCGTTTCCCGGCGAGATGATCCAGCACGATCTGGCGCAGGGCAACGTCGATGTCGTGTTCATGTGGGGGCCGATTGCGGGCTACTTCGCGAAGCAGGCCAGTGATCGAGTGAAGCTCGTGCCGTTTCCGCCGCAGCAGGGCATCCGCTTCGACTATGAAATTTCCATGGGCGTGCGTTACGGCGAGAAGGCATGGCACGACAAGATCGACGAGTGGATCGCCACCCATCAGAACGACATCAACCAGATTCTGACCAGCTACGAAGTACCCCTGCTGCCGCTGGCGAGTGCGCCCGTTGCAGCGGATGCGCCGAAATGACGGGCGCCTCCGGGGCAGCCGTACGCGGCGGCGCGCGTGCGTTTGCATGGCGCGGGGTGGCTGCGCTGACGGTGCTCGCTGCTGTGTCGATGTCCTTGCCGCAAGCGGCGCATTCGGCCGATGCGGCTAGTGGCGCAAACGCAGCGGACGCACCGATCGCGCCCGCCGAAAAGCTGATGTTTCTCACGCCGCATCTGCATGGCGTCGCGTCGCAGACGGAGCTCGACTATGCGCTCGTCGTGACGGTGCCGCCCAACAAGCAGACCGATCGGGTCCGCGTATTCGTCGCGAGCGCCGATAACTCGAAAAGCGATGCGTCCGTCAGCGACGGGAGCGGCAAGGTGCAATTGCCGGAGAACCTGCCGTGCAATCCCGTGATTCTGTATTTTCTCGAGCGCGATATCGCGGAGATGGAGCAGGCGACGGGTGGCCAGCGGCGGTATTTCCAGCAGCGCGTGCGGCTTGCGCTGGCCGCGAGTCCGCCCATCACGGACGCGACAGTCCAGCTTGACGGAAAGGCCGTGAAAGCGCGCAAGATCGTGATCCAGCCGTATTTGCATGATCCGAACGCGCAGCGCTTTCCGAGGTTCACGAGCAAGCGCTACACGTTCTTGCTCGCCGACGCCGTGCCGGGCGGCGTGTGGCTGTTGCGCACCGACGTGCCCGGCGACAACGACGATTTCGCGCATCCGCTAAAGACGGAGTCGTTGAGCTATGAAGGCTCGCTGCGCAAGCTGCAGCCGCCTGCACAGAGCAAGCCGCCTTCACCTTCGGCGACACCCAACGCCCCGCGCGCGAGCCGCTGAATCCGTCGCGATGTTTGACGTAGCGACAGCAGCATGGCCGCTGCCTGCGCTATGCGCATGGGAACGCATGATGAACCTGATTCGCTCGCTGACGCTCAGGCAGTTGCAGATCTTCGTGATTGCAAGCCGCTTGCCGAGCTTCGCGCGCGCGGCGGAAGAACTGCATCTGACCCAGCCGGCCGTTTCGATGCAGATCCGGCAACTGGAGGAGGCGATCGGCATGCCGCTGTTCGAGCGGATCGCGCGACGCCTTACGCTGACGGAAGCGGGCGAGCGGTTGTCGCATCACGCAAGCCGCATTCTCGGCGAGATCAAGGATGCCGAAGACACGATGACTTCACTGGCTCAGGCCGATAGCGGTTCGATTGCGGTGAGCATCGTGAGTTCAGCGACATACTTCGCGCCCAAGTTGCTCGCACTGTATTCAAAGCAATATCCAAAGGTGGATGTGCATTTTTCGGTCGGCAATCGCGAGACCTTGTTGCGGCTGCTGCAGGACAACGCGACCGATCTCGCGATCATGGGGCGCCCGCCGCCTGAGCTCGGCACGACGGCGGAGCCGCTTGCTTACCATCCGCATGTGATTGTCGCGCCTGTGACGCATCCGCTGCGCGATGCACGGCGTTTCGATTTGCAGGAGCTTGCTGGCGATACGTTCTTGTTGCGCGAGCCAGGGTCGGGAACGCGTGCCGTTGCCGAGCATACGTTCCGGCAGCATCTTTTTACGCCTTCACGGTGCGTGACGCTTGGCAGCAACGAGACGATCAAGCAAGCGGTAATGGCGGGCATGGGCGTGAGCCTTATTTCGTTGCATACGCTCGCGCTCGAATTGCGCACGGGAGAGATTGCGTTGCTCGATGTAAACGGGACGCCCGTCGAGCGGACCTGGCAGATCGTGCATCTGTCTTCCAAGCAGCTGTCGCCGACTTGTGTGATGTTTCGGAGGTTTTTGCTCGAGCATGCGGAGCCGTTTCTTGAAACGGAGTATGCGGAGTTTGTTGCCGGCTTGTCGGCGCGGCGGGGGCCGCGGAGTGCTAAAGGGGTGGGGTAGGGGGTGGTAGGGGTTGCCACTGTGCGCAGCGGAACCTCTAACTTTGCGGCGGCACAGAAGCTAGCTAACTGCAAGCAATGGTGGGTAACGGACTGAAATTCTTGGTGGCCAGGCTTCGCTGCCAATCTGAGCGAGACGGTGACGGAATCGCATCGAAGCGACCTGTCTGATTCGGCCGGCGGTAGCGAACACAAGCGACGCGGCAAAAGAACCGACGGGACGCGCTATACTTCCGCGCTTTCATCCTCGCCAGCATCAAGGTTACACATGAACGATTTTCCGCCTTGCCCGACATGCCATTCTCAGTTGACGTACGAAGATGGAGATGTCTACGTTTGCCCTGAGTGTGGGCATGAATGGTCACGGCAAGCAACCGTGCCGACGGAAACACCGGGCAAGATCTTTCGGGATGCAGCTGGAAACGTCCTGCAGGATGGGGATACGGTCACCGTAATCAAGGACCTGAAACTGAAGGGTTCCGCTGGCGTGATCAAGATGGGCACGAAGGTCAAGAATATCCGGCTGGTGGACAGCGACCACGATATCGATTGCAAAATCGACGGGTTCGGGGCCATGAGCCTGAAATCGGAATTCGTCAAAAAGGCGTAAGGAACGACGGCAGCGCGGGCGGCAGGCGCCTGATGCGAGCCAGTGCGACACGGTCAGCACGGTCCGCGCATTGCACAAGGCGCAGGACGCGAGCCCCTATACATGCGATGCCGCCAGGCTACAACGCGACCGCAGCCGACCGATTCGTCAACAACACTTCCCGGCACCACCTCCATACCTTGCATCCTGGCGCTCGCGAAAGAACGCCTCATAACTCATGACAGGGCGACCAGGATGCGTCGCGGCCATGTGCGCGACATACGTCTGATAGTCGGGCAGCCCCACCATCAACCGCATGGCCTGCCCGAGGTAGCGCCCCGCATTGCGCACGTCTTCCCGAAGTTCTGAGAACATCGTGCGCTCCTGTCACTGTGCGCCGCCGGCGCGCGACGCACCGGGCAACACTTCGAACGGCGTCTCGCGCACAGTAGGCGACGTCGCGCGACGCGCGCGCAACACCGCGAGAACGCCATACACAACGACGCTGACAACGACGAAAATGAACAGCCCGGCAAGCGCTGCATCGACGTAGTCGTTGAACATGATCCGATGCATCTGCTCGATCGATTTCGCCGGCGCAACGACCTTGCCTGCATCGGCGGCAGCGCCGAGCTTCGCGGCATGTGCAAGAAAACCCACCTTCGGATTCGCATCGAAAATCTTCTGCCACCCGGCCGTCATCGTGCAGATCAGCAGCCACACGGTCGGCACGAGCGTCACCCACGCGAAGCGCTCGCGCTTCATCTTGAACAGCACCACCGTGCCGAGCACCAGCGCGATACCCGCCAGCATCTGATTCGAAATTCCGAATAGCGGCCACAGCGTATTGATCCCGCCAAGCGGATCCACCACGCCCTGATACAGAAAGTAGCCCCACGCCGCCACGCACAGCGCCGTCGCGATCAGGTTCGCAGGCAGCGATTCCGTGCGCTTGAGAGCCGGGTGGAAGGTGCCGAGCAGGTCTTGCAGCATGAAGCGTCCGGCGCGCGTGCCCGCATCGACGGCTGTCAGGATGAAGAGCGCCTCGAACAGGATCGCGAAGTGATACCAGAACGCCATCATCGCTTCGCCGCCGATCACCTGATGGAGAATCTGCGCCATGCCTACGGCCAGCGTCGGCGCACCGCCTGCACGCGCGACGATCGTCGTCTCGCCGACGGCCTTCGCGGTTTGCGTCAGCATTTCCGGCGTCAGCACGAAGCCCCATTGCGACACCGTCTGCGCAACGGCGTCAGGCGTCGCGCCGAGCACGGCGGCGGGCGCGTTCATCGCGAAGTACACGCCCGGTTCGATCACGGCGGCGGCGACCAGCGCCATGATCGCGACGAACGATTCCATCAGCATCGCGCCGTAACCGATGAAGCGCGCGTTGGTTTCGTTGTCGAGCAGCTTCGGCGTCGTGCCCGACGAGATCAGCGCATGGAAGCCCGACACCGCGCCGCACGCGATCGTGATGAACAGGAACGGGAACAGGTTGCCCGACCAGACGGGACCCGTGCCGTCCACGAACTTCGTCAGCGCAGGCATCTTCAGTTCCGGCGCGACGACGAGGATGCCGATCGCGAGGCCGAGAATCGTGCCGATCTTCAGGAATGTCGACAGGTAATCGCGCGGCGCAAGCAGCAGCCACACGGGCAGCACCGACGCGACAAAGCCATAGCCGATCAGAATCCACGTGAGCTGCGTGCCGTTGAACGTGAACCATGCGGCGAGCGTCGGGGAATCATGCACGCTCTGACCGAACACGATCGACGCCATCAGCAGCACGAAGCCGATGATCGACACTTCGCCGATGCGACCCGGACGGATGTAGCGCGTATAGACGCCCATGAAGAGCGCAATCGGAATCGTCGCAGCAACCGTAAAGGTGCCCCACGGCGAATTGGTCAGCGCCTTCACGACGATCAGCGCGAGCACGGCCAGGATGATCACCATGATGAGGAACGCGCCGAACAGGGCAATCACGCCCGGTACGGTGCCGAGTTCCATCTTCACGAGATCGCCGAGCGAGCGGCCGTCGCGGCGCGTCGAGATGAAGAGCACGATGAAGTCCTGCACGGCGCCCGCGAACACGACGCCCGCGAGGATCCACAGCATGCCGGGCACATAGCCCATCTGCGCGGCGAGCACCGGGCCGACCAGCGGGCCGGCGCCTGCGATCGCCGCGAAATGATGGCCGAACAGTACGTATTT
Source organism: Paraburkholderia phymatum STM815 (assembly GCF_000020045.1). Lineage (GTDB taxonomy): Bacteria > Pseudomonadota > Gammaproteobacteria > Burkholderiales > Burkholderiaceae > Paraburkholderia > Paraburkholderia phymatum. Next base: position 1,052,328 of record NC_010625.1, on the reverse strand, counting down.
GTTGGTCGGCACATAGTCGAGGCCGTCGTTGTGACGCGCGGCAGGCGTCACGCGCTGGCCGTCGAGCCGCAGCACATGATTAGCGATGAAACGGCTATAAAAGCGGTAAGCGATCAGATAGACGCAGACGGCGGCGATCACGACCCAGAGGGCACTGACCTTTTCGCCATGCGCGAGCGCGATGGTGCCGAACGCGAACGCGCCGAGCAGCGCGACCGCTATCCAGACCAGAATCGAGGAAGCCCGGTTCATGGGTGTCTCCTGTGTATTTGTATAAACGCCCGTCAGCGCCCGCCGACGAGACCGATAGCGGCAAGAGGCGCACGCCGCGCATGGTCTAACATGTGCCATGCTTACGGCGTGTAGTATTCGTGTTCGTCGAATGCGCCACAAGCGCACAACTACGTAAGCGCGCTACGTAAAACTACGTAGGCAGTCGGACTGGTCTTCCGCAGATGAAACTCAAGGCAAAGATATTTCTGCTCGCCATCGTGCCGTTCATGGCGGCGATCGCAGGTATTGCATTCGGCGTGCGCCATCAGGCCACGGCGCTCGCGAGCGCTCAGCACGACACGACGCAGTCCGCGTATCTGGCGAGCAAGGAGATCGAACTGCGCCACTACGTCGACCTCGCCACCAGCGCGATCAAGCCGCTCTACGACGAGGCTGGCGAGAACGCCCGCGACGACGCGATCTTGCGCAGCCGTGCGCTCGCCATGCTCGAGAAGATGGACTTCGGCCAGGACGGCTACTTCTTCGTGTATGACATGCATGGCCGCTCGCTGATGCATCCGCGCGAGCCGGATCTCGTAGGACGCGACCTGTGGACCTTGCGCGACCCGGCCGGGTCGTTGACGATCCAGCAGCTCATCGCAGCCGCTGCACAGGGCGGCGGCTACGTGCGCTACGTGTGGCATCGGCCGTCGACGGGCAAGCTCGCGCCGAAGCTCGGCTATGTCGTGCCGCTGCCTCGCTGGGGCTGGATGGTCGGCACGGGCATCTATCTCGACGATGTAGACACGACGCTGGCGCGCATCGATCAGCGTGCCTCATCCGACATCGAACACACCATGCTGTGGATCGGCGCCATCGCGCTGGCGGGTCTCTGCGTGATCGCCGTGTGTGCGCTCGTGCTCAACGTCAGCGAGTATCGCAGCGCGGACGCGAAGCTCAAGCGGCTTGCGCAACAGGTGGTCGAGTCGCAGGAAAACGAGCGGGCGCGGCTTTCGCGCGAACTGCATGACGGCATCAGTCAGATGCTGGTGTCCGTGAAGCTGCTGCTGGAATCGGCGCTCGCGCGTTTCGAACTGAGCGAGCCGCGCGTGCAGCCGGCAGAAGCGGCGTTGTCCACGGGCATTGGGCGTCTCGGCGACGCATTGCGCGAAGTGCGGCGCATCTCGCATGCACTGCGACCGTCGATGCTCGACGATCTTGGCCTCGCCGCCGCGCTTGAACAGCTGACCCGCGAGTTGAGCGCACAAGGTCATCTGGCCATCGGCTTCACACATGTCACGCACGATCATGCCGCGCACTTGCCCGATACCGTCAAGACCGCGCTGTTCCGTATCGCGCAGGAGGCGCTCACGAACATTTTCCGGCACGCGCACGCGACCGAGGCGGCTGTGTCGCTGGACGTGTCTGCGAGCCGCGTCACGCTCTCGATCAGCGACGACGGCCGCGGCTTCGACGTGGAACGGGTGCAGGCGGACGCGCGCGCGGGCGTTGGTCTGCGCAACATGCGCGAGCGGCTCGAAGCGCTTGGCGGTGATCTGCGCCTCGACTCACGGCCAGGCCATACCATCGTTACGGCGAGCGTGCCGATCTTTGCACGCAAAGCGCTTCCCATCGACATGCAGGCAAACCAGTCATGAACCATTCAGCAGGCGCAGCGCGTCTGATCCTCGTGGACGATCATCCCCTCGTGCGCGACGGCTTGCGCGCGCGGCTCGAAGCTGTGCCGGGTTTCTCGGTGGTCGGCGAAGCGGGCAATGCCGACGAAGCGCTTGCGCTGGCGGCCGCGTACGAGCCGGACCTCGTCTTGATGGATGTCGGCATGCGCGGCATGAACGGCATCGCGCTCGCGGCTTTGTTCCATGAGCGCTTTCCGGCCATACGTGTGCTGATGCTTTCGATGCACGACAACGTCGAGTATGTGACGCAGGCTGTCCGCGCGGGAGCGAGCGGTTACGTGCTGAAGGATTCGCCGGGCGCGGAGATCATCCGCGCGATAGGCGCGGTGCTGGAAGGCAAGACATTCTTCAGCGAAGGGCTCAGCGCGCGGCTCATTCATGCGTCGGCGACGCGCGATCCGATAGAACGTCTGACGCCGCGCGAACGGGACATTCTCGATCAGCTCGCGCAGGGGCTGTCGAGCAAGCAGATCGCGCAGCGCAATGGCCTGTCGGTGCGCACGGTCGAAACACACCGGCTCAATCTGAAGCGCAAGCTGGAGATAGAAGGGCAGGCCGAACTGATCAAGTTCGCAGTGGAGCATCGGCGCACGAACTAGCAGCCGCTTGCGCTGTTCGCGGTGCAAGCGGCTGATCCTGATCGATCGCGCTACGAGCGCGTGCTACGCGCATCTTTTCCGTAGGCATTGTGGTGGCCGCGGTTCACATGCGAACCCGGTTGCGCTTGTGCATGCAAACCGGCGCGGTCGCCGGCGCGTTCGAGGCCCTTGTCGCGATCGCCGGAAACGGGGCCGTTGGTGTTGGCGTGGCCTTTGGCGCTCATGTGGCTCGCGGACATGCCACCGGGGCTTCCCATCGACGAACCGGGACCATTTCCATTTCCGTGGCCGCCCGCGTTTCCGGCGCCGTTGCCTCCTCCGTTGCCTCCTCCGTTACCGCCGCCACCGCCGCCAGCACCGCCACCGCCACCACCGCCACCGCCACCGCCACCGCCACCACCACCACCACCGTTCGCAAACGCGGGCACGGAGGACACGCAAGCCAGCAGCAAAATCGCGGCCGTAATGGCTCGTTTCGACTTCATCATGATCGTCTCCCTGAGATCGTTTTTGATGTGCGGATTGTATGAGCTTGCGCGCGTGCGAAACTTTCGCAAATAGTAATGGACTGTAAATGCTGTATCGAGCATCGCGCTGTTGCCCCGTGCTTTTACGGACGGTTGCAATTTAGCGTCGGAAACGGCGATGCGCTTCCGTATGCTTCGTCACCTTGCGAAAACATCGAAGCCGACGAAACATCTGCCCGTTCCCCATGCACACCACTTTCGACCTCGCGATTCAAATGTTCCTGTCGCAGCATGCTTTCGCATCGCCCGCGATCAATCATCTCGTGCGGGTGATCTCAGGGCAGGTCATGTTCAAGGGCCTCGTATTGATGCCCATGCTGTGCTTCATCTGGTTCAGGCAAGGCGATCGAAAAGATTGGGAGCGCGAGATGGTGATTGCGACGGTCGCGAGCGGTATCGTCTCGCTGGCAGTGGGCAGGGTGCTTGCCGTGGCGCTGCCGTTCCGGTTAAGGCCGATTTCGGACCCGGCGCTGCACGGCCTCTTTCCTTCCGTCGGACTGGACAGTGCGAGCGTTACGACGTGGAGCTCGTTTCCGAGCGACCATGCGATGCTATGGATAGCGGTAGCGACAGGCATCTTTCTGATCTGGCGCAGCGCCGGCACCGTGGCGCTGCTCTACACCGCTGCGTTCATCTGCTTTCCGCGCGTGTTCGTCGGCTTGCATCATCCCACCGACATCCTGGCGGGCGCTGCCATCGGCATCCTGTTCACGTACATCGCGACGCGCGACGCCGTGCGCCAGCGCTTTGCCACGCCCATACTTCGATGGATGGAGCGGTCGCCGGGCGTCGGCTATACGTTGGCGCTTCTACTGGTCTTCGAGCTGGTCACGCAGTTCGACGAGACGCTTCACCTGTTGCACGCAACCACGCGCGCGCTATAACCCGCCGCGGTCATCAGGCGCTGGCCGTGGTATCGACAGGCGCTTCGGCGTCGCCGCGCTTTGGCCTGCGAACCGCGCGCAGCTTGCCGCTGTTGCCGCCGCCGCAGTAGAACGTGTCGGCGCCGTCCGATTCGAGTCCCGATACGCCGATTCCATCCGGCATCTCGAGCGTTTCCAGCACTTCGCCCGTGCGCGGATCGACGCGTCGCAAGTCGCTCTTGTCGTCCTGCCAGGTGCCGTGCCAAAGCTCGCCGTCGACCCACGTCACGCCCGTCACGAACCGGCTGGATTCGATCGTGCGGAGAATCGCCCCCGTGTGCGGGTCGAGCTGGTGAATCTTGCGGTCCTGATACTGTCCGATCCACAGCGCGCCTTCCGCCCACGCGAGGCCAGAGTTCATGCCCGCGGGCGCGGGTATCGTCGCGACTACCGCGCCTGACTGCGGGTCCACCTTGCGGATAAGCCCCTCATCGATCTGATACAGATGATGGCCGTCGAACGCGGTGCCCGCCGTTGCGGGGACATCGATCGAACGCACGGTTTTTCCGCTCGACGGATCCAGCGCGTTCACCGTTGCGCCTGCAGCGAACCAGACGTTCCCGCCGTCATACGTGACGCCGGCGACGCTGTCGATGCCCGGAAACGGGCCATATTCACGCACGATTTCAGCCGGTGAGCGCTTCATGCTTCCACCCCTGTCGGTGATCTGTCGAGCCTTACATGCTAGTCGATCGGCAGCGGCGTGGGGAGTAACAACGCCGTCGCGAATCCGGGCATCGGCGGCGTGGTCCAGCGGCGCGCGCGGCCCTGTCCGAACGACTGCACCTTGCCCGCCGACGCGAGCGAATCGAGCGCGCGCTGCACGGTCCGCTGACTGGCGCCGAGTGCCAACGCCAGGGCGGAGCTCGACCACGCTTCACCGTCGGCGAGAAGCGCGAGCAGCGTCGCGTGTTCTTCGTCGACGGGCCGCGCCAGCACCACGACTTCAGCGGCGTCGTGCGGCATCAATACGAAGCCGCGCTTCGTTGCGCTGATATCGGCGAGCGCGGCGAGCATCGAGCGCAAGCGGCCGATTTCGACACGCAGGCGCGCGCGATGCGATTCATCGGCATGCTTCATTCTGAACGCGCGTTCGATCAGCGTATCGCGCGTGACGTCGGCGGGCCATGCTTGCGCCAGGGTGCGCGCGAGACTGAACAGCACGGGCCGGCTCGCAAGCGGAATCACGCTATCCGCCTTGCACACGGCATGACGGCACGCATCGACGACGAGCGCATCGGACGTCATCCATGCTTCGACATCGTCGAGCAGCAGAAGCTTTTCTTCGCCGCGCGAAAGCAGGCGCGCGGCGGGCGCATTCAGCAGGCGCTGCGCGCTTTCGACTTCCGCCGTCAGACCGGCAATCCCCGCATGCCGCGCGGCCTGCCCGGCTCGCGCAAGCGCCGCGCGCGCAGCTTTCGTGTGCAGGCGCCGCATCGCGATGCCCGCCACGATTAGTTCGTGGGCGGCGCTCGATGCAGGCGGCAAGGGCGCGGGATCGAAACCGTCGAGCAGACGCTCGGCTTCGTCGGCATGTCCGATCAGAAGCAAACGGCGCACTGCGAGTTGGCGCGCGTGCGCAGCGTTCAGACGGTCGCCATGCGCTTCGAGCGTCTTGCGCGCCGCATCGAGCGATTTCGCGGGCCACCCGAGGTCGCGCGACGCGAGTGCGATTTCCGCTTCCGCGACGATGCAGCGCGCACGGGCGACGGCTTCCCTCGCACCGAAAGCGCGTGCCGCGCCGCGCACAAGCGCTTTCGCACGCGGAAGATCGCCGAGCTGCGCCATCGCGATGCCGCGTAGCGCGAGCGCGGGCGCGTCGTCGCGCAACGCGACGCGATTTAGCGCACTGAGGGGATCACCCGCCGCGAGCGCGCGGGCTGCGGCTTCGATGACTGCGTCCATCTGAATCACGCCACACTTGTCACTCCTGGCCATTGGATGTTGCGCACTAATCTAGCACGGACGATTCTTCAACGGAGGGACGAACGATGACCACGCATACGGTTGGCACGCGCGACGCCTGGCTGAAAGCGCGTCTTGAACTGCTCGAAGCCGAAAAGGAACTGACACGGCGCAGCGACGAATTAGCGCGACGGCGCGCGGCGCTGCCCTGGGTCAGACTGGACAGGCAGTATCGATTCGAAACGGACAAGGGCAGCGCGACGCTCGCGGATCTTTTCGCGGGACGCTCGCAGCTCATCGTCTACCACTTCATGTTTGGACCCGACTATACGGCTGGCTGCCCGTCCTGCTCGGCGATTGCGGATGGCTTCGACGGCATGGCCGTTCATCTCGCGAATCACGACGTGATGTTGACGGCCGTATCGCGCGCACCGCTTGCGAAGTTGCAGACGTACAAGGAACGCATGGGTTGGAGATTTCCCTGGGCGTCGGCGCACGATAGCGAATTCAACTTCGACTTCAACGTGTCGTACACCGAGGCGCAGCAGCGTGCGGGCGACGTCGAATACAACTTCACGCGCGGCGGTCACGCAATGGACCTGACGCCGGCGCCGCAGCCCGTCGTCGAGTTCGCGGCCTGCTGCGGGACGGACGCGTCCACATACTCGCGCGACCGGCCTGGCATGAGCACCTTCGTGCTGGAAGACGGCGTCGTGTATCACGCATATTCGACGTATGCGCGCGGCCTGGACGCATTGTGGGGCATGTACCAGTGGCTCGATCGTGCGCCGAAAGGGCGCAACGAGACGGGCATCTGGTGGCGCCGTCACGATGAATACGAACGGCGTCGAGGCTGATCGTGGACCTCGATGGCGCTTGCCCGGCGCCCCCCGTATCGCATCCTGTCTTCGTCGGCGTCGTGGCGTTCGTGTTCGCGCTATGCGCGGGAGCGACAGTCGGATGGTGCCTGTCGATGCAGACGATGCCCGAGCTGCCGATGCCGGGAGGCTGGTTCCTGTCGATGACCTGGGTGCCGATGTGCGGGCAGAAGTGGCCGCACATCGCGATGTCGTTCGTCGGCATGTGGATCGTGATGATGATGGCGATGATGTTGCCCTCGCTGGCGCCTGCGTTGTGGCGTTATCACGAAGTCCTGGCTGGCACGGGTAAGGCGCGTGCGCATTGTCTGACAGTGCTGGCGGGCATCGCTTATTTCTTCGCGTGGGCTGTCCTCGGTGCGCTCGTGTTTGCGTTGGGCTTCGCGTTCATGACGCTCGCCATGCAGTTGCCCTTGTTGTCTCGCTCCGTGCCGGTTGCCGCGAGTCTCGTCGTGCTGGCTGCAGGGGTATTGCAGTTCAGCAGGTGGAAGATGCGTCATCTGACGTGCGCGCGTTTCGCTGCGTCGCGCCGCGAAGGTTCGGCCTGCATGCATGGTGTGCGCCTCGGCGTTCATTGCGTCGCTTGCTGCGCGGGATTGACTGCCGTGCTGCTGGTCAACGGCATGATGGACCTGCGTGCGATGACGCTCGCGACACTCGCCATTACCGCGGAGCGCCTTGCTCCGGCGCCCGAAAGCGTTGCAAAGGCGATCGGCGTGGTTGTCGTCGTGATCGGCCTGTCCATGTTCGAGCAGGCGATGGCCTTGCTCTGAGCGCGGCGACGCATTGTCGACGGGCATGCTAACGCGCCGCCTGGCCTCCAGGCGGCCCGCCGCGACATGCGGGCCGAAAAACGTCAGGGACACGCCCCTCGGCATTTTCAGCAAAGGTGCTTCGACTCGGCGATGCGCGCCGACAGACGGGCGCCTTCGAGTTCGACGTGCGACTCACCCAGCGCTTCGAGCCGAACTTTTCGAGCACGGTTGCACGCATGAGGGTTCTCCCAAGGTAGAGGGTGCGTCCGACGACGCGCTGCTATCACGCGGACGCGGGCCCGCGCGTCGATTCAGCGAAGCAGAAACCCGGCAATGGCCGTGGCGATTTCGGCCGCATGCGTTTCGAGCGCGAAGTGGCCGGTATCGAAGAAGCGCACCTCGGCGTTCGGCAGGTCGCGCTTGAACGCTTCGGCGCCCGGCGGCAGGAAGAACGGATCGTGCTTGCCCCAAACCGCGAGGAACGGGGGCTGGTGCGTGCGGAAATAGTGCTGGAAGGCCGGATACAGCGCGACATTGCTCTGGTAGTCGCCGAACAGGTCGAGCTGGATCTCGTGCGCGCCCGGACGGTTCATGTAGTAGTCGTCGAGCGAGTAGCCGTCGGGGGAAACGGCCGTCGTGTCGCTCACGCCGTGCGTGTATTGCCAGACCGTCGTGTCCTTCGTCAGCAGCGCGCGCAGCGCGTCGCGGTTCGCTTGCGACGGATCTTTCCAGTACGCCTGAATCGGATTCCAGCCGTCGCTCAAGCCTTCCACATATGCGTTGCCGTTCTGCGAAATGATCCCCGTGATGCGCTCCGGGTGCTTCAGCGCGAGCCGCAAGCCTGTCGGCGCGCCGTAATCGAAAACGTACACCGCGAACCGGTCCAAGCCGATCACCTCCGTGAATCTGTCGATTACGTTGGCAAGGTTGTCGAACGTGTAGGCGAAATGCTCACGCTCCGGCATGTCGGACTGTCCGAACCCCGGCAGATCCGGCGCAACAATGTGAAAGCGGTCCGCCAGCAGCGGAATCAGATCGCGGAACATGTGGCTCGAACTCGGGAAACCGTGCAGCAACAGCAGCTTCGGCGCGTCGGCGCGGCCGGCTTCGCGATAGAACACGTTAAAACCGTCAACGTCGGCGCGGCGATGGGCAATGGTGGACATGGCGTTTTCTCCGTATTGAGGGATGCCTCGTTCGGGTACTTACGTAACCGAAAAAAGCGTGACAAGGAGGTTACAAATAGCCGATGTAACTTGTCAAGTAGTTTTTTAGTGGTTACGATGGTGTCATCGTTACCTCGCTCGTCATTGCAATGGACTACCGCCAGATTCCCGCCATCTTTGTGGCTGACGCACCCGGCCTCGACTTCCTGAATTCGGTTGCGACGCTGGTCGACGAGCCCGTCGACTCGATCGTCGACGGCGAAGGCCTGCTCCGCTGGCTGTCGCAGGCGGGCATGGTTCCGCCCGGCGCGCTCGCCGGGATCCGCGAGCGCTCGACGCCGGAGCAGCTCGACGCGATCGCCGCGCAGGCGCGCGGGCTGCGCGAGTGGTTTCGCGGCTATGTGAAGGCCAGGAAAGGGCGCGCGCTGGCGGCAAGCGATCTGCGCGACCTGGCGCCGTTGAACCAGCTGCTCGCGCGTGACGTGCAGCATCGTGAGATCGTCGCAGGCGGGCCCGGCGACGCGGGCGTGTTTTTATTGCGCGCGACGCGGCGCTGGGAGTCGGCGGAGTCGTTGTTGATGCCGATCGCCGAGGCACTGGCGAAACTCGTCTGTGAGGAGGACTTCACGCACGTGAAAGCGTGCGAAGGGCCGAAATGCACGCTGCTGTTCGCCGATCATACGCGCGGTCACGCGCGCAGATGGTGCAGCATGGCGATCTGCGGCAATCGCGCGAAGGTGGCGGCGCATCGCGCGAGGCTCAAGCAAAAAAAGGTGAGCTAGTCCGCTCGTCTCGGTCCGTGAAACCGCGGTCGCATCGACGCACAATTTGCTGCATTGATGCTCGCGCGGAAACACTCGTTTCGTTGCTACCGCAATGGCACGCGGCATGCGTCGCATGCAAAAACCGGCGCAACGCTCGCCAATAGGGCGCGCGTTGCACAACACATCGTCTGAATCGCGTGGCGCCTATCTGTGAATCTGATAGCGCTATGCAATCCCTTCGCTTGATGGGCATGTCGATCGATGCCACTGTGTGGCATCGCAGCTCGCCGGCATCGAAGCCCATCAGGACGGCGAGCGTGACTCGCAGCCGATTGCACACGTGTGTCGACTGCGCATTCATGGAGAAGGAGATTCAGGCATGAGTTCACACACCACGGTCGAGCGCATTGCGAACTTTGCATCCGGCGCTCGACTGTCGCATCTGTCGGACGCATCGAAAGCGCTATTCAGTCGCAATATTCTCGATAGCCTCGGCTGTGCGATCGCGGCGCTTCCCGGTGCGCCATTCGCAGTGTTGCGCGACCAGTTCCACGAATATCGCGGCACGCAGCAGGGGTCGTGCACGTTGATCGGCGGAGGCCACGCGGCGCCCGACGAAGCTGCGCTCTACAACTCCGGCCTCGTGCGTTATGTGGATCTGCTCGATAGCTACATGTCGCCGGGCGGCCTGTGCCACCCCAGCGACAACTTCGGTGCAATTCTCGCGGCCTCCGAACATGCGTCGGCGTCCGGCGCTGAGTTCATGCTCGCGCTTGCAGTGGCCTACGAAATCGAGTCGCGCATTACCGCTGTCGTTCCCGTGATGGCCAAGGGCTTTAATCACGCGATCCAGCTTGCTGTTTCTGCCGCAGCCGGCGCAGGCAAGCTGTTCGGACTGACGGCAAGGCAGATCGCCCACGCCGTTGCCATCGCAACCGTGGACAACATATCGCTGACATGCGTGCATTCCGAGCCCGTTTCGCAGTGGAAAGGATTCTCGCCGGGCATGACGGGCATGCGCGCGGTATATGCGGCATCGCTGGCGAAGCGGGGGTTCACGGGTCCGCTGCGGCTGTTCGAGGGGCCGAACGGTCTCGAGAGAATGTTCGATCAGCCCGTTGATATCGATTGGGAAAATCCGGCGCTCGACATCGTGCACCAGACGGTGATGAAGAAATACTGCTCGCTGATTCATGGGCAGCCGGTCCTCGAGGCGACGCTGGCGCTTCGCAAGCAACATGGCATCCGTGCGGCAGAAGTCGAAGCAGTGAAATGCGACATCTTCCAGATGGGCTATGACATCGCGGGCGGCGGCAGCTTCGGTGCGAAAGACCAGCCGATGACGAAAGAACAGGCCGACTACAACCTCAAGTATCTGATTGCGGCAGCGTTGCTCGACGGCCAGGTCGGACCGGCGCAACTGGAGACGCAGCGCATCCAGGCAGCCGACGCGCAGGCATTGCTCAGCCGTGTGACGGTCGCGCCGGACGCGACCTATTCGTCACAGTATCCGAAAGAACTGAATACCCGCGTGACGATCACGTTGAAAAACGGACGCGTGTACATGAAAGAGCATGTCGGATTCGAGGGGAGTATCGAGAATCCGCTCACGTGGGAACGTACCGTCGAAAAGTTCAACTGGCTCAGCGAGCAGTACGCCGATGAAAGTCTTCGACAAGAGATCGTCGAACTCGTCGCGAATCTCGAGGCGCACTCCGTGAAAGAGTTGATGCAACTCATGAGCCGGGTTAGCCCGGAAGCGAAGTACCCGGCCCGGCATCCGGGCATCCAGTAAGCCGAATCTGATCAGGAGAGACTGATGGCACTGATTTCGTGTGATATGCGTTTCGGTCGTACGGACGAGCAGAAGCGCAAGCTCGCAGCGGGCCTGTTACGTATCGTTGGGGAAGCAACGGGTGAGACGAAAGAGGATATTTTCGTCGTGTTCCGCGAAGGGCGCGGCATCAATTTCGTCGAGCACGGCGAACATCTGCCCGAATACGTCGAAGGCGCAGCAAACGACAAGGAACTGATCGCACGCCTCAAATAAAGCTCAGGAGACGCTACATGCCATTCATCGAATGCCATATCAAGAAGGGACTGTCACAAGCACGCCGCGAACAACTGATGCGGGACATCATTCAGGTGACGCACGACTCGATCGGCTCGGATCCGAAGATCATCAATGTGATCATCCATGAGCATCCGGCCGAAAACATCAGCATATCGAGCCGCATCAACGGGGAGGAATTCAGGCGTACGACGCCGGTCTGATTGTTCCCGTGGCATTGCTTCAGCCGCGCAGCGTGAGCGTTGCGCGGCCGCCCGCGCATTACGAACCCCGGTATATCGCGTTCCAGTCGGCCCGCGAGATGGCGGCGCGTCCTGCCGCCGATGATCCGCTGGCGGCACCGCCTGCGCCCCTGTTCGTCAAGCAGTAGCTGCACTGTAGACAGGCAGCGCCTTTGAAATGAAGACCGGCATCCGGAAAGCTTTGTTGCTGGAAATGTGCAGTTGCAACACATGCCGCCCCGATGGCGCTGCCTATTCTTTTCTGAACAGGCTTCACTACGTAAGGAGCGGGGGCTATCCTCTACCTGTAGTCGAAACCGCTGAAACCGCCGTTATCGGGGCGACCGTTCAAGCGCGCCCGGGCGGCTTGCTGGCAAAACACAATGATGCATAACGTCGACGGGAGACCATGTCATGGCTAATGGAAAACTGCTCTTTGCCGCCCTCGTCGCTTCGACGCTACTCGCCAGTACCCCGGATAACTCGTCGGCGACGGAGCAGGCTCAACAGCGGCGTGCCGGGCGCGATGTGCGGCAGGACACACGCCAGGGTTCACGCCATACCAAGCAGGATTGCCGCGCCGCGAACCAGAAAAGCAACTCGCAATGCCGGCAGGACAAGCGCGATACCAAGCAACAAGGGCGACAGACGGCCCGTGACATCAAGTACTGAGTCGAATCCGGACCCGCTCCGCACACGACAGGAACCAAGAAACAAAAGTGCGGATATGCGACCAAAGTCCAATTGAATGTTGTGGGAGCAGGTCCGATAGTACAGGTGCGTCGGTTGGGAACTGCTGTGCATTTAAGCGTGTTGCGGACGCTTCGTCGGCGGTTCAGCCGCCGCCGCGTCTCGCCTGACGGGTACTCGCACGAACGCCGTACTGCAGCTATCACGATGCGTGTGAAAATCCGGAACAGTTGAGAAATATTTGCAAGATGGTCGAGGCGGAAATCGTCTACTCAGGCGCGGTCGCGAGATCCGCAGCGCCCTGCACGAGCGCGTAGCTTGCCGGCTGATCGGTGCTGATTCGCGAGGCGACCTGGCGGGAGAAGAACCTATGCTGCTCACACCGATTACCGAACGGGTGTTCTCGCGAGAGTTGCTCGATGTGCTGATCCGCGCCGGGCTCATCGCGGTTCTGGCCGTCTTCTGTTTCAGGATCTTCGTTCCGTTCCTCAACCTGATGGTGTGGGCGCTGATTCTTGCGATCACGCTTTATCCGCTTCAGGTCCGGCTGCGCCGCGCGTTGGGTGGCAAGGACGGCCTCGTTGCGACGCTGATCATTCTCATCGCGTTCGGCGTCATTCTCGTGCCGACGTACATGCTGGGACTCGCCGTTGCCGATTCGATCGAGCATGCGATGGGTATCGTCAAGAGTGGCAACTTCCGCATTCCTCCTCCTGCCGATTCGGTCGCCAGTTGGCCAGTGGTCGGCCAGCGTGTATACGATTTCTGGCAGGCGGCGTCGACGGACATCACGGGGCTCGCGCAGAAATTCGCACCGCAACTCAAGGGTGCAGCTGTCGTGCTGCTGGAAACGGTGACAGGGCTCGGCGCCGGGCTGCTGATCTTCTTCGTCGCGCTGATCGTTGCGGGCATCTTCATGGCACATGGGGAGAAGGGCTATCGCAGTGCCGTGCAGATTGCATCGCGGATCTCGGGCCCGGACAACGGAGCACAGATCGCCGATCTGTGCACGGCCACGATTCGCGCGGTGGCGCAAGGTGTGGTCGGCATCGCGTTCATCCAGATGCTGCTGATCGGCATCGGCTTTGTCGTGATGGGCATCCCCGGTGCGGGTTTGCTCGCGCTCGCCGTGCTTCTGATCGGCATCATGCAGTTGCCCGCCACGTTGATCACCGTTCCCGTGATCGTCTTCGTGATCGTCACGGAGGGCGTCAGCACGGCAACCATCATCTTCTCGGTTTACGTTTTCGTCGCGGGTCTCGCCGATAACGTGCTCAAGCCTTTGCTGCTGGGCCGCGGCGTGGCGGTGCCGATGCCTGTCGTGCTGATCGGCGCGCTCGGCGGGATGGTCACGGGCGGCGTCATCGGCCTCTTCATCGGCCCCGTGATGCTGGCAGTCGGCTATGAGCTGTTCTGGCGCTGGGTGAGAGACCAGCCGCAAGTCAAAAGCGTTCAGACACAAGAGCAGCCTTAGCGTCGCGAGGATCACGCTGTGTCTTTCGCGACACGTCCGCCTGGAATCGCAGTGCTGCTCGGGGCAGTCTGCCTGAACGGATGCATGCGTGTCGGACCGGATTTCCACCCGCAGCATGAAGCGTGGAGCGAGCGCTGGCGCAGTGCGTCGATCGAGCAGGTCACGCAGCCGGGCGCCCAACCCGACCTGCGCCAGTGGTGGCAGATTTTCGGCGACGCGAATCTCGAACAGCTGATTGCCGAAGCGGATGCGAACAACGGCGATCTGAAGATTGCCGGTCTGCGTGTGCTCGAGGCGCGCGCGCAACTCGGCGTCGCGCTGGCGGGGCGCTACCCGCAGGTGCAGCAGGCGAGCGGCAATGTGTTCTACGGAGGGCGCAAGCGCTCCGATGGCTTCAATACCCGATCGGGCGGTTACTGGCAGTACGGCGCGAGCTTGAGCATCGGCTGGGAGCTGGATTTCTGGGGGCGTTTCAGCCGCGCGATCGAGTCGGCCGATGCCGCGTTCTTCGCTGCGCAGGCCAACCGCGAGGCGGCCCTCGTTCTGTTGCATGCCCAGGTCGCCGATACCTACTTCACGATGCGCACGGCCGAGGCCCGGCTGCGCATCGCGCGCGAGAACGCCCAATTGCAAAAGCGCAGCTACGATATCGCGCAAAAACTCTTCAAGAGCGGAGAGACAGATGAACTCGATCTCCAGCAGGCGAAGACGCAGTATCTCGGCACGCTGAGCAGCATCCCGGAGCTGGAAAGCCAGATCGTGCTCACGCACCACGCATTGTCCGTGCTGCTCGGCAGGCCGCCGGGACCGCTGCCCGAACTCGACGCGCAGCCAGGCAAGGATGGTGTAGTGCCGCTCGTCAACCGTGCCGTGCTGCAGGACGTGCCCGCCGACCTGCTGCTGCGGCGCCCGGACGTTCGCGCCGCCGAATATCAGATGGCCGCGCAGTCGGCGCAGATCGGCGTGGCGAAAGCGGACCTGTATCCGTCCGTGTCGCTGGTGGGCTCGCTCGTGTGGAGCGCCAGTTCACTCACCGGCTCGCCGAACACGCTGGCGCTTCTCGCCGGTCCGAGCGTCACGTGGAATATTTTCGACCATGGAAGGATTACCAACAACGTGCGGGTGCAGGACGCCCGGCTGCAACAGTTGACCGTCGCCTATCAGAACACCGTGCGCGAAGCGGCGCGCGAAGCCGACGATGCCGCGACCGCGCTGATTGCCGCCTTGCAGCGCGACACGATCCTGAACGACGCGCAAGGGGCCGCGCGACGCTCGCTGACGCTCGCCAACACGATCTATCGCGAAGGCTACTCGGACTTTCAGCGTGTGCTCGATGCGCAGCGCGCGCTGTTCGCGCAGCAGGACGCCTATGTCGTCAACCGGAGCAATGCCGTCGGCGATCTGATCGCGCTTTACAAGGCCCTCGGGGGAGGATGGGACACGGATCAGCCGCTGATCGACGCGGCGACTCGCGAGCAGATGCGGCAACGCACCGACTGGGGCGATCTGCTGAACGACACGACCTCGACATCCGTCTCGCGCAGTCAGGCGGAAGGTGCTTCACGATGAGCGATACGTCCGGGCCCAAGGTCGGTGCGCCTGATCCGTCTCAACCCGCGCGTCAATCTGCGCCGCAATCTCCCTCTTCATCCGCGGGCGATCCGTCGGGCAAGGCCATGAAGTGGGTTGTCTGCCTGATCGTCCTCAGCCTGATCTGGTATCTGTTCGCTGACCGCTTCACGCCTTATACGCAGCAGGCGCGGGTGCAGGCGTATGTCGTGCCCGTGGCCGCCGAAGTGTCGGGACGCGTGACGCACGTCTTCGTGCACAACAATCAGGAAGTGGACGCGGGGCAAGTGCTGTTCGAGGTCGATAGCGAGCCGTACCGCATCGCCGCCGATCGGGCGCGCGCCGATCTGGAGTCCACGCGCCGCCAGGTCGGCGCCAGCACGGCCGGCATCGATTCGGCGGTTGCCGGCTTGCGGGCCGCGATTGCCAACGAGGTCAAGGCGCGCCAGGACAGCGAACGCCTGGAGCGGCTGTATCGCGAAGACGAAGGGACCGTGTCGCTGCGACGTCTGGAAGTGGCGCGCGCGACGCATGAGCAGGCCCAGAGCCAGGTTGCCGCCGCACGTGCCGAAGTCGAGCGTGCACGCGAGCAGCAGGGCGGCAGCGAGGCGGAGAACGCGCAGCTGCGCAGCGCCGCCGCCGCACTCGAAAAGGCCGAGCTCGATCTCGCCAACGCGCGGATCAAGGCGCGCTCAGGCGGCGTGGTCACCGATCTGCGCACGGAAGTCGGCCAGTTCGCGGCGGCGGGCGGGCCCGTCATGACGTTGATCGCGATCCGCGATGTCTGGATCAGCGCCGACATGACGGAGAACAATCTGGGACACCTCCAGCCCGGCACGCCCGTCGGCATTGCACTGGATGCGCTGCCAGGCGAAGTGTTCGCCGGGCGTGTACGCAGCATCGGTTATGGCGTGAGCGTGGGCCAGAGCACGCCGCCCGGCAGTCTGCCCACGGTGCAGAACAGCCGCGACTGGCTGCGTCCCGCGCAACGCTTTCCTGTCATTGTCGAATTCGATCAGAACGAGCGCGCGCGTCTGCATGACATGCGTGTGGGAGGGCAGGCCGAGGTGATGGCGTTCCCGAGTCAAGGCAATCCGCTCAATCTGCTGGGACGCCTGTTCCTGCGCGCGATGAGCTGGGTTTCATACCTGTATTGAGGCACCTATGCAGCTCGCGCTTCAGCGTGCCGGCTTCCGCTCACTGCGCATCGCTACGGGGACGGCGCTTTCGCTGGCGCTCAGCTTCGGGCTGGATCTGCCGATCCCCGTCATCGCGCCTGTGTTCGCGGTGTTTCTGCTCGCCACGCAGAGCCGGCCGCTGCCGCTGAAGGCGGCCGTCGTGCTCGCGCTGGTGGTGGCAGTCACGACGGGCAGCGGTCTGCTGCTCGTGCCATTGCTGCGCCATTACGCGTTTGCCGGCGTGATGATGACGGCGCTGATGCTGTTTCTGGCTTTTCGTTACGGACTGCGCGGCGGCAACAATCTGGTCGCGACCTTTCTGGCGGCAGGACTGACGATGATCTCCGCAGCGGGCACAGCCGACCTCCAGCTCGCGGCGACAGTCGTTGGCGCGTTGACGAAGGGGCTCTTGCTTGCGGTGCTGGTGTCGGCTCTCGCTCACGCACTGTTTCCGGAACATGTGAGCGCGGGTCCGAAGCCCGCCGCGCGTGCCATGTCCGGCGACCAGGCCGAGGCCATCGCGCTGCGCGCCACGCTCGTGGTGTTGCCCGCCTATCTGCTGGCGATGGCCGATCCGGCGAGTTACATGCCGATCATCATGAAGTCGGTGAGCCTCGGCCGACAGACCTGCACGACGACGGCGCGCAACGCGGCACGCGATCTGATCGGCTCCACGCTGCTCGGCGGTCTGCTCGCCATCGTGGTCTGGTTCGCACTCCGGCTATTCGTAGACCTCTGGATGTTCTTTCTGTGGATGATGCTGATCGGCCTGCTGGTGGGACGCAAGCTCAATGGCCTCAGTCCGACGCGTTATTCGGCCAGTTTCTGGCTGAACAGTCTCGTGACGATGATCATTCTGCTCGGGCAATCCGTGCAGGACAGTGTCGCGGGTAAAGACGTGTACACCGCGTTTGCCGTGCGGATGTGGCTCTTTCTGGCCGTCACGGTCTACGCGTGTTTCATGCTTCTGCTGTTCGAGAAGCGGGGGCGAAGACGGGCCGGGTCAACGCGCAATGCTGTTCCGCGCCCCTGAGAGGAACCTGCAATGGACAATGCGGCAAGCGATGGCGTCGTGCGCCTGCGGGCTCGAGAGATCCTGCGGGAAATGGCCCGGACCCTGTGGTATCTACGGGCGATCCTGGCGGGACTTCTGCTGCTCTTCATCCTGCTGACGATCGGCATGTATCGCTACGGCGGTCCCGTCGAAACGGCGAACCGCACTCCGTCGACGATGGCCGAAACCGTGTACTTCTGCGCCATTACGGCGTTGACCATCGGTTTCGGCGATGTGGTGCCCACTTCGATATTCGGCCGTATCGATGCCGTCCTGCTTGGGCTGATCGGCGTGGTGTTCACAGGGTTGATCGTCGCTGCCGCTGTGCGTGGCGTGCACGAAGCGGCGCGAAGGGCGGGCGCTGAAGCGTAGTTGTCAGAGGATGGAAATCGACAGGAGCGGGTTATGCAAGTGCCTACCATCAGACCGGCGCACGGACGAGCGGACGTTCGGTTCGCCCGTGCCAACGCCGGTGTGGTTCGCAGGCTATGGACATGGGGCGCGGCTTTGCTGATCGCCTGGTTGCCTTGTCAGTCGCATGCGCAGGCGGCAGGGGGACAACTGTCGGATCGCACGGTCGTCGGTGGAAATGTGAAGCGGCATGCCGACGCCGTGCTTGCCGTCATGTCCTACACGACCGTCCCCGACGTGACGACCAGTTCGCTGTCGATCAACAGCGGCGCGACGGGCAACCCCGGTTTCGGCCAGACGCAACTGGGGGGCGGCTTCACGCTAAGCCGGACCTTTCCGCTGTACATGGAGGGCACCATCGCGTATAGCCGCTACGACCCGACCTTCATCGCGACGGACGGCGCCGAGCAGCGCGAGGTGCCGACCAAATGGAACACGTTTAGCGGCACGGTGGGGCTGGGCTGGGACTTTCGCATCACCGATGAACTCGTGTTCCGTCCCATCATCAACGGTACGCTCGGGCGCGTATCGAGCGATCTGAGAGTCGGGCAGTCGATCTTCAACCGCGTGACGGACAGCAACCTGCAGTTTCTGAACAATGGATATCTGGACGCGTATGGCTACGGCGGCTCGCTGGTGCTCGATTACGAGCACTATCGCGAGAACTACGAAATCGATGCCGAATTGCGCGCCACGGATATCTATCTGCGCAGCTTCGGCGGCTCCGACGCAGTTCAGGGTTCGGCGACGGCGCAGCAACTCAGTCTCTGGACGCGCTGGCGCGCGCCGACGGGCTGGCACGCACTGGACCGTCCCGTGCGCTATGTGCTGGAGTTCGCGTATTCGCATTACTTCGGCGACAGTGCGGGCGTGCTGGGATTCAACGACCTCACGTCGTTGGGCGTCGGTCTGGAGCTCGACAGCAGCCGATATCCGATCGTCATTACCCGAACGCGAGCGATGGTCCGGTACGTGTTCGGACACAACGTTCACGGCGTGTCGTTCGGGTTCGCGGTGAGTTTCTAGCGCTGTGCGATCGGGCCGGTCCGCGGCAGCATTGCGCCGCGCCGTATCGCCACTATTGGACCAAGGTCTCATTTCAAGCCGTATGCGCGAAGCCTATTCTTTAACCTGACACGCGTCTGTTCGGCATTGCGATGAGCGCAGCAGCCGCCTGCGCGCAGGTCAGCGGCAGATCAAAACAACCGGTATGCACGCCATGAAAAAGTCCATGAAGATCGAAAGGGCTGCAACCCTGGGGAAAAGCGGCAGCGCTGTCGCACCCGCACGCGTACCGCGTAGCCGGCAGAGCGAGGTGGGCAACGTCGATCGCGATGCCGTCGAGCTTCTCAAGCTCAACAGTGCGGGCAGAGTCGAGCGGCTGGTGCCGCTGGCCTACGGAAGAATACTCGCGTCACCGTTTGTGTTCTTTCGCGGCAGGGATCGGCACGGAAAGCCGCTGTTTTTGCAGTTCAAGGAGGCGTCGCAATCCGTCATCGCGCGATATCGCGGCAAGCGCAAGAACGGCCATGAGGGACAGCGCATCGTCGAAGGCCAGCGCTTGATGCAGGCGGCCAGCGATCCGTCTGTCGGCTGGGCGAAAGGGCCGCTGGGAGGGCACTTTTCGAACCGCTACGCCGATCAGGTCGAGCAGGACTACGAGCGATTCGCCGCAGCCTGCCGGTCGGGGCAGCTCGAAGCGCGCACGCACGAAGACATGGCGGCCGGTTTCCGCTTTTAGGCGTGCAAGGCAACGATGCTGCCGGCATCGGCCGTTACAGCAACACCAATTCCCCTCACCATGTTGGAGATGACCATGCGCAGACGAAACTTCTTGCAATCCAGCGCCGCCGGGCTAGCCCTCGCAGGACTGGCACCGGCAGGCTTCCCTACGGCGATGCGCGCTGCCTCAGCCGCCGAGTCCGACGCAGCGAAGCGGCAGGAAATCGATGCCAAGGTACGCGGCACGCTCTCGAAGCTCTACTCGACAGTCAAGGGCTCGAAGGAACTCGTCGCCAAGGCGAACGGCGTGCTCGTATTCCCGTCCGTCATCAAGGTCGGCTTCGTCGCGGGCGGCGAGTACGGCGAGGGCTCGTTGCACGTCGGCGGCAAAACCGTGGCCTATTACAAAACGATATCGGGATCCTTCGGCTTGCAGGCGGGCGCGCAATCGAAGGCCATCGTGTTCCTGTTCATGACGCATGACGCGCTCAGCAACTTCCGCAATTCGAAAGGCTGGTCGGTGGGCGGCGAAGGCTCGGTTGCACTGTTGAAGGTCGGCGCAAACGGCGAGATCGATACGACAACGGCCACTGCGCCCGTCGAAGCGATTGTGATGACCAATGCCGGCCTGATGGGCGACATATCGCTCGCAGGCACCAAGGTTTCGCGGCTGAACATCTGAAGCCGGGGCTCGAGCGGGGAGAGACATGATGAACAGCGGGATCACGTTCATGGCGTTGTGTGCGGCCGCATCGGTACTCGCGGGATGCGCCCAGCCGCATCAACAGGTCGAAGCAGGCGCCGATCAGTCGACCGTCATCGCCCGCTTGGGACAGCCCAAAGAAACCTATGCGTTGCCGAACGGCGGCAAGCGATTGATGTGGCCGACGCAGCCGATGGGCACGACCACGACGGCGGCCGATATCGATGCGTCGGGCAAGGTGGTCAGCGTTCGCCAGGTGCTGCAGGAGAGCGAGTTCTATCGCGCCGAAGTCGGCAAGTGGACGCGCGACGACGTGCTCGTCAACTTCGGCCGTCCGTTCGAGACAGCCTATTTCAAGCTGATGAAGCGCGAAGTCTGGTCGTACCGATATATGGAGAACAACGTCTACTACATGATCTTCCACTTCTATTTCGACGACCAGGGCATCTTGCGGCAGACGCAGAAAGAGCCGGATCCGATGCGCGATCCGAGCCGGCGCAGCAGGTTCTAAGCGTGCGCCGGCTGCGTGCCGCTTACTTCTTCTTGATGCAGGCGATGCGATACACACCGTCCTCTACTTCGACGCCATGTGTGTCGTGCGTGAAGCCCGGGAAGCGCAGGTCGAACCGTTCGAGCGCTTTCAGATAGCCGAGCAAGGGCCCGTCGGCGGGGCCCGCATTCTCGCCGGGCATCAGCAGCGGAATGCCGGGCGGGTACGGCACGACTGCATTTGCCACCGTGCGGCCTTCCATCTGCGACAGATCGAGCGCCTCTACTTCGTTGTGAACCAGCAGTTCGTACGCTTCCTGCGGGCTGTACTCGGGGTGCGGCAGCGTCGAGAAGCCACGCGACATCATCTCGGTGGTTTTCAGGTCGTTCATCGCGCCGAACATCAGATCGCACAGATCGCGCAGGCCGAGACGGCTGTATCGCTCCGGCCAGGTGGCGGGCAGTTTCGGCAACGCCTGGTCGAGGGGCAGATTGGCGTCGTAATCGCGCTTGAAGTCGAGCAGCGTGTTGACGAGCGTTCCCCACTTGCCCTTGGTGATGCCGATGGAAAACAGCAGCAGGATCGTGAAGTCGGTGGTCTTTTCGACGACGATGCCGTGCCGGGCGAGATACGCGGTCACGACGCAAGCCGGAATGCCGACCGACAACAGCCCGCCGTGCGGCGCGACGCCCGGCGTCAGGATCGACACCTTGATCGGATCGAGCATGCAGTAGCCGTCTTCGATCTCGCCGAAGCCGTGCCATGCATCGTTGGAATGGAGGACCCAGCACGAGGGATCGGTCGCGAGCAGTTCTTCGTCGGCTTCGTGGAAAGGCGTGCGGCGTCCCGTGTGACGATTGACGACGACTTCAGGTTGCCAGCCATCGAAGAACCAGTCGCCCTGTTCGTCGAATTTTGCATGCAGCCTGCCGAGCATCTGCCGGAATGCGACCGCTTCGCGGATCGCGTCGCCCGTGAGCGCTTCGCCGCCGGGCCCGTCCATCATCGCGGCGCTGACGTCGTTCGACGCAATGATCGCGTATTGCGGCGAAGTCGACGCATGCATCATGTATGACTCGTTGAAGCGTGCGTGTTCGATGGGATTGCGGCCGTCGCGGATATGGATGAACGAGGCCTGCGACAGCGCCGCGAGCAGCTTGTGCGTCGAGTGCGTGGCGAACACGGTTGGTTTCGACGCGTCGTGATCGGCCGGGTCGCCGTGCATCGCGAAACGGTCCTTGTAGAGCGGATTGAAACGCGCATAGCCATACCAGGCTTCGTCGAAATGCAGGCGGTCGACGCTTTCGCCCAGCAGTTCCTCGAGGCGCGTCACGTTGTAGCACAGTCCGTCGTAAGTCGAATTCGTCACGAGGGAATGGACGGGCGTGGGGTCCACGCCATCGCGGTCCCTGACGAGCGGGTTCTGGTCGATCAGCAGACGAATCGCCGCCGCCGTGAGCCGCTCGGGCATGATCGGGCCGATGATGCCGTAACGGTTGCGCGATGGAATCAGATACGTCGGTATCGCGCCCGACATCGTCATCGCATGTTCCGCAGACTTGTGGCAGTTGCGGTCGCATAGTGCGATCTGATTGCGCGTCACGCTTGCCATCAGGATCACACGGTTCGACATCGACGAGCCGTTGGTCACGTGATATGTGCGATGCGAGCCGAACACGCGCGCAGCGTAGCGCTCGCTTTCGCCGATCGGACCACTATGGTCGAGCAGCGAGCCGAGTTCGCCGACAGAAATGGACAGGTCGGAACGGAATAGCTGTTCGCCGAAGAATTCGAAGAACGCCTGGCCGACGGTCGACTTCATGAATGCCGTGCCGCCTGTGTGCCCCGGCGTGTGCCACGAATATTCGAATACCTTCGAAAAGCGCGCGAGCGCGCCGAACATCGGCGGCAGCACGGACTCGCGGTAGCGATCGATCGAAGCAATGATCCGGCCGGCGATGAACGACGTGGTGTCTTCCAGCATCCAGATGAAGTCGTCGGCTTTCTGCATAGCGTCGACGGGGATCGTCGCGGCGCTCGTGCGGCTGGCGAGCAGGAAGATCGGGACGGTTGCGCTGCGCACCCGCTGCGCATCGAGCACGCTCTGCGCCTGTTGATGCGTTTCGTCGTCACCGAGTTCCCAGCTCAGCAGCAGACACTGGATCAACGGATCAGAGCGGATCACGGACACGGCGTCGTCGGCGGATGCTGCCGTTACAACGCGCACGTGCCGTTCTTCGAGTTCGTCTGCGAGCGACTGCGCAGCGCGCCCGCTTGCCGTGCGCGCGTCGGATGCGTGATGCACCAGCAGCGCCTTCATACCGAGGCGGCGATAGACGGATTCCGTCGCGGAAGACATGTGGATTCCCCTCGTGGTTTACTCGGGCAAGATAGCCGCCCGATAGAACTTCTTCGTGTCCTCATCCGGCTCGCCGAACCACTTCACAAAGAGCCCGCGATAGGCACCCGACGTATACATCTTGCTCAGCGATTGATCGACGAACAGACGCATGTCTTCGTCCTCGCGCGCGACGCCGAGCGACACGAGCACGACGGTGAAGCGGCGCTGCAGGACCTGCAGGCTGTCCGATGCCGTGCTGCGCTTGACGGCATCCTGCAGGATCTGCCGCTCCGCGAAGAAAACATTGGTTTTCCGGTCGAGCACTTGCCGTACGCCTTCTTCATGACTCGACACAGTGACGACGCGCGCGGTCAGCTTGAACTCCCTGATGCGGTCGTTGAGCCAGCGCGCCGTGGGCGTATCCTTCACGGCCGAGAACGTCTGCGCGTTCAGCAACTGCGCGGGCGACGCACGCCAGATCGGGCCATGAGCCTCGATGTCGGCGCCGCTCAGCAGTTCCTTGAGCCCGCGTGCCGCATCCGTGCGCATCAACGCGCCGACGCCGCCCGGATAGACGGGCACGGAATAGCTGATGAACTGGCGGCCCGTCAGCGTTTCAGGATCGCCGCACAACAGGTCGATCCGGTGATCCTGCAGCGCGCGGTAGCGTTCGTCGGAAGAGACCTGTATCCAGTTCACGGTCAGCGCGGGAAGGCTCAGTCTGCTCTTTACCTGGTCTGCGACGCCCTGGCAGATGCCTGCCAGGTAGCCCACCGCGCGGCCTTCGCTGTCGCGGTAGACGAACGGGCTCGCCACGTCGACATAGCCGATGTTGATCTTGCCCGTTTGCTTGATCCGCGCGAGTGCGCCCGACTGCGCGGCACTCGCGCCCGCTGCATGCGCCGGGCGCGGAGCCGGGGCGCAGAGCACGAGGAAGGCAATGATGCTGGCCGCAGCGATGGTCGGCTTGCGGGCCTTGGCGCCCAGCAGCGACAGACGCGGCGCGATGAAACCGTAGATCACGTAGCCGATTGCCATCACCAGCATGCCGCCAAGCACGGCATCCTTGCCCGACGCATAGAGCGCGTAGACCGAGTAGACCATCGCGATCACGGCGACGATGCCGTTGCGCCGGTAGACAGCGGGTTCCGTGCCCGCGTCGCGCATCATCACGAACAGCGCCGACAGCGAGATGATGTAAGGCAACACGTTCGTCACCACGGCGAGATTGACGAGCGCCGCGAACTGCTCGGCCAGGTTGGGCGAAATCGTCGACAGCGCCATCAGCGACTGCACGATACCCATGATGATCATGCCCGGAATCGGCGCGCCATTATGACTGGCCTTGCTGAAAATCGACGGGAACATGTTGCTGTCGGCCGCGTCCTTCGCGGTCTGCGCGAGCGTGAACTGCCAGCCGAGCAGCGAGCCGACGCAGGCCATTGCCGCTAGCGCCATCACGATCGAGCCGATCATGGGGCTGAACATATGCGCGAACGCGAGACCGAACGGACCCGTCGATTTCGCGAGGTCGGCGTTGGGCACGATGCCTTGGATCGCGGTTGTCGACAGCACGTAGATGACCGCGGCGCCGAGCGTGCCGAACAGGCAGGCGAGCGGCACGTCGCGCTTCGGGTTCTCGACGGCCGACGAGTTCTGCACCGCCGACTCCATCCCGAGGAACGCCCACAAGGTCAGCGCGATACTGGAGCCCATGCCGTCGATGAGCCGCAGTCCTTGCGGATTCCATGCGGCGGCGAAGAGGCCGGGCTTGAACCAGAACCATCCGGCAATCGACATGAAGCCGACAGGCAGAATCACGCCCCAGACGGTGATCGAGCCGATGCGCCCCGTCAGCTTCGGCCCGCCGAAATTGGCCGCCGTGGTGATCCACAACAGCGCGATCACGCCGATGCAGGTCGCCAGGGGCGACGCGGTCAGAATGGGGAAGAACGCCGCCAGATAGCCGAGCGCGGAACTCGCGACGGCGACGTTGGCGATCGCCAGCGACAGGAAATACAGGAAGAACACCTGGAAGTAGCCGGGCTTGCCGTACGCGTCTTCCGCATACGCAGCCATGCCGCCCGCGCGCTGGTTGATGATGCCTGCCTGCGCGAAGCCGTAGGCGATCGCCATCGAGCCCAGCGCCGTCACGATCCACGACAGCAGCGAGATCGCGCCGACTTTCGCCATATTGGTAGGCAACATGATGATGCCCGAGCCCATCATGTTCACGGTAACGATGAACGTCAGTTGCACGACGTTCATTTTTTTCGGTTGATCAGCCATGACTCCACTCCTTGGTGGCTTTGCCGTATCGCTTATTCACTGACCACGTACGTATAGAAACGGATGCGACCGTCTTCGCGTTCCTGGAACACGCCCTGGACTTCGTAATTGAAGCCGGGGAAGCGATTGAACGATTCCTGAAACGCCATGAAGTAATCCAGCATCGGTTGGGCACGGTCATCCCAACGTTCGCCGGGCAGCACGACGCCGATGCCTGGCGGATAGATCAGCGCCAGCGTGGCGGAAATGCGGTTCTTTGCCTGATCGAGCGGCACGTAGTCGACGCGGTTTGCGACGAGCGCTTCATAGGCTTCTTTCGGCGACATCGCCAGTTCCGGGAAGCTCGACGCGCGGAAGCACAGTCTCTGCAGGTTCTTCACGTTGGCCTCTCGATAGAACGTGTGCATCTCGTTGCACACCTGGCGCAGCGTGTAGCCCTGGTAACGACTTCCGTGCGCCGCGCACAACGAAGGCAGGACTTCCGCCAGCGCGGCATCGCGGTCCCACAGGTTCTTGAACTTGACGAAGCGTGCGATCAGCGTGTTCAGCTTGCTTTCGTCTTCGGCGGGCGTCATCAGGAAGAGCAGGCTGTTCAGGTCGCACTTCTCGGGGACGATCCCTTCCTCGCGCAGATAATTCGCCACCACCGTCGCTGGCACGCCGAAGTCGAGATATTCGCCCGTCTTCCGGTCGATGCCCGGTGTCAGCAGATTCAGCTTGTTCGGGTCCGCCATCACATAGCCGTCGGCGTAACCCGTGTAGCCGTGCCACGCCGCTTCCGGACGGAACTCCCAGCATTGCTGCTCGTGCTTGATGACATCCGTCGGAATGTCTTCCCACATGACATTCGACGCATCGGCCATGAAATTCGAATTGCGGATATCGACGACGTCCGGCACGAAAGGATCGAAGAACCATTGTTCCTGCGCGTTCCTGCCCGTCACCTCATAGTGGCGCGCGAACTGGCGAAACTTCTTGCGCGCCTCGATGCCGAGTTCGATGCAGCTGTCCCAGAGCATTTCTCCCGCTTTGCCTTCGTGGACTTTGGCGTTGACGTCGAGCGATGCGAACAGCGGATAGAAGGGCGAGGTGCTTGCGTGGATCAGGAACGATTCGTTGAAACGTTTGTGTTCGATATAGCGCTTCTGTCCGCGAATATGCTCGTCTCGCTTATGAACCTGGGACGCCTGCGAAAAACCGGCACCCTGCTTATGAACGGACTGGGTGGAGAACAGGCCAGGCATGTCGGGCGTCAGGTCCTTCAGCCGCATCGGGCTGTGATCGTTGAACAGCGGATGGAACGCGTTGTAACCAATCCACGCTTCATCCCACAGCACGTAGTCGCACAGGTGGCCGATCCGTTCCAGCACTTTGCGGACGTTGTAGATCGTTCCGTCGTAGGTCGCGAGCTGAATGCAGGCGAGCCGGAACGGACGTGCGGCGCCGGCGCGTTCGCGATCTTCGACGAGCGGGCTGTTGCGGATCTGCTCGCGCAGATAATCTTCGCTCCATGCCTCCCAGTCGACGGCGCCGATCATGCCGAACGCGTTGCGCGATGTCGGCAGGAAGATGGGAATGGCGCCTGCCTGCACCAGCGCGCCCTGATGCAGCGATTTGTGATTGTTGCGGTCGAAGAGCACGAGGTCGCCGCGTTTGAGCACCGCGCCTGTCACGATTTTGTTGGACGTGCTGGTTCCGTTGAGCACGAAATAGGTCTGGTCAGCGCCGAATACCTCGGCGGCGTGGCGCTGGGCGTCGGCCGCGGCGCCTTCGTGAATCAGCAGGTCGCCGAGATCGACATCGGCATTGCAGAGGTCGTTTCTGAAAATGCTTTCGCCGAAGTGCTTGAAGAACAGCTGGCCGGCGGGCGACTTCCGATAAAACTGCCCGCCCTGATGACCGGGGCAATCGAATGCGATGTTCGCTTCCGCGTCGTACGCGACGAGTCCGCCGAAGAAGGGCGGCAGCAGACTCAAGCCGTATTTGACGAGGCTCCCCATCACCTGCTTCGCGTAGAAAATGGGCGATTGCTGTCCCAGATAGATATAGCCGTCGACTTCGCCGAGTCCGCCCGTCACTGCGAGATCCGACAGCCGGTGTGTGTTGGCCAGCGCCCAGAGCGGCGTACGGAAGCCGAGCGACCGCACGGCCGCGGCGAGCTTGCGCGCCGGCTCGAGGCGTGCCCCGTCGATGAGGATGATGTAGGCGCCGACATCGGCATCTTCGTTGACATCGCGTGTGTAGCTGTCGGTCACTTCGACACGGTAATGCTCCGCGGTGATCTCCGCCAGCAATTCGCCGCTCTGCGCGTCGTTGCCATCCACGATGGCGACGACCTTCAATAGCTTGTGGAAGGCAATCGGAATGGTTGGCGCTTTGATGGATCGAGGGACCATAGTCACTCCTTCTTCGCCGGGCTTTCGAGAGCGTGCGAACTCGACGCAGCAGCGAAGCGGCCGCCGCCGTTCCGCGCGCACGGGTTCATCAGCCGACTGCATTCAGCGTTGTGAGCAAGCTTCTTGTTACGGTCGAACGGGAAGCGGGAAGGTCAACCACACACTGCGTCTACCTGAGTTGTGCTACTCGACAATGCGATGCAGGAGCCGGACTGCCAATTGGCTCTCGGTCTTCTGGTTTTAACCGTGTTCGGCAACGGGCCGCGTCGATGCATAGGTTGCACGTGATACGTATATAGTTGGAAAGCTTTTCGGACAATGCAAGTTTTTAAGCGTTCGAAATCGTGATTTGACTGCCATGCAGGTCATAAGTCGCTTAAAGAAAAGCGTGATGATGGATCGGGCCAAAGTGGATTTTCATTTGCGCCGTCGGATCAGTGGCGATATTTTCCAGTCGGCTATGTGGGTTGAATGGTTGAGCTTTGCGTAGCATGCAGACGGATGGACCGCGTCAGTGTCGAAAGCGCGACAGTCGCTTGCGACAGCGCTCCCCGTCACCTATAACAGCCGACGGACCCCTTGGTACGCGGTCCATATTCATGTTCCATCCGCCGGACGGCAGCGCTGGCGACTGCGCATGTGTCCTTGCGCAATGCGCGTTCGCGCGATATCTCCACGTTCCTTCAACAACTGGTCCTGTAACGGTGGGTTCATCCTCTGGAGAAGATCATGATGTACATCAGACTTATGCTGTCCGCTGTCGCATTGTCACTCGCACTGACCGCATGGGCACAGAACGATGCAGCATCGGCGCCTGCCGAGAATGCGGGCAGCAACGATGCGATCGTCAAGATGCGTCAGCAAGAAGCGGCCGCGAATCGTGCCTATGACAAGAAGGTGGCGGCGGCAAAGAAGGTTTATGACCACAAGAAAGCCGAAGCCAAGAAAGAGCGCGATGCGGCTATCGCTGCCGCTCGCTACGGAAGCACCCAATGATCGGACAAGCCCGTAAGCTGCCTGGTCAGTCCATTTTATGAAAATATCGGCGGGATATTTTCATCTTCTATCACGCCGCTCACGCGGTGTGATCCATATTCATACGTCATTTATTTGGAATCTTGAACAAAATGGTTTCATCTACCAGAATGATCTGCAGACGGCGTGCCGATTCGAAAGACGGTAATGGCGGGAAAGCAGGGAATCGGTAGAAGCACTCGTCGACCAACGCAAGGAACTCATTGTTAACGGACTCCTGACACTCCTATCTGAACAAGGGAGAACGCGATGACTGCGGAAATCACCAGGCTCGGGGCATACTCCGAAGTCGGCAAGCTGCGCATGGTCATGGTTTCTTCGCCAGGGCTTGCTCATCAGCGGCTGACCCCCAGCAACTGCGACGAACTGCTGTTCGACGACGTGATCTGGGTGAGTCAGGCCAAGCGCGATCACTTCGACTTCGTGACGAAGATGCGCGAGCGTGGCGTGGAGGTGCTGGATGTGCACAACCTCCTCACGCAGACGCTGGACATTCCCGAAGCGCGCAAATGGATACTCGACAGAAGAGTCAGCGACGATAGCGTTGGCGTGGGTCTCAGTAGCGAGGTGCGCGCGTGGATGAACGAACTGGATTCGCGCCGGCTCGCCGAATTTCTGATCGGCGGCCTGTCGCTCGACGATATTCCGGGCAGCGACGCGCCCGTCGTGAAGCTGTTCCGCGAGTATCTGGATTACTCCAGTTTCCTGCTTTCGCCGCTACCCAACACGGTGTTTACGCGCGACACCACGTGCTGGATCTATGGCGGCGTGACGCTGAACCCGATGTACTGGCCCGCACGGCGACAGGAAACGCTGCTCGAAGCGGCGATCTACAAGTTTCATCCGACCTTCGCCAATGCGAACTTCGAAGTGTGGTGGGGCGACCCCGATGTCGATCACGGCGCCTCGACGCTCGAAGGCGGCGACGTGATGCCGATCGGCAAAGGCATTGTGTTGATCGGAATGGGCGAGCGCACGTCGCGCCAGGCAATCGGGCAGGTCGCACGGGCGCTGTTCGAGAAGGGCGCCGCCGACCAGGTGCTGGTCGCGGGCATGCCGAAGTCGCGTGCGGCGATGCATCTGGACACCGTGTTCAGCTTCTGCGACCGCGATCTTGTCACGGTGTTTCCGGACGTAGTCGGGAAGATCGTCACCTTCACGATCCGGCCCGACGAAAACGCGTCTTACGGTATGAACATCCAGCGCGAAGACAAGCCGTTCATCAAGGCGGTCGGCGACGCGTTGGGCCTGAAAGAGCTGCGGGTCGTCGAAACGGGCGGCAACCGCTTTGCGGCCGAACGCGAGCAATGGGACGACGGCAACAACATGGTGTGTGTGGAACCCGGAGTCGTGATCGGTTACGACCGCAACACGTTCACCAACACGCTGCTCCGTAAGGCCGGCGTCGAGGTGATTACGATCGCGGCCAGCGAACTCGGGCGCGGGCGTGGCGGTGGGCATTGCATGACCTGTCCGATCGCCCGCGACCCTGTCGATTACTGAGCGGCGGCGTGCCGCGTCTGCCCGACAATGGAGACAACTGATGGCTTTCAATCTGCGCAACCGTAGCCTTTTGAGTCTGATGCACCACAGCGGGAGAGAGCTGCGCTACCTGCTGGATCTGTCGCGCGATCTCAAGCGCGCCAAATACGCAGGCACGGAACAGCAGCATCTGCAGCGCAAGAACATTGCGCTGATCTTCGAAAAGACCTCGACCCGCACGCGGTGCGCGTTCGAGGTCGCCGCGCACGATCAGGGTGCGCACGTGACGTATATCGATCCCACGTCGTCACAAATCGGACACAAGGAGAGCATGAAGGACACGGCGCGCGTGCTGGGCCGCATGTTCGATGCAATCGAATATCGCGGGTACAGTCAGGAAACTGTCGAAGAACTCGCGAACTATGCGTCTGTGCCGATCTTCAACGGCCTGACGGACGAATACCATCCGACGCAGATGCTCGCCGACGTGCTGACGATGCGCGAGTATGCCGACAAGCCGTTGCACGACATCAGCTACGCGTACCTCGGCGACGCACGCAACAACATGGGCAATTCGCTGTTGCTGATCGGTGCGAAGCTGGGCATGGACGTGCGCATCGCTGCGCCGAAGGCGCTGTGGCCGAACGAAGGGCATCTCGACGCGTGCCGGCAATTCGCGAAGGAAAGCGGCGCGCGCATGACGCTCACGGAAGACCCGCGAGAAGCCGTGAAGATGGTGGACTTCATTCACACGGACGTGTGGGTGTCGATGGGCGAACCCGTCGAAGCCTGGGACGAAAGAATCAAGGCCTTGCTGCCTTATCAGGTGAACAAGGCGCTGATCGAATCGACGGGCAACCCTCGAACCCGCTTCATGCACTGCCTGCCTGCGTTCCACAACTGCGAGACCAAGGTCGGTCAGCAGATCGCAGAACGCTATCCGAATCTGGCGAATGGCATCGAAGTCACCGAAGAGGTGTTCGAGTCGGATTACAACATTGCGTTCGAGCAGGCCGAAAACCGCATGCATACGATCAAGGCCATCCTCGTGTCGACCCTCGCCGATATCTAGCGTATTGGCATCGCGCGAGGATGATCGCCGCCATGCGGCGCCTGTCCGGGGCGCCCGCGCGGCGCGCTGACGCAATCAGCAGGAGGGAGACATCATGCGCATGGTCATTGCACTCGGAGGCAATGCGCTATTGCAGCGCGGTCAACCGATGACGGAGAGCCAGCAGCGCGAGAACGTCAAGGTGGCCGTTGCGCAGATCGCCAGGGTGGCGGCAGGCAACGAACTCGTCATCGCGCATGGCAATGGTCCGCAGGTGGGATTGCTGGCGCTGCAAAGCGCCGCCTATACGGAAGTCACGCCGTATCCGCTCGACGTGCTCGGTGCGCAGACGGAAGGCATGATCGGCTATCTGATCGAACAGGAACTGGGCAATCTGCTTCCGTTCGAGGTGCCGTTTGCGACCATCCTGACGCAGGTCGAAGTCGATCTCGCGGACCCGGCCTTCCGTCATCCGTCCAAACCGATCGGTCCGGTGTACACGAAGGATGAGGCGCAGAGGCTGGCGCAGGAAAAAGGCTGGAGCATCGCGGAAGACGGGGACAAGTATCGCCGGGTGGTCGCGAGTCCGCGTCCGCAGCGGATCTTCGAAATCCGGCCGGTGAAGTGGCTGCTGGAGCGCGGAACCGTGGTCATCTGCGCGGGCGGCGGCGGCATTCCGACCTGCTACGACGAGAACCGCAAGCTGCGCGGCGTGGAAGCCGTGATCGACAAGGATCTGTGCTCGGCGCTGCTTGCGCAGGAGCTTGACGCGGATCTGCTCGTGATCGCGACGGACGTGAACGCAGCCTACGTGGACTGGGGCAAGCCGACGCAAAAAGCCATCGCAAGCGGCCATCCCGACGACCTCGAAAAACTCGGCTTCGCGTCGGGGTCGATGGGGCCGAAGGTGCAGGCGGCGATCGAGTTCGCGCGCAAGACGGGTAAAGAGGCCGTGATAGGCGCGCTGCCCGATATCGAGGCGATCACGCAGGGTACGGCGGGGACGCGCGTCAGTGTGCGCGATCCCGGCATCACGTTCTATCCGCTCGAGTAGGCGGGCAGTCGCGTTCATGTGGCGCGATTGCTTTCGCCTTTCTATGCAGCCTGGCGCATACACCCTGCAGGATGGGGGCCGCCGTCGGCATCGGGTCATGCGGAGCGGCGACAACCGCGCGTATGGGCCGTCGGCGCCGCTCTTTTTGGTCTCGGCTTCGCTCTCCACGACGGGGCGATCTTTCGCGTGCAAGCCAGGTGTGCCCATCGGCCTTGAGCGCGCGCATCGCCGGGATCAGAACGCGTGTATCCAAGTCGGCAGGTCGTGGCGATAGCTCGCCATGACCTGCGACGAAGCCATCGGAGGACGCGGCCAAGAGCGCCATCGCCACGTAGCGGGGAACCCGCAACCAGATCACGTATGGCGTCGGAGTCGCCTATGCGTTTCGCTGAACCGCGTTTCGTGCAAGCGGGTGCCAGAATGCTGAATCAGTTTGGCGAGACGGTTCTTCTCGTCGTCGCGGGTCTGTTTCCCGTCATCAATCCACCGGCGGCGGGATTCATCGTGCTGAGCCTCGTGCCACACGCAACGGAGAAAGAAAGAGCCTTTCTGGCGCGAAGCATATCGATCAACAGTCTTGTGATCCTGCTTGTGTCGCTTTCGATCGGCGCTTACGTGTTGTCGTTTTTCGGCATCTCACTGCCCGCATTGCGCGTGGCGGGCGGCCTTGTGATCGCGTTTGCAGGCTGGAATCTGCTGCACGAACAGGCGGACACGGATCGCGAGCCGGATCAGGCGCCCGCGCATGACGTAAGCCGCGAAGTCTCGCTGCGCTCGAAGGCTTTTTATCCTCTGACGCTTCCCATTACAGTCGGTCCCGGATCGATCGCGGTCGCTGTTGCGCTGGGGACGGGCAGGCCGCGCGGCGGCATCGCATGGATTCACCTCGCCGGCGTGCTCGTGGCGCTGGCGCTCCTGTGGGCGAGCATCTATCTTTGCGTACGCTTTGCAGCAAACCTCGAAAAGCTATTGGGACCCGTCGGCACCGAGATTGCGATGCGGCTCTTCGCGTTCGTGCTGTTTTGCATCGGCGTTCAGATATTGTGGCTGGGCGTCGATGATCTGCTCGAATCGGTGCCGTTGTGGGTGCGGTTCAAATGAGATGCAGGGCGTCGCCGTATTGTGTAACGGCGCAGGAACAGTGTCATAAAAAGGAGCGTTCCATGTCATTCGAGAAACCGAAAAATGCTCTGCTGACGCGATGCGTGCGGGCGATGTCCCCGCTATTGCTACTGACAGGCATGACGGCCGCTCAGGCCAGCAATCTCAACTTTCTCAACGACACGCCGATGTCATACATCAAGAAACCCGACATGGACTCGATCAAGGTCGCGCTCACAGACGTGCTCAATACGAAGAAAGACGGCGAGACGACGCAATGGACCAACAAAGGGACGGGGAATAGCGTAAAAATCGATGCAGCGATGACTCCGGAGAGCACGAGCCACGAAGGCAGCAAGACCTGCCGAAACGTCGCGGTGGTGCTGTCTGCCAAGGGACAGTCGATGAATCTGCACCCCAGGTTCTGCGGCACGGGGAAGACGGACTGGGCATTGCAGAAGCGCTAATCCGCATTTGACCGGCCAGATTGGCGCCGAGGTTCGACCCGACTGCCGTCCCGCATGAATGGTCTAGATACGTCATAGCGTACGTATTCATTCTCGCGCCATGGGTAGCATGTCGGCTGCCGCCAGGCGACATGACGTGCCGTTACCGTGCATTGGCGACGAAGGCCGTACGGCAAATGCGAGCATCCACAGGCCACGTACAGCGCCAGGACTTCGAATTAATCAGGCAGCGAGAAAGATTACTAACACCTGCACGGCGCAGCGAATAGACTGAGAAGTGACCACGACCACCACTAAGGGGACTCTCATGAACATGCTTGGCAAACGTCGGATGTCGGTTATTGGTGTCGTTGCATTGCTTTGTTGCCAGACCGTTGCCGAGGCACAGCCCGTCGCCTATCCGGCTAAAGGGCAAAGTCCGGAGAAGCAGCAGCAGGATCAAGGCGCCTGCGCGTCGTGGGCTAAACAGCAGACGGGTGTCGACCCGGCGGCTGTCGCGGCAACGCCTCCGCCGCCGTCAGGTCCCGCCGTAGGCGGCGGCGAGCGCGTCGGCGGAGCGGCACGCGGAGCGGCGGGCGGCGCCGTCATCGGCGCGATTGCGGGCGATGCCGGCAAGGGCGCTGCCATCGGCGCCGCGGCGGGTACGATGGGCGGCGGCATGCGCGCGCGTCAGAACCAGCGCAATGCGCAAGCCAATGCGCAAACCCAGAAACAGAATGCAATGGGGGCATTCAACCAGGCTTACTCCGCGTGCATGAGCGGTCGCGGCTACACGATGCACTGATCGACGCACTGAGCGTCCGTTGAGCTGCATGTGGTTGCAGGCGCGCCTCGCTGCTTCAGCCGCGCGCCGTGCGCCTCCGAACGCGGATCGCGTCGCCGGATGCGGGGCGCCCGTGGTCGATACGCGAGCGCTCATTCATCGGGTGGCCGCATCGCACGCGTGTCAAAAGACGGTGGCGCGCACGGTTTGCATCGACCGAATGCAAAGTGGTTCGCGGCTCACGCATTCACGCGTGAGATGCGTTATTGCCTGCCCGACGCAAGTTGCTGATTGCGCTCCGTCAGAAAGCGCAGCAAGCCGTCGACGCCGCTTTGCTGGATCGTCTCCCCGAACTGCTGGCGATATGTCTGCACGAGCCATGCGCCCATCACGTTGAGGTCATACACGCGCCAGCCCTGCGATGTCTTGCGAAGACGGTAATCGATTTCGACGGGCTGTGCGTTCGTGAGCGCGATGGTGCGCACGACGGCGTCGGTGTCGCTCGACGAGACACGCATCGGCGGATACTCGATCTTCTGGTCGGGCTTCAACTGCGCAAGCGCACCCGAATAGAGGTGGATCAGCAGCATCTTGAACTGTTGAACGAGTTGCTGCTGCTGCGCTGGCGTGGCAGTGCGCCAGTAGCGCGCCAAGGCG
This sequence comes from Paraburkholderia phymatum STM815, assembly GCF_000020045.1. Lineage (GTDB taxonomy): Bacteria > Pseudomonadota > Gammaproteobacteria > Burkholderiales > Burkholderiaceae > Paraburkholderia > Paraburkholderia phymatum. The sequence goes on along the minus strand of NC_010625.1, from coordinate 1,016,682 downwards.
AGCCGCGTCGTATGTTCGAAGTCGATATACGGCAGGATGTCGCGATTCACGATATCCATGATGCGGGGAATGTCCGTCGGATCGATCGCACGCGTGTGGACTTCGTCGAGCACCTGCTGCGTCACCGTCTTGACCAGCATCTGCGGATCGGAACTGTCGACGCTCTGCGCCGATGCCGCAGTGCCGAAGGCGAGCATCGTGAAGAACAGGGCGGCGGCTACAAATCGCGATCGGATGTGGGCAATGTTCATGGTGTGAATGCGCGGGCGAACGATGGCCGCGAAGGGTTTCGCGGAGGCGACCGCTATTGTAGGGGCGCTGCGCGAAATCGGCAGCGAGGGTGACAGGCAGACGCTACGAAGGTGACGGGTAGGCCACGCGCCGCAGCACGTTCATCGGGCCGATCTGTTCGATCAGTTCCAGGTGCGCCGCGTCGCGCACGAACAGCGAACCGGCGAAACCGAGCGCATTGACGGACACGCCCTCCGCGTGCTCCGTCGAACGCGGAACGAGCAACATCCAGCGGCGCGTGACGAGCAGGTTGTACGGTGTTGCGTGACACGGCTCGCCGTTCGTCTCGACAGCGCCGACGTGAGCAGCGTCGAGCAGCGCGCGATAGCATGCGAGCGCGGTTTGTGCGGCAGCGTCGGGTGTAGCATCGTCGACAGCAAGGCGCGCGAACGCATGACGGAACGGTAAGCCCGGTACGCGCCCAACCGGACCCGCGCCGAAGGCCTGCGCGAGCAGCGGTTCGACGGGCACGGGCGGGTCGCTATCGCCAAGGGGCAACGGCACGATCTGCAGATGCTTGTGCGGCTGGCTCGCGCCCGCCTCGGGGCCTGCGTTATAGAACCCGATACCGTCGAACCCCGCCATGCAGCGCATCAGCGCTTCGAAATCCGCGAGATCGAGCAGCGCTTCCTGACGTCGAAATTCGCGCGTGACGATCAGCAGATGATGTTCGATCACGTTGAACTTGTTGAGCAGCGCGAGATGCGTGCCGGAGATGTCGGCGACGAACAGATCGGGCTCGTGCGGCAGGAACGGATTGACGGCGACGCGCTTCTCCGTCTGGAGCCTGCGCGCCTGCAGGCGCTGTCGTTCTTTGCGCGTGAGACTCGACACCTGCCGCACGATGAAGCGGACGCCGCCGCTTTCGATGACGGCCTGCACGGTATCGATGGGTTGCAGCGCGCCGCACTGCAGCGCGTATGCGGTTTGCCTTTCAATGGCGGGCCAGAGCGTGCGCGGATCGAAGTCGGAAGGTTGCATGTATCGATAGAGTGCATCAGAGTTTGTAGCCGATCGTGCGCAACAGGTCCTTGCGCCATTGCACGTCTTCGGCACCTTCCACGCCAAGGGGCGAAAAACCGTCGATCACGCCGACGATGCCGCGCCCCTGATCCGTTTCGGCCACCAGCACTTCGACGGGGTTCGCAGTCGCGCAGAAAATGCGGCACACCTCGGGCACGGTTTTCAGCACGTTCAGCACATTGACGGGAAAATAGCCGTCGCCGAGAAAGACGAAGAAACTGTGGCCCGCGCCGACGTTCAACGCGTTCTGGCTTGCCATGTCGATCAATGCATCGTCGGTGCCGGAGCGTCGCACGAGCCGCTTGCCCGACGCCTCGCAAAACGCAAGGCCGAACCGGATGCCGGGCACCGCGCCGACGAGCGCCTCGTGAATATCCTCGACGGATTTGATGAAGTGGGACTGCCCGAAAATGAAGTTGGTCGTTTCGGGCTTGACGACGGTGACGGCGGACAGTTGCATGGCGGGCCTCGCTCCGTTGCGGCAAAAACACCGGTGAACACGCGCGAAAATGGCAGGCAAGCCGGGCTTCGGAAAGGCTGGCGTGCCCGATGCTGGGTTCGAGCTCCCTTTAGCGTAGACGCAAGCGCGCGCGAGCGAAAGCGCCGCTGGAAGTCGGCCTGCTGCGCGGCGCGGAGTGTGCGAGCATTTCCGGTCTTCATGCAATGCGGGAGCGCATAGGGATCGACTGGAGACGATGCAGATCTTCGTGCAGATCGTCGATCCCGGCAGTTTTACGCGCGCTGCCGAAGCGCTCGCGCTGCGTCACGAAAGCCGTGCAGCAGATCGAGGTCAAGGCAATCGGCATCAATCGCGCGGAAGTCATGTATCGATCGGGCGAATACACGATCCAGCCGCGCTTTCCCGCGACGCTGGGCTACGAAGCGTCGGGTGTCGTCGCGGCAGTAGGCAGCGGCGTGAAGGACTTCGCGGTCGGCGATGCGGTGAGCGTCGTGCCTGCCTTCTCGTTCGCCGACTACGGCATGTACGGCGAACGCGTGAATGCGCCCGTGCATGCCGTCGTGAAGAACCCGCCGTCGCTATCCTTCGAGGACGCCGCCGCGACGTGGATGATGTTCGCGACCGCCTACGGTGATGGAGACCGCGCTTCATCGCGCGGCTTGATCTTCCGGGGACGTCGATGCCCGCGTCGCCTTGTACCATTCGTCGCCGGGCAGTTCGACGGGATGCTGCGTGCGGTACGCCTTCGTGTAAAGGGAAACACTGCCAGGGCGATCGCCGGATCGTCAGGAGTTGGAATGCTCCGGCGATTTTCCGCGGCCTTGCCCGAAACATGGCGATACAAACCCGGCACGATGCTTACCGTCTGGCGGATACCCGCGCCGGTTCGATATGGGAAAATGGGACCATGAAAACGTCCAGAATCTCACTCATCGTGGCCGTGCTGGCGTTTGCCAGCCCGTTTGCGCATGCAAGCCTCGCAAGCAGCGCGCATCAGTTGAAAACCGATGCCAAGGCGGCAGGCAAGGAGACCGGTCACGCCGTTCGCAACGGCGTGCATGCGATCGGACATGGCGCAAAGTCGGCGGGACGTGCCGTGGCCGACGCGACGAAACACGGTTATCACGCGACCAGGAAGTTCGTGACGGGACGCGGCTAGCGTTCCCGCGTCGCTGCGAGCCAGCAGGAGACAAACGCGTGAACGCAAGCCACTGAAGCCGGTTCAGGCGTACGATAAAGGCATCGCCCCGTTGCGGACACCCGCCATCTGACGGAGAGCCGATATGAGACGCCTTTATTTCCTCGCCCCCGACACACCCACGGCCAGGGCGATCGTCGACGACCTGCTGCGCGCTCGAATCACATGGCGGCACATCCATGTGCTCGCCAATCACAGCGTCACACTCGAAGCCTTGCCTCAAGCCTCTTTGCTGCAAAGCAGCGATGTCGTGCATGCGCTCGAACGCGGCGTGGCATTCGGCGGCGCGACGGGCGCGCTGCTTGGCCTGGTGGCGCTGGCGTTTCCGCCTGCCGAGCTGGCCATCGCGGGCGGCGCCGTCGTCATGCTGACGCTGGCGGGCGCGGGGTTCGGCGCATGGACGGCATCGATGATCGGCGTCAACGAGCCGAACGCTCATCTTGAGCGTTTCCGCGAAGCGATCCGCGCGGGCCAGTTGCTGGTCATGGCGGACGTGCCCGGCTCGCGGGAGCATGAGATCGAGCAGCTCATTACGCAGCATGTGCCGCGGGCCGATCTCGAAGGCGCGGAACCGACCACGCCGATCTTTCCCTGAGCGCTCTCCCGGCGACATGTGCCGCCTCCGCAGTTCGCCGTAAGGCATTCGACAACGAAGTCCAAATCGTCGAAAATCGGAAGCCCTGCGCGCGGGGAATGGTTCAATAGCGGGCCCACGAAAGGCCCGCCGAACGGCTCAACGAAGGTTCAACACGTTTCGTCGCACGGCGCCGCTGTGCCGTCGATGAGCCATCGGCATTGCACTCCCCGCGCGATTTCCACGCGACAGACGCCCCGCCCGTCAGGGCGCACTGTCGCGCAAGATCTGCTGGCGAATATCGATGAGAAAGAGTCTGGACGGCGTGGCCGTTTCAAGCATGGTGGTGCTGTGCCTGATCTGGGGGCTGCAACAGGCTGCGATGAAATCGATTGCGGCCGACGTCGCGCCGCTGCTTCAGGTATCGCTGCGCTCCGGCGTCGCCGCTGTGCTGGTGTGGATGTTCGGCCGGCTGATCGTGCGCGACAAGTGGCTCAAAGGCGTCGCGCTCGGGCCGGGATCGGTGGTCGGCATCCTGTTTGCCGCCGAGTTTCTTTTCGTTGCCGAAGGGCTGCGCTGGACCACGGCATCGCATATGGCCGTGTTTCTTTACACGGCGCCGATGTTCGCCGCTGTCGGCCTGCAACTCGCGCTGCCGTCCGAACGCATGACGCGTGTGCAATGGACGGGGATCGCGGTGTCGTTCGTGGGCATCGTGGTCACGTTCGTGGGGCCGGGTGCGGGATCGGGCGTTGGACCGTCGGCGCCCAACTGGATGCTGGGCGACCTGCTGGGCATCTGCGCGGGCGCCGCGTGGGGCATGACGACAGTCGCCGTGCGCGCCACCCGCCTGAGCGAAGCGCCCGCCACGCAGACACTGTTCGTCCAGCTGGTGTGGGCCTTTGTCGTGCTGCTGCCGTTCGCATTGTTCTCGGGGCAGTCCGCTTTTCATGGCACGACCCTCGTATGGGCAAGCCTCGGGTTTCAGGCGATCGTCGTGTGCTTCGTCAGCTATGTCGCGTGGTTCTATCTGCTGCGCGTCTATCTCGCGTCGCGGCTCGGCGTGCTGTCGTTCATGTCGCCGCTGTTCGGCGTCGCGCTGGGCGCGCTGCTGCTGCATGAACGGCTCGAGCCGACGTTTCTGGCTGGCTCGGCGCTGGTGCTGGCGGGCATGTTCGTCGTCAATGGACGCGAGTGGCTGAAATACGTATTCGCGCGGCAACGTCGCGATGGCAAGGTCGGCTCGGCCTGACCGCCTCGCGCGCGCAGCGTCCGTCATCCGCTGATGCGTCTGCGCGGCGGTGCGGCCGTTGCGCGGCGAGCACGCATGCGGTGAGCCACACTGTCGCCGACATGGCGCCTGCGCCGACATCGCTCGCGAGCGGGCACGAAGGCCTTGCCGTTTTCTTCCTGGTCTGCTGGTCGTGGCGAGCGACGACGGCCTTTCGCGCGTCCGCGAGTCCGATTGACGGGGTTCGGACGCGCCGGGCGCCGCGAAGGCAAATATGACCGCTAGTGTGTGTGTCTGACCCGCACTTCTTTCCACCTTATGTCGTCGCGAAATGTCGCCCTGTGGGTATCGACTGTGCTGGACGTTCGCGCATTTGCAGTGTCGTCGGGTGCGGTGCGGGCATCAACGACCGGTAACGGACCGATAACGGACCGATAACGGACCGTTCAATTGCGCGCACATCCTTCAGCACCTAGTATCCATCTCGGACCAGCAGGCGGGATCGCGTTGCTGCGCGTCTGAAGCAGCCGTCAATGCGTATTCGTTCGCGCTGGAAGGACTGTTCTTCGACTGGAGCAAATTCGATGCGAAAGATGAGAGCGGTACAGGTTGGCGCGGCGGGTGGCGCGCTGGAACTCGTGGAGCGCGACGTGCCGGCGCCAGGCGCGGGCCAGGTGTTGATCAAGGTGCAGGCGTGCGGCATCTGCCACAGCGACTCGCTGACGAAAGAAGGCCTGTGGCCGGGGCTGCAGTTTCCGCGCGTGCCCGGACACGAGGTCGCGGGCGTGATCGATACCGTCGGCGCGGGTGTCGAGGGCTGGAAGGCGGGCGAGCGCGTCGGCGTGGGCTGGCATGGCGGCCACTGCGGGCGCTGCGCGGCCTGCCGGCGCGGCCATTTCGTCGTGTGCGAGAAGGCGCAGGTGCCGGGCATCAGCTATGACGGCGGCTATGCCGACTATCTCGTCGCGCCTGTCGAAGCGCTCGCGCGTATGCCCGACGATCTCAAGGACGTCGAGGCGGCGCCGTTGCTTTGCGCGGGCATCACGACGTTCAATGCGCTGCGCAACAGCGGCGCGCGGGCGGGCGATCTGGTCGCCGTGCTCGGCATCGGCGGGCTGGGGCATCTCGGCGTGCAGTTTGCACGGCGCATGGGTTTCAACACCGTCGCGATCGCGCGCGGGGAAGACAAGGCGCCGCTCGCGAAGCAGCTCGGCGCGCATCACTACATCGACAGCCGCTCGCAGGACGTGGCCGAAGCGCTGAAGGCGCTGGGCGGCGCGAAAGTCATCCTCGCGACGGTGACGAGCGGCGACGCGATGACGGCAACCCTCGGCGGCCTCGGGCTCGACGGCAAGCTGATCATTCTCGGCGTCGCGGACAAGCCGATCGAGGTGCCCCCCGTGCAGTTCATCATGGGCCGCAACGCCGTGCAGGGCTGGCCGTCGGGTTCATCGGCGGATTCGGAGGACACGCTCGCGTTCAGCGCGCTCGCCGACGTCAAGCCCATGATCGAGACCTATCCGCTCGAACGCGCCGCCGAAGCGTACGAGCGGATGATGAGCGGCGCCGCGCGCTTTCGCGTCGTGCTGACGATGCAATAGACGTCGGCGGGCCGGCGTCGCGGCCATGCGACGCCGGCTTGCAATGCCTCCTCCGCCTTGAACGGCATGGCTCTGCGGTCATCGAGACCGGTCCGCTGCCACCCCTCGACATCGTCCCAAGGCGGTTTCGGGTCCGGCAGCGTGTAAACTGCTGCCTTTTCGAGATTTCTGGTGGTATGGTTCAAGCCCCTCAGCGCACGGCGGTCAGCGGCCCGACGCTGGTTCGCCTGCTCGCGCGCCTGACGGCCGCCGACGTGTCCGCCTCCAGCCAGTCGCTGTCCGATCAGCTGAGCCAGTGGCTCGGCTGGACGGACGCCATCGCGCTGTCGACGGCGCTCAACGGCAAGCCGCCCGCCGCCGTTTCCGGCGCGCGGGGCGCGGGCACCGTCGAACAAGAGTGCGCCAGCGTGCGCGCTGCGCTCGCCGACGCGATCGCCGGCGACAGCGTGCTGTCCACGCGCCGGCGGCGCGGCGCCTCGCATGCGCAGACTGCGCAGTCTGCATCGGCCCAGCGCGAGGCCGACTACGCGGATTTTCGTCAGTGCTACCTCGCGCTCCAGCAGACGATGGAAACCCGCATCGGCACGCTGCGTGGCCGCCTGCGCAGCCTGCTGGCGGCGAAGGCGCCCGAAATGACGCGACTCGCAGTCGTGGACGCGATCATGGAGCGCTCGCTGGGGGCACGTGAGCGCAACCTGTTCGGCGCGGTGCCCGGCCTGCTAGCCGGCCATTTCGAGCGCTTGCGCAAGGCGGACAGGGACGCGCAGGCATCCGGCGCGCCCGCCGAAGGCCAGGCGCAAACAGAGCCGGCCACCCGGCCCGGTGCGTGGCTCGACGGGTTTCGCAAGGACATGCAAAGCGTGTTGCTGGCCGAACTCGACATTCGTTTTCAACCGGTCGAAGGGCTGCTCGCCGCTCTTCGCATCAGCTAACTGGGACAACATGTCCAGATATCGCATTGATTTTGTGGTTGTTTTTCTCGTAGGTCTGATTGCTGCCGGCTGGGTCGGCGCAGGCTATCTCCTGTCTAACCCGCTGGCGCTCGCCGTCACGCTGCTGGTTATAGCCTGCTACGTGGCGGGCGCACTGGAGTTGCAGCGCTATCAGCAGGCCACGGCCACGCTGACGCGCGCGGTGACGGAATTGTCCGAGGCGCCGGCGCGGCTCGGCTCGTGGCTCGAACGGCTCGATCCCGGGCTGCGCACGCCGGTGCGTCTGCGCATCGAAGGCGAGCGCGTCGCGCTGCCGGGACCGGCGCTCACGCCGTATCTGGTCGGCCTGCTGGTGCTGCTGGGCATGCTAGGTACACTGCTCGGCATGGTCACGACGCTGCGCGGCACGGGCCTGGCGCTGGACAGTGCGACGGACCTGCAGGCGATCCGCGCATCGCTCGCCGCGCCCGTCAAGGGTCTGGGTTTCGCGTTCGGCACCTCGATTGCGGGGGTGGCGACCTCGGCGATGCTCGGGCTGCTGTCCGCGCTGTGCCGCCGCGAGCGCGCGCAGGCGGCGCATCTGCTCGACACGAAGATCGCGACGACGCTGCGCGCGTTCTCGCAGAGCCAGAAGCGCGACGAGACGTTCAAGCTGCTGCAGCGCCAGGCCGACATGATGCCCACGCTCGTCGACCGCCTTCAGGCGATGATGACGGTCATCGAGCAGCAGAGCGCCGCGCTGAACGAGCGGCTGATCGCGAACCAGCACGCATTCCACGGCAGAACGGAAGCGGCGTACTCGCGGCTCGTCTCGACGGTGTCGCAGTCGCTGAAGGACAGCGCCGCCGAAAGCGCGCGCGCCGCTAGCGAAGCGCTGCAGCCGGCGCTGGAAGCGACGATGTCCGGCCAGGCGCGTGAAATGGCGTCGTTGCGCGAGACCGTCGAGCAGGCGGTGCAGCGTCAACTCGACGGACTCTCGACCGGCTTCCAGGCGAGCACGTCGACGGTGGTCGACCTGTGGAACGAGGCGCTCCAGGGACAGCGGCACGCGAGCGCGTCGATGGTGGCGGATCTGCGCGCTTCGCTGGAAGGCTTCAGCCAGTCCTTCGAGCAGCGTTCGAGCGCCCTGCTGGACGGTGTCTCGGCGCGCCTCGATGCGACGGCGGGCCAGGTGGCGAGCGCGGCGGAAAGCGCCCGGGCCGCGGGTGCGGCGTTGCAGCCGGCGATGGAAGCGACGATGGCGGCTCATGCGCGCGAAATGGCCGCGCTGCGCGAGATCGTCGAGCAGGCGGTGCAACGTCAACTGGACGGTCTGTCGACGGGCCTGGAGGCCACCACCGCGACGGTCGCGCAGATGTGGAACAAGGCGCTCCAGGGGCAACAGAGCGCGAGCGAGTCGATCGTCGCGGATTTGCGCGCGTCGCTGGAAGGCTTCAGTCAGACTTTCGAGCAACGTTCGGGCGCCTTGCTGGACGGCGTGTCGGCGCGCCTCGATGCGACGGCGGGCCACGTGTCGCAAGCATGGACGGACGCGCTGTCGCAACAGGCGCGCGCGGGCGAAAAGCTCGCCGATCACAACCGCGAGGCGCTCACGACGGCCGCGGCCGCTTTCGAGCAGCATTCGGCGGCGCTGTTGCAAGCCGTCGGCCAGTCGCACGCCGGCTTGCAGGCCGAACTGGCGTCGCGTGACGAAGCGCGTCTGGCGGCATGGCGCGCATCGCTCGAAGCCGTCGCCGCGAACCTGAGTCAGCAATGGGAAGAAGCGGGCGCGCGCAGCGCGAGCCGCCAGCAGGCGATCTGCGACACGCTCGCGCAGACGGCCACCGATATTTCGGCGCAAACCCAGGCGCACGCGAGCGGCACGATCGCCGAAATTTCGCGGCTCGTGCAGGCCGCCTCGGAAGCGCCGCGCGTGGCCGCCGAAGTCGTCGCCGAACTGCGCCAGAAACTGTCCGACAGCATGGTTCGCGACACCGCGATGCTCGAGGAGCGCAGCCGTTTGCTTGCCACGCTGGAAACGCTGCTCGACGCGGTGAACCATGCATCGACGGAACAGCGCACGGCCGTCGATGCGCTCGTGTCGACGTCGGCGGGCTTGCTGGAACGCGTGGGCACGCAGTTCAACGACAAGGTCGAAGCCGAAACGCGCAAGCTCGGTGAGGTGGCCGCGCAGGTGACGGGCAGCGCCGTCGAAGTGGCGAGCCTCGGCGAGGCATTGGGCGTCGCGGTGAAGCTTTTCGGCGAATCGAACGACAAGCTGATGGCCCATCTGCAGCGCATCGAAGCGGCGCTCGACAAGTCGCTGCTGCGCAGCGACGAGCAACTCGCGTACTACGTCGCGCAGGCGCGCGAGGTCATCGACCTGAGCATGCTGTCGCAGAAGCAGATCGTCGAAGATCTGCAGCAGCTGGCAGGCCGGCGCGCTTCCGCAGGAGCCGACGCGGCATGAACGAGGACATCGACGGCGGCGTCGAGCCGACGACGCCCATCTGGGCCGCGTTCAGCGACCTGATGTCGGTGCTGCTGGGCGCGTTCGTGCTGCTGCTGGTCGCTGTGATCGGCGTACAGCTGGAACTGTCCGCGCGGCTCGACGACGCGGTGAAGCAGCGGCAGATGGAAGCGCAGCGCCGCAAGACGCTGGAGCAGGCGCTGGCGGGTCCGCTCGCGGCGGGGCGCGTGACGCTGGTGAACGGACGCATCGGGATCAGCGGCAACGTACTGTTCGCGCTGAACTCGGACCAGTTGCAGCCGCAGGGGCGCGATCTGTTGAAGAGCCTGGCCGCGCCGTTGTCCGCGTATCTCCGTTCGCACGACGAAATCCTGATGGTGAGCGGTTTCGCCGACGACCAGCAGGTGCGTGCGGGCAACCGGCGTTTCGCCGACAACTGGGAACTGTCGGCGCAGCGCGCGCTGACGGTGACACGCGCCTTCATCGATTCGGGCATTCCGGCGTCGTCGGTGTTCGCGGCGGCGTTCGGCTCGGAACAGCCCGTCAGTTCGAACGCAGACAGCGAGGGACGCGCGAAGAACCGTCGCGTGGAAATCGCGGCGGTGCCGAGGCCGTCGTCGGCGGGCAGCTCGAATCGTGAGTAACGGCACAACCCAACCCCAAGCGACGCTTGACGCATGGCGCGAGCAGGGCGCCGACGCGCACGATCCGCTGCGCTTTCATTTCATCGATGCGTTGGCGCGGCGGGCCGCACAGTATGACGGCGAGACACGCCGCCTGCTGGACGCGCGTCTGTGCGCGTTGCTCGATGCGTATGCCGCCGATGTCGCAGACCATGCTTCGCAAGCCGACGTGGCGGAGCGCTCGGCAGGGGCGGGCAAACCTTCGCGTGGTCCGCTCGCCGGACTGGTCGACTACATCGCAAGTCAGGCGAGCGAAACCGGCGAGCGCACCCCAAACAGTCCCGCCGTGCATGCCGAACTGAAGGCGCTCGACTACTTTCGCGAGACCTGGTCGAAGGTCAGCGCCGAGAAGCAGTTGCGTCAATCGCTCGAACAGGTGCCGGGCAATGCCGGTCCGCTCAATTCGAGCAGCCTCGTGCACAGGTCGCTGTCGCTGATGCGCGAACTGTCGCCGGGTTATCTGCAGCAGTTTCTGTCATACGTCGACGCGTTGTCGTGGATGGAGCAGCTCACGGGCAGCAGCGTGCAGCCCGTCAAAGAGGCGCCTCGCGCCGCGAGTGCGAAGAAGGGCACGCGCGGCAAGTCGCGCTAGTCCGCGTCTGCCTGCTTCCTGTATTGCGAGGCGAGCTTGTCCTGCTGGTTCGGCGGAACAGGGTCGTAGTGGCTCAGCTCGATGTTGTAGTTGCCGTGCCCGCCCGCGATCGCGTTGAGCCGCGACTGATAGTCGGTGAGTTCCGATAACGGCACTTTCCCCGCCACCACGACGGCATGCCCCGCCAGATTGCGCGTGCCCTGTACCTGCGCACGCCGTGACGACAGGTCGCCGATGATGTCGCCCATCGTGGTCTCGGGCGTCATCACTTCGATATTGACGATGGGTTCGAGCAGCACGGGCTGCGCCTTGAGCACGGCGTCGATGAATGCCTTGCGGCCCGCCGTGATGAACGCGACTTCCTTTGAATCGACGGGATGGCTCTTGCCGTCGAACACGGTGATGCGCACGTCCTGCATTGGGAAGCCCGCAAGCGGCCCGTTCTCGATCACCTGCAAAATCCCTTTTTCCACGGCGGGCATGAACTGGCCTGGAATCGCGCCGCCTTTTACGGCATCGACGAACTCGTAGCCCGCGCCGCGCGGCAGCGGTTCAACACGCAGCATCACTTCGCCGAACTGTCCCGCGCCGCCCGTCTGCTTCTTGTGGCGGTGATGTCCTTCCGCCTTGCCGCTGATCGTCTCGCGATACGCGATCTTCGGCGGCCGCGTGACGACAGCCAGCTTGTACTGATCGCTGAGCCGCTCCAGCATGTGCCGCAGATGCAGCTCGCCCAGGCCGCGCACGACGGTCTCGTTGGTGCCGACGGGATGTTCGATTCGCAGGCACGGGTCTTCGGCAGCGAGTTTCTGCAGGATTTCCCACAGACGTTGTTCGTTGCCGCGCCGCTCCGGTTCGATCGCAAGGCCGTAGATGGGTGTCGGAAAGGCGAGCGGCGCGAGATGGATGTTGCCGTCTTCGGGCGCGTCGTGCAGCACGGCATCGAATGCTATCTCGTCCACCTTCGCCGTCGCGCAGATATCGCCGGGTCCCGCCTGCAGCACCTCTTCGTGGTCCTTGCCTTGCAAGAGCATCAGATGCGCGACACGAAAGGGCTGACGCGCGTCACCGATATACAGCTGACCGTCTCGCCGCACCGTGCCTTGATGAATACGGAACACCGCCATCTTGCCGATGTACGGGTCGATTACGATCTTGAACACATGCGCGAGCACGTGCTTGTCGGGATCGGGCTCGGCCTGCACCGTGTCGCGCCGCCCATCGACATCGCGATAGAACAGGGGCGGATTGCCTTCGAGCGGATTGGGCAGCAGGCGCACGAATACATCGAGCAGTTCGGGAATGCCCGCACCCGTCGCTGCTGACGTGAAGCACACGGGCACCAGATGACCTTCGCGCAGCGCGCGCTCGAAGGGCTCGTGCAACTGTTCCGGCTTGATCGCTTCGCCCTGTTCGAGATACAGCTCCATCAGCTTCGCATCGAGTTCGATCACCTGATCGACGAGTGCGTCGTGCGCGGACCCGACGCTGAGCAGATCGGCCTCGCCCGACGGATTGAAGAAGCAGTCCACCACGGCCTGTGCGCCTTGCGCCGGCAGATTGATGGGCAGGCAGTTCTTGCCGAAGGTCTCCTGAATCTGTTCGAGCAGTGTCGGCAGATCGACCTTCTCGCCGTCGATGCCGTTCACGATGATGATGCGGCATAGCTTGCGTGCCTCTGCCCACGCCATCATGCGGCGCGTGGTCATCTCGATGCCGGTGCGCGCGTTGATGACGATGGCTGCCGTTTCGACGGCTGGCAATGCGCTGATGGAGAGGCCGGAGAAGTCGGGATAGCCCGGTGTGTCGGCGAGATAGATGCGGGTGTACTGATAGTCGAGGTGCGCGATCGCGGAAGAGAGCGAGTGATGGTATTTGCGCTCCAGCGGATCGAAGTCGCAGACGGTCGAGCCCCGATCGACACTGCCTGCTGCATGGATCGCGCCCCCTTCTTTCAGCAGCGCTTCGATGAGCGAGGTCTTGCCGCAACCGGCATGGCCGACCAGCGCGATGGTACGGATGGCTTCGGGTGGATAATCCATGACCGTCCTCATTCTGCGGCAGTGATTCGGGCATTATTGGTGAAAATGGCGCGTCCTGCCAGACGGCCCGCACCAATTCGCGAATTCCGGTATGCTGCGGCGCGGTATAAACGGATCGCGCATGTTTCTGATAACGTGGGCCGATCTCCGCGAATCTTGACAGGATCGAATCCGCAATGACTCAACCGCTCCGAATCGACTTCGTTTCCGATATCGCCTGCCCGTGGTGCGCGATCGGGCTTTCGTCCTTGCGTCTCGCGCTGGAGCGCTTCGGCGATGCAGTGGATGCGCAGATAGTCGTGCATCCGTTCGAATTGAATCCGCAGATGGGGCCCGAAGGCGAAAAGATCGTCGATTATCTCGGCAAGAAATATGGCCGCACACGGGCGCAGATCGAAGAGACGCAAGCGATGATCCGTGAGCGCGGCGCGAGCGTCGGCTTCGCGTTCGGTCCGCGCGCGTATGTGTACAACACGTTCGACGCGCACAGGCTGCTGCATTGGGCGGGCATCGAGGGCAGGCAGTTGCCGTTGAAGCTTGCGTTGCTACAGGCCTATCACGGCGACGGCAAGGACCCGAGCCATCATGACGTGCTTGTCGAAGCCGCGCAATCCGTTGGTCTCGACGGCGAGAAAGCACGCAGCGTGCTAACGGGAGGGGACTACGCCGATGAAGTTCGCGCCGAAGAACGGGAGTACCAGGCAATGGGTATTCAGTCGGTGCCGTCGATCATCTTCAACCAGCGCTATCTGGTGACGGGCGGACAACCGGTGGAAGCGTTCGAGGAGGTCATCCAGCAGATTCTCGCCGAAGGCAACGCGGGCGCATGACCTTGTTCCCATTGAAAGTGGACTGCAAGAAAAATATCTTTTGAGGTGGTGGAATAACCGTTCGTCGATTGCGTTAGCCCTTGAGTTGCACGCGGGTGCCGCGCGCCACGCTCGCGCATGCGCTCAAACAAACGTCATCGAACTGGAGCGGTTTTGAGTCACAACCACAATACGGTCCAACCGGGGTGGGTTCGCGTTACGCACTGGATCAATGCGTTGGCTGTCGTGCTCATGGTCATGAGCGGATGGCAGATCTACGATGCGTCGCCGATCTTCCCGGTCATTCGGTTTTCTCCTTCGATCACGCTAGGCGGCTGGCTAGGCGGCGCGCTGCAATGGCATTTCGCAGTGATGTGGCTGCTGGTCGCGAACTTCAGCATCTATCTTGCGTGGAATTTCGCCGGCCGCTTTCGACGCAAGCTGCTGCCCCTCGAGGCGAAACAGCTTTCAGCCGATCTGCTCGCCGCGCTGCGCGGGCGTTTGAAGCACGACGATGTCGCACGTTACAACGCGCTGCAAAAGCTCGCGTATCTCGTCGTGATCGCCGACATCGCGCTGGTCGTGCTATCGGGGCTTGCCGTGTGGAAGTCGGTGCAGTTTCCGCTGCTGCGCACGCTGATGGGCGGATACGACAACGCGCGCGTGGTGCACTTCATCTGCATGAGCGTGCTCGTCGCGTTCGTCGGCGTGCATGTCGCGATGGTCGCGCTGGTGCCGCGCTCGCTGCTTCTGATGATCCGGGGGCGCTGAAACATGACGATCCGCAAGCGCACGCCGCAGCCCGGCTCGTTTCTCGCCACGCATGGCGAGTCGATCGTTCGCGACGCGCAGCGCGAACTCAAATCACCCGCACGTCGCCTGTTCGGTCAGCGCCTGCTGACGCTCGGCGGCATTGCGCTGCTGTCGGGCTGCGATCTCACCAACGACAAATCCGTGAACGCCGCGCTGCGGCGCATTTCGTTCTTCAACGACGAGGTGCAGGCCCTGTTGTTCGATCCGAACACGCTTGCGCCGACATACCCCGAGTCGATGATCACGCGGCCTTTTCCCTTCAACGCGTTCTATGACATCGACGATGTGCCCGAGGTCGATGCCGCTTCCTACCGCTTGCAGCTAAGCGGTCTCGCGCACGGCAAGCGCACGTGGACGCTCGACGAGTTGCGAGCGCTGCCGCAGGAAAGCCAGATTACGCGGCATATCTGCATAGAAGGTTGGAGCGCGATCGGCCATTGGGGCGGCGTGCGCTTCTCCGATTTCCTGCGTCGAGCAGGCGCGGACATGAGCGCGAAGTATGTGTCGCTGCGTTGCGCCGACAACTATTGGACCAGCATCGACATGCCGACGGCGCTGCATGCGCAGACGCTTTTGACGCTCACTTACGACGGCGACGTGCTGCCGCACAAATACGGTTTTCCGATGAAGCTGCGCATGCCGACCAAGCTGGGCTACAAGAATCCGAAGCATATCGTCGCGATCGAAATCACAAACCAGTATCCGGGAGGTTATTGGGAGAACCAGGGCTATAACTGGTTCGGCGGCTCGTGACAGCATCGCATTGTTCCGTCTCCGTTGTTCGTTCCTCTCTCTAAACCCGAATCAACCAGTTAGGAGTTTCTATGTCTTTTCGCATCAGATTCGGCGCCGCTCTGTTGACGGCCACGCTCGCGAGCGCTGCCTTCGCGCAGACGCCGGCGACGAAGCCCACGCGCATACGTGGAGAAATCGTTTCGCTCGACGGCGACACGCTGAAGGTGCATCGCCGCAGCGGCGACACGGTATCGATCGAGGTCAAGCAGGCCATCGCTGTGTCATCCGTCAAGCCAATGCAGCTCTCCGATATCAAGCCGGGCTCGTTCATCGGCACGGCCGCGACGACGGGCACGGACGGCAAGCTGACGGCGACGGAAGTGGTGGTGTTCCCCGAGTCCGCGCGCGGGACGGGCGAAGGGCATTATGCATGGGATCTCGGACCGAACAGTTCGATGACCAATGCGAACGTCGATACCGTGGTGCAAAGCACGAGCGGGCGCGATCTGACACTGTCGTACAAGGGCGGCAGCAACGTCGTGACGGTTCCGCCGAATGTACCCGTGGTGACGATCGCGCCAGCCGCACATAGCGATCTCACGCCGGGCAAGAAGGTGTTCGTGGTCGCGACGCCTGCATCGCAAGGTGCGTATGTTGCGCAGCGCGTCGTCGTGGAAAAGGATGGTGTTGCACCACCGATGTAACGTTGCACGAAGGGGTTGTGCAGGCATTTGAACACGCGGGTTCAAAGCCGCCGTAACGAATCCCGCCAATTTTTTTTCGATTTTTGTTAGCGGCTGCGGCGATAAGATCGCCGCAGCCGTCATAAAAGGGAAGAAAAATGGCGATCACGTTGAAGCTGTCAGCGTCGTCGAGTTCGGGCAAGTCCTTGAAGATAGACGCCATTCGTTCTCTCGCGGCGTTTTGGGTATTGATGTATCACTTCAAGCCGCCCCTTTTCAAACAACTCCTGCCGCATCAGCTTGCATTTCTGGGCAGCGCGCTATGGTCCGGCGCGACGGCGCTATTCGCGGGGCCCGCTGCCGTCATCGTGTTCTTCGTAATCTCGGGCTATTGCATTCACGCTGCATATCACAAGGATGTCGCCTTAAAGCCCATTAACTATTACGCATCCCGATTCATTCGTATTGGATTGCCGCTGGTGATTTTGCTATGCGTCGTTCAGCCTTTGCCGGCGGGGCAGAATTATCTGGAATCGGTGTTGTGGTCGCTTGACTGCGAAATGGTCTATTACGCGGTTTATCCGATCTTGCGGCCGCGCTTTCGCTACATCGGCGACATGATCGTCGGCTGCGCGTTGATGGCGGCGGCGATGGTCGTATGCGTGCGATTGTTCGGACATCCCGCCTGTCATGGCTGCGTCTACGAAACGTATCGTATTCCGGGTACCGCGCTGCTGTATGCAGCCGGCTGGGTCTCGGGCTGTCTGATTGCGGAGTCGCAGCGCAATGCTGCGCAATTCCAGATTCGCGGCGCGTACTCGCCACTCACGCGGGTACTCCAACGTGCGCTGGATACATGCACGCAGACGCTGGCAACGCAACTGATCTTCCTGAGAGCGGTCGTCGTCGCGGCGGGCGCGGCCGTGATGATTCTGCTGTCCGAATCCAGTCTCAAGCCCGCCATGCTGCCGCTGATCACCCCCGACATCACACTGCCCGTGTTCCAGTTCCTCGCGGTGATCTGGATCGCGACCGAGACGGCGACGCCTTCCCGCTCTCGCGTGTGGTCGACGCTGGCCGCGTGCGGTGCGTGGTCGTATAGCCTGTATCTGTGCCACAAGACGGCACTCGCGCTGCTCGAAGCCCTGTCGTTCGACACGAGCGGGCGTTTCGCATGGTTCATCGAAGTGGGGCTGGCGTTTGCGATCAGCTATGCGTTTTATCGCGTAGTCGAAAAGCCGTCGCATGTCATTTCGCAACGGCTGCGCAAGTACGCCCCCGATGTGCCGGGCGCGCCTGCGGCCTGAACCGGCTCGGCAGCGATCACGGTGTCCAGCGATACACGATCACGCTCGATCCGTTGTAGTTGTCCTTCGTGACGACGTACTCGCCCGTGGATCTGACGAAAGCGCTCAGCCCAAATATCGAGTCGACGTCGTTGCCGACATCCACGTTGCCCGGATTCGAATTGATGAGCGTCGTGTCGAGATGGCCCGTGGTGAGATTGAACGCATCGATGTTGGGCACCGTGTGTACATAGCCGACGAACAGATAGTTGCCCGCCGCCGCCATCGACTTGGGATTGGCGCTGGTGAGATGGATGACGGGGGCGGGCCGCGTCATGTTGCCCGCGCTCCAGCCGTGATACACCTCGATGCGCGTGCTCATCGCCGTCCAGTCGGCGCTGCCTGCGATGCCTTGCGCAAGAATCATCGTGTCGTTTTCGGCGAGATAGACGATGCGCGTCAACGGGCGAATGCTGAGGGGTATCGGCAGCGCGATGCCCGCGCCCCATGTCGGCTTGCCGTATCCGTCGAAGCCCGTCAGCGGATAGTGATAGATGTGATTCGTGCGATCGAGCCCGGCCCACACGTCGCCCTTGGTGTCGATGCTGAAGCCGCCCGTGACGGGGCGCGTCGTATTGAACGCTGAGCCGGGAATCGATGCATCCGGTACGGCGATGTAGCCAGTCGACGGTTCGAAATGGAAGAAATAGAAGATCGCCGGATTTTGGCCCGATGCAACGAGAATCCGGTTGCCGCCGACGCTGACGAGCTGGCCGAAGTGTTCGTCGCGCTGCGTGTCGTTGGCGTTGAGGCGCGGGTCGCCGGGATACGAGAAAGGGTCCACGGTGTTGGCGACGAAGGTTCCGCCCGCCGTGCCCGAATAGATGTTCGTGCCGCTATAGAATAACCGACCGTCTGTCACCGGATCGGCTGCCGCAACCGCTTCGAAGTTGAGCGCCTGAAGCTTCCACAGCAGATTGCCCGCGCCGTCGTACGCGTGAAGATCGGTGCCGCCGTTGCGACCGAGATCCCAGCCGCCGCCCCACGGGTTGTTGAGCACATACAGATTGCCTGCCGCGTCCTTGCCGATGCCTGCGACGCGTGTGAAGCGCTTGTCGCCCACCTGACCTTTGATGCCCGTCGTCGTGTCGAGATAGCCGCCTTGAACGCCGAAAGTGCCGACGAGTTGCGGCGCGCGTGTTACGCCGCTTGTTGCACTGTAGAGCTTGATGTTCATATCGGGCCCCTCGTCGCCGGCCATCAGCAGTCCGCGGGGCGCATCGAAATACAATGCGCAAGGGCGCGAGGTTGCGGGCATCTGGATCGTGTTCAGCAACGCGCCCGTGGGACTGTATTCGACGATCGCGCCCGCGCTCTTGCGCGCCACCCACACGTTGCCCGCATCATCCAGCGCGAGTGCGCCGGGACTCGCAACGCTGATGTCCTGCTGCCACGCACCGTCGGTGGTGAACACGCGTACGCGATTGCCGAAGAAGTCGCTTGCGTACAGCAGCGAGCCTGCCGTCGCGAGGCCCGAGATCGCATCGGCGTGGCTCATGGCAGTCCACGTGCTGACGTTGATGACGAGGTCGCGTGCACCCGTTGCGCGGTTGTAGCGGCCCACGCCGCCCGTTCCATATTGCGTGCCCGCCTGCATCGCCGCGAAGATCGACGTTGCATTGCCCGTGATGGCGCCGCCCTGGAATTCGCTATGGATGCCGATCGAGCCCATGCTACGGCCATTCTGGTAGATCGCAACGCCGCCTTCGTTCTCGTCCCACATCGACGCCGTGTAGACAACGCCCTCGGGTGCGACCCACATCGAGCGCGCGGCGTTGCCGACATGAGCGGCGAGCGTGCCATATGTATTCGCGAGCCAGTCGGTGGTGTACTGCGCGTGACAGCCAGGCCCGCTTATCGCAATCATTGCGCAGAAGAGCAACGCGCGCAGGCGTATTCGTATGTTGAACATGCGGAGCTTCTCCTGGCGCGCGAGATGGGGCGCATTCGGGACGCCCGCATTTTATGTGCCTGTTTATTCGAACGGGCGTCGATATGCGACGGCGGGTGTAGGAAATGCTGTTCGACGCAGCGTCTCGGCGACAACGCAATGTGCATTGGATAAACGCCATGCGGCGCACATACTTGTCACAATGCGCAGCGCGAAAAAGGCCTTCAATCGATGCATGCCGCACTAGAATGAGTTACTGCCGCATGCGCGTTCGCGGCGATGCGAGCCTCGCGCTCGCCTTCAATTCTTCCGCACCGGAGGCTTAGCATGCCGACCTATCAGTATCGTTGCGAAAGTTGTGGCGAAAAATTCGAACACGCGGAGCACGTAGCAGAACATGCCACCGCGCAGCTGAAATGCCCCAAATGCGGCAGCGAGAAGGTGCAACATGCGCCGGCGCCGTTCGTCGCGAAGACGTCCCGCAAGAGTTGAGCGCCCGGCGACCCGCTGGCTAACCGGATATATCGATGAAACCATGCGAAGCTTGCAAGGCTTTGACGGGTATGCCGTCGGCCACGCCGCCGCATGGCGATTTGAGCGCAGCGGGGTCGAAAGTGACGGGACAACCAGCGCATCCTGTCAAACGCTACGACGAATACCGGTGCACGGTGTGCGGTAACTGGATGCTTAGAAACACGCAGGACGGCGACCCGCCCGGCGTCTGGTCGTCCACGGTATGACGTGCACGGCCTGATCTACGTGACACGAGGTTCCGATGGCATGGCTAGTGATTCTTCACGGCGCCTACTGGCGCGACGTTTCCGCCGACGTGTTCAAGGAGCACGCGAAGCGTGACGACTGGAGCGAGCTGACCTGCGATACCTTCGACGCCAGCGAAAACCTGTGCGAAGCGGAGCGCGACGGTCTGAAGCTGCTCATTCCGCGCAACACGGTGATCGCCGCGGTGAATCTGCAGGACCGCGAGCGGGCGTCGGGGTTTGCATTGCCCGCCCGCGATAACAGCGTGTAGCGTTTGACCTTTACTGCTCGTCGGCGAGCGGCATCGACGAATCGAGCAGGTCGGGTCCAATGCGCGCATCGCTGGCCTGCCGGCTCTCGACAAAAGGCCGCTCGGGCTTCATGACGAAGCTCAATGCGATTCCGCACACCATCACACCAATCGACAGCATGAACGTCACATTCCAGTTGCCCAGCCGGTCGACCACATAACCGGCGACGACCGGGCTCGCGATCGCCGCGACAAAGCCATTGCCGCTCATGATGCCGCTCGCGGTGCCAGCGCGATCGTAAGCGATATCCATCGGGATCGCCCACATCGGACCGATGTTCATTTCGTTGAAGAACATCGCGGCCGCAAGAAAGATCAGCGAGTACATCGGATCGTGCAACAGCACGACAGGGATCAGCGAGAGGCCCGTGAGCGCCATGCAGCACGCAACGAGATAGCTGCGCGCGAGCCTGACGTTGCCCGATTTGCGCAGCAGCCTGTCGCTCACGAGACCGCCTGCCAGATCGCCCACCACGCCCGCGATGAACACGCCCGACGTGAACACGACTGCCTTCTTGATGTTGAGATGAAAGCTGTGCATGAAGTACAGCGGCATCCAGTCGAGCATCAGCCAGAGAATCCAGTTGTAGCAGAAGTACACCGCGGATACGGGCGCCATGCGTCTGTACAGACGCATCCATGTGCCCGGTGCATCGGCGAGACGTACCTTGGGCGGCGGCAGCGCGGCGAGTTCGCCGCGCGTGATGCGCGGATGATCAGCGGGCCGTTCCGTGTACGTGAAGTACCACAGCATCAGCCAGCCTGCGCTGAGTGCGCCGAGCAAGTAGAACGAGAAGCGCCACTTGAAGGCCGTCATCAGCGCAAGCACGAGCATCGGTGCTATTGCATTGCCGAGCCGCGCGCACGAATGCGTGATGCCTTGCGCCATGCCGCGCTTGTCCTTGGTCACCCACGCGGCCATCGCGCTCGTCGAAGCGGGGAAGGTCGCGCCTTCACCGAGCCCGAGCAGCAGCCGCGCGGCGATCAGCGACAGGAAGCCGCCCGCGAATCCCGTCAGCGCGGTCGCGGCGGCCCATACGGTCGCGCAGGCGATCAGCGTGCGCCGCGCGCCAAAGCGGTCGCTGACCCAGCCGCCGATGAACTGAAACATCACGTACGGGTACGCAAATGCGGAAAAGATCAGTCCAAGCTGTGTATTCGTGAGTCCGAGCTCGCTCTTGAACTGACCGGCCGCCGTGCTGATGTTGACGCGATCGACGTACGTGATGAAGTACATCAGGCACAGCGTTGCCAGCACCATCGTCGTTGCCTTGGGCAGCAATCGTTTCATGTCTCCTCCTTGTGTTGTCGGCCGGCGTGCGTGTTCAGCGCCGCGCCGAGCCCGTCGTGAATGCGGCCACGCCATCATGGAATGCGCTGCTGCCATAGACGGATTCGATCAGGTCCGTGTCGTCGAGACGTTGTTCGACGACGAGCCGGCGCAGGCTTTCCTTCACGGCATGCTGTGTGACCTGCGACAGCGCGCCGAGCCGTTGCGCGAGCGTGCGCGCGGCGGCGTCGAGCGCATCTTTCGCGCAGACCTCGTAGACGTAGCCGCACGCCAGCGCCTCGTCGGCGGAAAGGAAATCGGCAAGCAGCAGCATCTTCTTGACGCGCGGCACGCCGAACGCCGCATGCAGCCGTGCGAGGTTGCGCGACGACAGCGTGTTCGATAGCGTCTTCGCAATCGGTGCGCCGAATTTCGACGCATCGCTGCAGATGCGGAAGTCGCATGCTGTGGCAAGGGCGAGGCCGCCGCCCACGGCCCAACCGTCTATCACCGCGACGGTCGGCACGGCAATGCGCTCGACGGCATCGATCACGCGTTCGACGAGCGCTTCATATGCGACGCCCTGGCGTCCGTCACGGAAGTCGCTGAAGTAGCCGATGTCGGTGCCCGACACGAACGACTTGCCGCCCGCGCCGCGAAGCAGAATGCAGCGCACGAGCGTATCGCGCTGACATTGATCGATCAGCGCGAGCAGCGCTTCGTACATGGGTAACGTCATCGCGTTGTGACGCTCGGGACGGTCGATCAGAATCTCCGCCGTCGCTGTGTCGACCATCTTCAATGTGACGTGCCCGTTCATGGCTGCGTCCCGTTGATCTCGGCATAGAGTTCGTCGTTGTGCTCGCCGAGCAGCGGCGGATGGCGCCGCACCTGCTGCGGTGTGCCGAGCAACTTGACGGGAAAACCGATGTTCTTCACCGTGCCTTCGATGGGATGCTCGATCTCCATGCACATACCGCGCTGCTGCGCATGCTCGCTGCCGAACGCCTCGGGATACGAGAGAATCGGTCCGGCGGGAATGCCCGCCGCGAGCATCGTGTCGATCCAGTCCTCACAGTCGCGCTTCGCGAACGACTGCTCCAGCGTTTCGATCAGCGCCTCGCGATTCTTCAGGCGTAGCGACACGTTTTCGTATTCGGGGTGCCGCAGCAGATCGGGCCGCTCGATCAGTTCGCACAGCTTCGTCCACAGCTTCTGGTTGGTCGCGCCCATCACGAAGTAGCCGTCGCGCGCCTTCACGGCCTGATAGGGCGCGCTCATCTTGTTGCTCGTGCCGAGCGGCGCCGGCGGCACACCCGTGCCCCAGTAGTCGGACATGTCCCAGATCGAGAACGCCATCGCCGAATCGAACAGCGACGCGTCGATGTGCTGCCCCTGGCCCGTCTTCTGCGCGCCGATGTACGCGGACAGCAGCCCGTACACGGCAAACAGCGCACAGCCGATATCGGCCACGGGCACGCCCGCTTTCACGGGCTTGCCGCCTTTGTAGCCCGTGACGCTCATTACGCCCGACATCGCCTGCGCCATCAGATCGAAGCCGGGGCGCGACGCCCACGGCCCGCTCTGGCCGAACCCGGAGATGCTCGCGTAGACGATCTTCGGATTGATTTCGCGGATCGTGTCGTAGTCGATGCGCAGCCGCTGCACGACGCCCGGCCGGTAGTTTTCGACGATCACGTCCGCCGTTTTCGAAAGCTTGTAGAAGAACTCGCGGCCTTCGTCGGTTTTGAGGTCGAGCGCCACGGAACGCTTGTTGCGGTTCATGTTCAGGAAGCCCATGCTGTCCGGCCCCTTCATCTTGAAGCCCATCGCGCCGCGCGTCTGGTCGCCTTCGGGCGGCTCGACCTTGATCACGTCGGCGCCCAGGTCGGCGAGCAGCATGCAGGCGAATGGCCCCGCCATCACCTGGCTGACATCGAGTACACGGATGCCTTGCAGCGGCAAGGGCCGCGATTGAGTGGTTTCGTCGGCTTGCGACATGGATGCGTCTCCGGAAAGATAAGGGCGTGCGCCGGCCGCGGCGCGAACGGCGTCGGCAGCCGCGGCTGGTTGATGTCGAGGGCGATGCGAGAAGGCGGGCGCAGCGGTCGAACGCTGCGCGGATGCGGCGCAGGTCAATGAAGCCGAACTAGCCGCGCGTCGAAAGAAGAGTCGTTGTCATGCCGTCTCCATGTGTGCGTTGTTGGCACCACTCTCCCTCACCTGCGAGACGGGGGCAAGGACGTAACGGTCATGGCTGGATTCGCAAATCGCGAAAGGGGCGCCATTAACGCGGCGCACCCGTCAGCGCGGCCACGACGTTCTGCAGCGTCTGCGCCTGCGCATGCCCTTCGACGCACGACAGCACATAGCTGCGCTCGTGCCAGTCGCCTTGCAGTTTGGCGCAGGCGAGCGTCGCGTCGGGGCGAAAGCTTTTCAGCACAGCGGGCGGCATCAGACCGACACCGAGGCCATGCCGCACGAACGCGAGCATCGTGTCGAAGCCGTTGACGGAGAAGTCGTTGCTGAACTGCCGCCCGCGGCTGCGATACGCGCGCTGCACGGCGGAAAGAATCGCCGAGCCCTTGCCGAGACTGACGAGGGGCCTGCCGAGCAGATCGTCCAGTGCAACGGGCTCGCTGGGAAAGTGAAAATGCGACGGGCTGTAGACCAGCACGAGACGGTCCTGGCGGTAGGCGAGCTGCGGCAGGTCGAGAAACCCGCTCTTTTTCTCGTAGATGCCGATATCGATCACCTTGTCGCGCAGCAACTGCTGGATGATCTTGCTGTTTTCCTCGATGACCTTCAGCGCAATGCTGGGATACTGCCGCTGGATGTCCGCGATGTCCTGCGCGAGAAACTCGATGATGACGGCCTTGGGCGCGCCGATGATGATGCGTCCTTCGAGCCCTTGAACGAGCGCCTGCGCGTCGCCCGTCAGCCGGTCGACGAGCGTGTCGATCTGCCGGAGATGGCGCAGCAGCTTGTCGCCCGATTCGGTGATTTCGACGCCGTGCGGCACGCGCCGGAACAGCTTCGCGCCGAGCTGCTCTTCGAGATCGGATACACGGCGCGACGCGGCGGCCACGGCGAGGCCGAGCTTGTCGGCGGCGCGCGAAATGCTGCCTTCCTCGACGATGGCGAGTACCAGCCGGACAGTGGTTGTATCGAGTCTCACAGTGGTTTTGGTCCCCAGCGTTCTGCGGCGCTTGCGCGCGCTGCAAATTTTGCACGTGCCGCCTTCCTCTTGTCAGCACGAACGGACGAAATTGCGGCATTATGCGTGGCTTGGCGCGTCGTCCACCGGCAGCGCAAGCGCAATCCGTGTTTACCTGACTCAATCCTCGCCAGTTTCAGGCCGTTAGCCCAAAGAACAAAGGTTGCCCCCGATGAGCCGGAGTACACCATCCCGACCACGGCTGAGCCATGTCTGAGAAAGCCTCCATCTTCGCTTCACTGCTCGCAACGCCCACGCCCGGGAAGGCCGTGGTCAGCCCGTCGGTGCGGGCCGCGCTGCTATCGGCGCTGTTCGACAACGCGTGGCCGCTGTTCCTGTCAGGCATCTCGAGCGTGTTTGTGGCGATCGTCGCGTGCGTCCGGCTGCATCAGACGTGGGCAGTGCTCTGGCTGATCGCCGATATGGCCGTGCTCGCCACGCGGCTCGGCATCGTCCGCACTTACGTGGCTCGCAGCCGCGTCTGCGCGGTCCATCCCGGCCCGTGGGCGGCCCGCTATGCGCCCGTGGGTCTCTGCGCATGCCTGCTGCTCGGTCTCGGCACGGCGGCCTGCTTTCTGTCGCCGGACAAGGAGCTGGCGACGCTCTCGATCATGGTCGCAGCGGGCATACTCGGCGGCATCGCGTCACGCAACGCGGCGCTGCCGCGGCTCGCTATCGCGCAGATCCTGCTCGGCACGATGCCCATCGGTATCGGCGCGCTGCTTGCGCCGCAAAGCGGCGCATGGATTCTCGTGCCGCCCCTCATCGCCTACAACGCCGCGATGGTCTCGGTCGTGCGACGCCATTACCAGGGGCTCGTTGCGCTGATGACTGCCGAGCAGCGGCACGCCGAACTCGCCGCGCGCTTCGATGCGGCGCTCGCCCACATGCCGCATGGCCTGTGCACCGTCGACGGCGCGGGCAACGTGGTCATTGCGAACCGCCGCACGGCCGAGCTGTTTGGCGCGACTGTCGAGCGGTTGAAGCTGAATGTGCCGCTGCCCGAATTCATCGGCCATGTGGGCATCGCGCAGTTCGGCGAAACCTTGCACAAGCGGCTCGTCGAGCAGTGCAATGCATGGCTTGGCGACGGGCATGGCCCGCTCGACCCGATGGATCTCGAACTCGAGGATGGCCGCCAGCTCGAGTTGACCCGCAACCCGGTGCCCGACGGCAGCGCCGTCATCATCATCGAGGACGTCACGCAACGGCGGCAGACGGAGGCGAAGATCCTGCACCTCGCAAGTCACGACTCGTTGACGGGGCTGCCGAATCGCCGGGAATTGCGCGACCGGCTCGAACAGATCCTGAGCGTGCGGGCGCGGCCGCAGGGCGGATCCGTCGCGATGATGTATCTGGATCTGGACGGCTTCAAGCAGGTCAACGACCGGCTCGGCCATTGCGCGGGGGATGAAGTGCTGGAGACGGTCGCCGCGCGGCTCTCGCGCGTGCTGCGTCCCGGCGAACTGGTCGCGCGGCTGGGCGGCGACGAGTTTGCGATTATCGCGGATCACACGACGCTGCCGTCCGTCGTTGCGCTCGCGCAGCGCGTGATCCGCGACATCGCGCTGCCGTATCACCTGTCGACGGGCGAGGCGGTGAGCATCGGCACGAGCGTCGGCATTGCGCTCGCGGCGAACGACGACTCCGTCGACGGCCTGATCCGGCGCGCGGATCAGGCGTTGTACAGCGCGAAGCAGGCTGGCCGGGGCACGTATCGCGTGGCGAACGCCTAGCGGCCGGCAACGGCTTGATCGCGCCGTTACAGATAGCTGCAGACGTAGTCGAGCGTTTCGACCACGTCGATATCGAAGCGGCTCTTGCCGGGCACCGAAAACGATTCGCCGGCGGCATAGGTCTTCCACTCGTCGCTGCCTTCGAGGCGGATGCGGCACTTGCCAGCCTGCACTTCCATCAGTTCCGGTGCGTCGGTGCCGAAGTTGAGCGTGCCGGGCAGGATCACGCCGAGCGTCTTGCGCGTGCCGTCAGCGAAGAGAACCGTGTGCGAGACGCACTTGCCGTCGAAGTAGACGTTGGCTTTCTTCACTACGGAAACCTGGTCGAATTGCGTTGCGGCCGTCATGGCGATGTCCCTCTGGGTCGTTGTGAATGGATCCGGCGGCGCCATGCGAATGCGACGGCGCGAGCCCGCCATCATACCAATGCCGGTGACGTGCATTCGACTGCGGCACGCCGGGCATATGCCCTTCGCCTTGCTCTGGCCAGCCCTCGCTCCGAACCCGGACAAACCCTCAGAGCGTTCGATCATCGCGCATTTGTGCGCGATGATCGAACGAACTGGTGTATCGTTCGCTTGTGTATCAGGGCCGCGGGGCGCTACTCTGCGGTCCATCTGGTGACATCTGGACGTCGCCAGCCTACAAAGCTAGGAGACAACCATGACCGCAGTCCCGGCTCACGAGCCACACGGTAAGCATCAGTCGAAGAAGGCCGCCGCCAGCGGCTGGATTGGATCGGCGCTCGAATACTACGACTTCTTCATCTACGCGACCGCTTCGGCGCTGATCTTTCCGCAGATTTTCTTCGCGAAGGGCAACGCGACGACGGCGATCGTCGCATCGCTGGCGACGTACGGCGTGGGCTACGTGGCGCGGCCGATCGGCGCGTTCGTGCTGGGTCACCTCGGCGACACGCACGGCCGCAAGAACGTGCTGCTGTGGTGCATGTTCATGATGGGTTTTTCGACGATAGGCGTCGGCCTGCTGCCCACCTACGAGCAGGTCGGAGTGCTCGCTCCCGTGCTGCTCGTGATCCTGCGCCTCGTGCAAGGCTTTGCGGTGGCAGGCGAAATCTCGGGCGCAAGTTCGATGATTCTGGAGCACGCACCGTTCGGCCGTCGCGGCTTCTACTCGAGCTTTACGCTGCAGGGCGTGCAGGCCGGGCAGATTCTCGCCGCAGCCGTGTTCCTGCCACTCGCGCATTACATGCCCGCAGATCAGTTCAACACCTGGGGCTGGCGCATTCCGTTCCTGTTGAGCTTCGTCGTGATCATCGCGGGCTGGATCATTCGCCGCAAGGTAGACGAGACGCCCGCGTTCAAGGAAGAAGGCAAGCGCGAGACGCGTCCTCGTTCGCCCGTGGTCGACGCGTTCAAGTACAGTTGGCCGAACATGCTGCGCGTGGTATGCATGTCGCTGATGAACGTGATCCCTGTCGTCGCGACGATCTTCGGTGCGGCCTATGCCGTGCAACCCGCCTACGGCATCGGTTTCGCGAAAGACGTGTACCTGTGGATCCCCGTGGTCGGCAACATTGTCGCCGTGATCGTGATTCCGTACGTCGGCAACCTGTCGGACAAGATCGGCCGCAAGCCGCCGATGATCGTCGGTTCGCTGCTGGCTGGCCTGCTCGCGTTCGCTTACCTGTACGCGATCAGCATCCACAACGTGCCGTTCGCGTTCGTGATGTCGCTGCTGATGTGGGGCGTGGTGTATCAGGGCTATAACGCGGTCTTCCCCAGCTTCTACCCGGAACTGTTCCCGACCCGCACCCGCGTTTCGGCAATGGCGATTGCACAGAACGTCGGCACGGCGATCACCGCGATGCTGCCCGCCCTCTTCACGGCCGTGGCGCCCCCGGGAGCGGCGAACATCTGGTTGACCGTCGGCGCCCTCGCATTCGCCGTCACCGTGATCGCCTCGCTGGCTGCATTCAGCGCGCGCGAAACCTATCGTGTCCATATGAACGATCTGGGCCAGCCCGACGCGAAGCCGGTCGAAAAGAGCGAATACGACCGCCTGCGGGCTGACGGATTCGCCCACTGAACCAACCTGACCAGTCGTTTGAGAGAGCACCCCTGACCATGATTTCTGGAAAAACCACTCTCATCGCGCACATCGGTTTTCCGACCGAGAGCTTCAAGTCGCCGATGATCTACAACCCGTGGTTCGAGCAGAAGGGTATCGATGCCGTCGTCGTGCCGATGGGCGTCAAGGCGGAAGACTACGAGCAGAGCTTCAAGTCGATCTTCCGCTTCACCAATCTGCGTGGGGCGCTCATCACGATGCCGCACAAGGTGACGACGGTCGGGCTGGTCGATGAAGTCACGCCCGCCGTGCGCATCGCGGGTGCCTGCAACGCGGTGCTCAGGCGAGCCGACGGTACGCTTTTGGGCGATCAGTTCGACGGCGCCGGTTTCGTGCGCGGCGTGCTTCGCAAGGGGCGGCAACTGAAAGGCGCGCGCGTGCTGGTGTCGGGTTCGGGTGGTGTGGGTTCGGCGATCGCGGCATCGCTGGCGGCGGCCGAAGTTGGAGAACTGGCGCTGTTCGACACGCGTGCGGATTCCGCCGAAGGGCTCGCGCAGCGGCTGCGCGACAACTATCCGGCACTGACGGTGCGCACGGGCTCGAACGATCCGCACGGCTACGACGTCGTGGTGAATGCAACGCCGCTCGGCATGAAAGACGGCGATCCGCTGCCGTTCGACGTCGCGCGAATTTCGCCGGAATGCTTCGTCGGCGAGGTCGTGATGAAGTCGGAGTACACGCCATTCCTGCGCGCCGCGCGCGAAAAGGGCTGCGAAGTGCAGGTCGGCACCGACATGCTGTTCGAAATGATTCCCGCGTACCTGGAGTTCTTCGGCTTCGGCACTGCGACGCCGGAAGAACTGCGCAGCGCTTCGACGATCGCATACTGAGTCTTTTTCTTCACGCTTGATGGCGGCAAGCAGTGTGTCTGCGCACGAAACGATCGCGCGAGATGCACTGCTTGCCGCTTGCGTTGACGGCCGCGTCAATCGACGACGGCAACGATGTTCACGGTCCCTTGCCTCGCCATCTTCGCGTATGGGCACAGGCGCTCGGCGTTGCGCACGAGTTCTTCCACTACCGCTCGTTCGACACCTGGAACCCGTACGCGCACATCGATGGCGAGTGCGTAACCGCCGTCCATCGGATCGCGTCCGAACGCGACCTGCACGTCGACGGCCATATCGTCGAGTTCGATGCCGATGCGTTTGCCAAGCAGGTTCAATGCGCCGTGGAAGCAGCCCGCAAAGCCTGCGGCGAACAGCTGCTCGGGATTGGTCCCGTCGCCGCAACCGCCGAGCTCTTCGGGCAGGCGCAGTACCAGATCGAGGTTGCCGTCGTCCGAGCGCGCGACGCCTGACGCGCGGCCATGTCCCGTCGTCCCGCCCGAAACGGTGACGGTGGTCGTGTACAACGGCGCGAAGTCGCGGCCACGATATCGGTCGAGTTGGGGAAGCGGGGGCGCTTCCAGCTTCTTGTTGCTCATGGAACCTTCTCGGACATGGCGACGAACGTCGCGATTTGCACGCGACGACTCGAAGCCGGTGTGACGAAGGCGGACTGCGTCAGCAGGGCGCCCGTTTCGATGCTAGGCGACCCGAAACGCGACGGGTAGCGTCATGCAGGGAATCACGGTGTTGCCCGATGAGCGCCAATCGCGCGAGGCGTTACCGTTGCTGGGTGTCATTCCTTTTTCGTCTTGCGATCCTGGGGCTGCGGCTGCCGTTCGGCACCGCGTTGTGTCGGCGCCCGCGTACATGCGTCCGGCGGCGCCGGATCCGCTACGTCATTGCAGCAGCATGCATACACCGGAAAGCCGTATGCGTTCGTGCGGACGACGGTCGTTGGCCCGTGCAGTGGACAAACCGCGTTCATGGCGCCTCCTGCAATCGATCGGTCGACGCGTTCTATCGTACACGCGGCGCGCCAGTCCGGCATGGCAGCGCCGGATCGTGCATGCCGCGCTTCTTGCAAGGCGTCGCAGCGGTCGCGCCCGGTTCGTGCTGTTGAATAGAAGGGCTTCCCGATAGAGTGCGGGATAATCCACGCCATCTGCGAACCGACTGCGATACGACCGACTATGAAAACTCATCGCCTGCTTTGCTTTGGCCGCCAAGACGATAGTGGCAACGCTGCGCTCGTTGTCGACGAGTCGGCGCTGACTGAACGGGAACGGCTGACGTTCGCCAGGCAGCAGGACGCAAGCGCGACGGTATTCGTCGACGCAAACGCCGCCGGCGACATGCAACTTGACTTTTACTATCCGCATGCCCGCAGCCCGCTTTGCCTGCACGCGACGCTTGCGGCGAGCGCGGTGTTCTTCGAACGCCATCCCGACGCTGCACGACTCCGCTGTGTCACGAGCATGCATCGGCAGACGCTGGAGGTCGAGCGCATAGAAGAAAGCATCTTCATAGGCGTGAACGCACAGCCTTGTCCTGCATTGGCCATCGATATCGCCGAAACGGCGCAATTGCTACGTGTCGAGGCGGCTGGACTGAAAGGCGTGCCTCGACTTGCATCGGTGGGCAGCGCGAAGCTGCTGGCGGAGGTGGCTGATCCCGTCGCGCTGGCTGGGCTGCGCCCGGATCTCGCGGGCATCGCCAACTGGAGCCGCAAGCACGGTGTATCGGGCATGTATGCGTATTGCCGCATCGATGACAGCGTCTACGCAGGCCGCAATTTCAATCATCTGGAGCCGCGGTTCGAAGATGCAGCGACAGGCGTGGCGGCGGGCGCGCTCGCGTTGTCGCTCGGGCGAAGCATCACGCTGCTGCAAGGCGACGCGCTCGGCCAGCCGTGCACGCTGCTGACGCGTTATCGGGACGGGGCGGTGCAGATCGGCGGACGAGCCGTCAGGCACGCGGGCTGATCTGTTTCTCCGCCGCGCAAGATCATCCGCCGACGGGCGACAGCTCCATCCGCTTGCGCTGCAAAAAACGCCGGACGGCGGGGTCGCGTTCGAGGCCGATCGCGAGATCGTACGCGCCGAGCGCTTGCGCCGTCGCACCGGCTCGCGCGAGCAGATCGGCGCGCGCCGCCCAGTACGGCTGGTAATCGGCCAGCCGCGGATCGTCCGCATAGGGCGCGAGCGCATCGAGGGCCGCCTGCGCGCCGTCGCGCTCCGCCAGCGCGAGCGCGCGATTCACGGCGACCACGGGCGACGCCGCAAGCGAAAGCAGCGCATCGTATAGCTGCACGACTTCGTCCCAATTCGGACGACGGGTGCGGCAGCGATCCACGTGCGCCGACTGTAGCGCGGCCTCGATCTGAAAGCGCCCGATGGCGTGAAGACCGTTCGCGTGCCGCAGCAACGTGTCGGCGGCATCGATCATCGGCGCGTTCCATGTCGCCGGGTCCTGGGCCGACAGCGGCACATACTCGCCCGCCGCATCGCGCCGTGCGTCGCAACGCGCGTGGGCAAACAGCATCAACGCGAGCAGGCCGAGCGCCTCAGGTTCGTCGGGCAGCAGCTCGACGAGCAGGTGCGCGAGAAACAGCGCTTCCCCCGTCAGAGCACGCCGCTCGGTATCGCCGCCGACGGGATCCGTCCAGCCTTCCGCATACGCGGCATAGACGGCTTCGAGCACGGCGTCGAGCCGGCCCGGCCAATCTTCGCGCTCGGGCACGCTGAACGGAATGCCCGCTTCGCGAATCTTGTTCTTCGCCCGCACGAGGCGCTTGCTCATCGCAGTGGGCGACATCAGGAACGCCGACGCAATCGTCTTCGCATCGAGTCCCAGCACGACTTGCAGCATCAGCGGCGTGCGGATCGCGGGATCGAGGGCAGGGTGCGTGCACGCGAACAGCAGCGCGAGCCGCCCGTCGGGTAGCGCGCCCGCTTCATGTTCGTCGATCTCGTCGATGAGAATCGCGAGCTGGTTTGTCACCTTGTCGCCGGCGCGTCGATGGCGCGCGCCGTCGATCGCCCGGCGGCGCGCTACCGTCATCAGCCACGCTTCGGGATTCGCGGGACAGCCGTGCGTCGGCCAGTCGGCGAGCGCGGCCGCAAATGCGTCGGCGAGCGCGTCTTCCGCTGCGGCGATGTCGCGCGTGCGCATCGCCAGCAGCGCGACAAGCTTGCCGTAGCTGCGGCGCGCAACCGCCTCGGCGACGGCCCGCGCGGCGGCATCACCGTCAAGGCCGTCGCCGCCGGACCGAATCATGTCGCAGACGGCGCGTCGTAAGGGGCGGTCCAGACGGGCCGCACTTCCATTGCGCCGTGAGCCGCGCCGGGACAGCGCGCCGCCCACGCGATCGCCGCGTCCAGATTCGGCACATCGATCAGGTAATAGCCGGCGAGCTGCTCCTTCGAATCGGAGAACGGCCCGTCGAGCACCTGCGGCTTGGTATCCACGAGGCGCACCGTGGTGGCCGTGTTCGAGTGCTGCAGCCGGTTCGCGCCCACCAGCGCGCCCGCCTTGCTCAACGATTCCGTATACGCGTGATACGCCGCGACGCCTTGCTGCCGCTCGCTATCCGTCATCTGGTTCCAGCGGGTTTCTTCCGAATAGATCATCAACAGATATTGCATATGAGCCTCCGTCATGAGGTTGGGGCGGGCAATTACATCGGGGCCGCCATCACAATGACGCGCGGGCCGCACGCTGACGGACAGGTGCGTCGAAAAAAAATCGCGGACGGCGCAGCCGGGCGACTCGCGATCCGCAGGTTCACGCGCTCCGGACGAGGACGACAGCGTACTTGCACGCCCGCGAACTTTCATTCTTGAAGACGCAGTCGCTCGGCGGGCCGAGTTCCAGGCAGTCGCCTGCGCCCAGTTGGTGCCGTTCTCCGCCTTCGATAAACACGAGCTCGCCGTCCAGCACCCAGATCAACTGCTGTGAGTGCAGATATGCGGATGCCGGCATCGGAATTTCCGTCGACGGCGGCAGATCGATCTCGACCAGATTCAGCGGCGACGCCGATTTCGGCGAAACATGGCGCCGCACATAGCCGCTTTGCGGATCGACCCAAAGCGGCTGTTCGGCCCGCCGCAGCAGGCGTCCGTCTTCGAGTTCGGCGAGCGCCAGCAGCGCCGACATGCTCATGCCGAAGGCCCCGGCGAGCTTCGCCAGCAGCGACGCAGTGGGGCTGCTTTCGCCGCGCTCGACTTTATGCACCATCGCCCGCGATACACCGGATTTTTCTGCGAGACTGGTCAGCGACCAGCCACGGCCCTCCCGCTCAGCACGAATTCGGGCGCCGATGCGCTGATCGACATTGTCTATTATCGTATTCATTCGTTACACTATAGTGGACGAACGAGGAGTCAGCCAATGCAAATTCGCGATGCAGGTCCGGAGCACATCGAAGGTATCACGGCAATCTACAACGACGCCGTTGCGCACACCACCGCGATCTGGAACGACCAGGTCGTCGATCACGCGAATCGCACCGCATGGCTGGCCGACCGGCAGAAGGCCGGCTATCCCGTGCTCGTCGCCGTCGACGATCAGGGCGCGGTGCTCGGCTACGCATCGTTCGGCGACTGGCGCGCGTTCGACGGCTACCGTCACACCGTCGAACATTCCGTGTACGTGCGCGGCGATCAGCGGGGCAAGGGCCTGGGGCGCTCGCTGATGCAGGCGCTAATCGGCAGGGCGCAGTCGATCGGCAAACACGTGATGGTGGCGGGCATCGAAGCGAACAACGCGAATTCGATCCGTCTGCACGAGCAGCTCGGGTTCGAGCACGTGGGACATCTGAAGGAAGTCGGCATGAAGTTCGGCACGTGGCTCGATCTGGCCTTCATGCAGTTGAAGCTCGACGACCGTCCTACGCCGGACGCCGCCAGCACGCGATGATCTCGCCGGGGCCGGTCGCTGCGCTGCGCTTACGCGTCGCTGCGCTTACGCGTTGCTGCGCAAGGCATCCACCACCACCGTCAACGCTTTCCAATACTCGCGCCGGCTGGCCATCCGCTGACGGATGTCGGCTCAGGCGAGCGTCAACGTCTCGACAGGGAAGCGCTCATGCGCGACCGGCGAGGTCTGCGTCCCGATCTCCTCGACCATGCGTGTGAGGCGCACCTTATCGGCGCAATAGAGGACGGAGTTCATCCTGCTTGCGAGCTGCATCCATACGAACAGCGCCTCGTTCGCGGCTGCCGTGAAGAACACGCGTTCCTTGTCTTCAAGTCTCGAGCGCTGCTTTCTGGCGGCTTTCACATGAGCGGCAATCCGCTTTTCCATCGTCAGGGTCAGCGCATCGTAGTCGATGCAATCTGCGGTCATTTCGCGTTCATCTCCAGTCTTGCAGTCGCTGCAATCATAGGGGCGAAAAATAGCATGGCTTGACAGTGCGTCTCAGTGTCAGTGCCGGCGAAAAAGCTCCCGGTTGACCGTGGACTGCAACGAGGCGGTGATTTCCGTTTGTCCATGAGGCTGGGCTGGCGCCGCCGCGGCTGGGATGGCGGGCGTCTCCGATACGTTGGGCACGTTGTCTCGCGGCGCCGTCGTAGCGGCTGCCGTTCTCGCCAGCGGGCGCGTGATTGCCGGTTCATGAACCGTACGTTCGTTGTGCAGCGGGGGCGATCCCTGCGCCGAAGCCAACGGGAGGCCCGCCGTCGTTGGGCTTGCGCGATTCGTCTTTGGCGCGGGCGATGCAGCGTGTGCGCGCATTGCGCTCGTGCCCGTGCCCGTGCCCGTGCCCGTGCCCGTGCGGGTGCTCGTGCCCGTGCTCGCCTGTTCATCCGTGCTTCGCGGCGCCTGGTGCGCCAACGCCGGCGTCGCTGGGGGATCGTTCCGCTTCGTTGCTGGTTTCGCGGGCGCAACCGTCGATGCATCGGTGGGGGATCTTCCCGTGTCGGGCGGCTTGTTGCGCGCAACGGCAACGCTGGGCGCGCTCGGGGTATGACTGGGTTGTGTATCGATCGTCGCTGTTTTGCTGGCCGCGGGAATCTCGGCTGCACGGCTCGGCACTTCTGCTATTTGCGCGGCGGGGATCGCCGGCAAGACGAGTTCCCGTTGCGCCGGCTGGGCGGCCGGGCGCGGCTCTTCGTGCTTTGCAAAGCGGCGCAATTGCGTCTGAGCGGCTTCCCGTGCGGTCAGCGTCACATACGTACCGAATGCGATGGCGAAGCCGAACAGGACGATCGCCACGCCCGCGCTCAGGCTCCAGTCCGGCGCGCCCGTTTTGTCGATTGGCGGCGCGAGCTGTCTCGGCCTCGACCGCACGCGCACGATCACAAGGGGGCGCGTGATGTCATTCGCGCGCTTCGATCGCTTCACGGACGGACCGGACGCGAGAGGCGTGGACGGAGCGCATTCATCGAGCGGCCGTGCGGGATCGCCGTTTGTGGGCGCGTCGTCTTGCGTCGCGCTCGATGGCTCTCGCGACGTCGCAAGACGTTTGCGAATGATGCCCATATTCGGTCTCCCCATCCCGCCGACAAGTCAGCACCCTGCGTTCTTCTCATTGGCAACCAGTTGGACGCGATCCTTCTGGCGCGTTGCGCGGCGCTGTCCGTTCTATCGATTCTGGGTCGCCGCGCGCCCAAACGCATTCTTCGGCATGAAGGCGGCTTCGTATGTTGGTCGGGGCACAAAGCTCGCTTGCATCGCGAGCGCGCCTAACCGGCGCCCGATGCATTCCACAGCGCACCGTACAAAGCGCGAACGGGGTTGAACAGCGTGGGCGCGTCAGCTGTCCTTGGGTTGAAGGGCGGCCGCGGCCCGCACGCGCATCACCGTCTGACGCGATGTGCCGAAACGGCGCGCCACTTCGCTGACGGACAGGCCTTTGCCGAGAAAGCGGAGGATGCGCTCGTGATCCGCGGGCGATAGCGAAGCCGGTCTGCCCGTCGGACGTCCCTTTTCCCGCGCCGATTTCAGGCTGCTGGCGCTCCGCTCGCTGCGTGCTGTCGTCTCCATCCGGATGATCGCCCGCAGCGTCTTGACGGCCTGCGGCTCCGGACGCCGGGTGAGTTCGGCGCCGCCGAGCTCGACGCACCGCACGGCAATCTTTGCCTTGCGGCACTGCATGAGCGTCCATAGCACGTCGCGCGCATTGCAGCCAAGCGACGACAGCTCCAGTACGACCAGCGCGTCCTCCGGGGCGATCCGGCGCAGCAGCGCTTTCAGTTCCATGCGGTCCGCTGCCGGCACGAAAGGCGGCACGTTGTCCACCGCGACGCGATTGAGCACGACGGTGTAACCGGCACGATCGAGGTCGATCAGTTCCTGCTCGGGGAACTGGCGGGCGTGCGGGTTGTTGATGTAGAAGTACGTCTTATGCGCAGGGCCGTCCGGCTGGAAGTGCGGCGGAATCGTTTTATTCGTGGCCATTGCCGAGAATTCCCTGCTGGATGATGGTGTCGATCGAAGCGGGCTTCGCCAGCACCGTGTCGAAGCCGTTCCAGTCGTCGGACAGCAGCGCGGGCGGGACCATGGCGATCATGCGCGTTGACGGCGTGACTTTGAGCCGGCTGATGACCTGCGTGTCCGCCCGTCCCGGCTTGCGTCCGAAATCGGCGATCACGGCGGAAGGCGGTTCGATCGATCTTTCTTCGTCCCATGAATGATGAGACATGACCTTCGCCCTGAAACCCCGCAGGCGCAACAGAAGCGCGATCGACTCCGCTACGTGCGAGTCGCCTTCCAGCACCACGACCAGCCTGTTCATGCAGTGTCGATAGCTGTCGGCGATGGCCGCGCTGCGCAAGGCGGCTTCGCTGCTCAGCCAGAATAGCCGGGCCTCGTCATAGGCAAACCGTGCCGAACGCAGCGCCGCTTCATCGGCGTGCGGTCTGGCGGCCAGCGTCTGCAGACGTACCTGGGCCGCTTCGAGCCGCCTGAACGCTTTGTCGAACTGCGCCTTCGCATCTCGCACAGGATCGTTGCCGGTGTCGTTCGCCACCTATCGCCTCCTTGACTCTCCTTTCGCGGCGGCCCGTACGGTCGGGCACGGGCGGCCGGACGCGTCGCCGATCGAAGAGAGCATGAACGCCCCGGCGCGACGGCCCGGGCGGTTCCTAATGCCGCAAGCGCGAGACCACATGGAGCAGATCTTCGAGCATCACGGGTTTCTTCAGGTGCGCATCGAAGCCGGCGTTTTCCGCCATCTTCACATCGGCTTCCTGGCCGAAACCGCTGAGCGCGATGCAGATCACGGATTTGAGCCCAGGTTCTTCGCGCAGCTTGCCGACGAACTCTAACCCGTCCATGCCATGCATGCCGATATCGGACAGGACGACATCGGGTACGTCGCCATTGAGCATCGCCAACGCTTCTTCGCCGCTGGCGGCGGTCTTCACGATTGCACCTTCGCTTTCGAGCAACAGTTTGAAGGTTTCCGTGGTTGCCGCGTCGTCGTCGACCATCAGAACCCGGACACCGCGCAACGAATCGACCGCGGCGTCGCCGTCGGCGCCGCTCGCATACGAAAGCGTGCGATGCGTCGGCAGCGTGACCGTGAACGTCGAGCCGCGGCCCACGCCTTCCGATTCCGCCCGCACGGCGCCGCCGTGGAGATTCACGAGCTCCCTGACCAGCGCGAGGCCGATGCCGAGGCCCGAGCGGCGCGTTACGGGATCGCGGCTCTGCTCGAACATCTCGAAGATATGCGGCAGCAGCGAGGGCTCGATGCCCTTGCCCGTGTCCGACACGCGCAGCACGGCCTCGCCATGCTCGTTGACTCGCAGCGAGACATCCACGGAACCGCGGTTCGTGAACTTCATTGCGTTGCTGACCAGGTTCCAGACCACCTGTTCGACGCGCGTCAGATCGGCATGGATGATGACGGGCGACTCCGCCATCGTGACATTGAGGGTGAGCCCGCGCTGCCGCGCGTCATCCTGAACGGCATTGCAGACGCGTTGCACGATTTCGCGCATATCGACGGCGGTGCGTATGATGGACAGCTTGCCCGTGCGCACGCGCGAGATGTCGAGCAGATCGTCGATGATCTGCGCCTGGCCGATCACCGTGCGGCGGATCGTGTCGGCCGCGCGCGAGATGTTCAGGCTCTGCCGCGTTTCCGGCGCGCGCGCGATCAGTTCCGCGCTGGCGGAGATCAGATTGAGGGGATGCTTCAGTTCGTGCGACACGACAGCGAGAAACTCGTCGCGGCGCCGCTGCGCATCGCGCTCGGCGGCGGCGCGCAGCGTTTCGGTGTGGCTGCCCCGTTCGGTCGTCGCGACGTGGCCGAATTCGCCGAGATCGCGTGCGATCTTCGCGAAACCGCTGACGCCCGCTTCGTCCAGACGCGACAGGACGCCGCTCGCGAAGAAGCGTGTGCCGTCCTTGCGCACGTGCCACCGTTCCTCCTCGGTGCGGCCGTTCAGCCGCGCTTCCGCGAATTCTGCCTGCGCAATATTGCTGGCGCGGTCCTCTTCGGTGGACAGCATGTCGGCGGACTGGCCGATCATTTCGGCCTCCGTGTAGCCGAAGATCCGTTCAGCGCCCGCATTCCAGCTCGTGACGAGGCCTTCGTCGTCGAACGTGATGATCGCGTAGTCCTTGGTGCCTTCCGCGACGATGCGCATGCGCCGCTCGCCTTCGCGCAGACGGTCTTCCGCCTGGCGGCGGCCCGTGATGTCGATGAACGACAGCACGGCGCCGTCGATGCGGTCTTCCGTCGTGCGATAAGGCACGAAGCGCGCGAGATACCAGCGGCCGTCGTTGCTCTTCAGCTCGCGCTCGATCAGGCGCAGGGAGTCGAACGCTTCCGCAGCGTCGTCGGCGAGCTTGTCGTATTCGAGCCGGTGCGTGATGTCGAGCAGCGAGCGCCCGATGTCAGACGGGATGATGCTGAACACGTCCGTGGCGCGCGGCGTGTAGCGCTTGATGCAGATATTGCGGTCGACGAAGATCGTGCCGATGTCGTTGGCGGCGATCAGGTTCTGCAAGTCGTCGTTGATCTTGCCTGTTTCCTCGACCTTCGACTTGAGTTCCGCGTTGACCGTGGTGAGCTCTTCGTTGATCGACTGCAGTTCTTCCTTGCTCGTTTCGAGCTCTTCCGTCGCCGAGCGCAGTTCCTCGTTGATCGCCTGCAATTCTTCGTTGGAGGCCTTCAGTTCTTCCGTCGACGTTTCCGATTGTTCGATGGTCGACTGCAACTGTTCCTTCGTGCGTTGCAGCTCGCGTTCGAGCTGGCTGATGATGGGGTCTTTCTGCGCGTCGGACGCCGACGTTTCCGAGCCGCCCATGCTGTCTTCGACTTCGTCGAACAGCACCAGCACGAAGTCTGCATTCGCTTCCGGATCGTGCACGGGGCGCGCCGTCATGTTGACGAAGTACGATCGGCCCTCGTGCTCGATCCGCACGCGGCGCGCTTCGACGCTGCGATTCGTGTGCAGCGCCTGATAGATCGCGGTGCGCAATTCGAGCCTGAGTTCGGGGCGCACCACGGCGACGATGTTGTGCGACGGTTCGCCGCCCGAATACTGCAGGAAGCGGCCCGCGCGATCGGACAGATGAACGATTTCGGAGTCGCGGCTCACCAGCACGCTGGGCGGCGCATATTGTTCGACGAGGCGTTGATGCAGGTCGCCGAACGAGAAGCGGCGGCGTCCCGGCGGCTGCACCGTCGCCACGACGGGCCGCGCGCTCGCCATGCCGGAGATCGCGACAGGCACGGGCGTATCGCCGCGCACCGCCATGTTCGCGCGGTAGATGCGGTTACGCTTGTCGATCACGCTGAACATCGAGCTCACGCTGTCGGCCGATTCGGAACTGCCGAGAAACAGCACGCCACCCGGCCGCAGCGCAAA
This sequence comes from Paraburkholderia phymatum STM815, assembly GCF_000020045.1. Lineage (GTDB taxonomy): Bacteria > Pseudomonadota > Gammaproteobacteria > Burkholderiales > Burkholderiaceae > Paraburkholderia > Paraburkholderia phymatum. Next base: position 976,293 of record NC_010625.1, on the reverse strand, counting down.
GTGGAACATCTTCAGAATCTCGATCTGCGCTTCCCGGTCGAGATAGATCAGCAGATTGCGGCAGCAGATCAGGTCGAGCCGAGAGAAGGGCGGGTCGCTCAGCACGTTGTGATGCGCGAACAGCATGTGCTCGCGCAGTTCCTTCTTCACACGATAGTGCGCAGCGTCTTTTGAAAAGAACTGGCGCACGCGGGACGTGCTCACGTCGGCGAGAATGGAGTCGGGATAGAGGCCTGCGCGCGCGAACGAAATGGCCCGCTCGTCGATGTCGGTGGCGAACACCTGGAACGAGACGCCCTCCGCCGATTTCAACGAGCGCTCCTGCAGCAGCATGGCCAGCGAATAGGCCTCTTCGCCCGTTGCGCAGCCGACCGACCACGTGCGAATCCGGTCCTGCTCGCCGCGCCCTTCGAACAGTTGCGGCAGCACTTCGCGCTCGAGCACCTCGAACGCTTCCTTGTCGCGGAAGAAGTTGGTCACGCTGATCAGCATGTCCTGCAGCAGCGCCTGGGTTTCGTCCTGATGCAGGTGCAAGTGGTCGCGGTAGGCCTGGAGATCCGTGATGCCGTTGACCTGCATGCGCCGCTCGATGCGGCGCAGAACGGTGGCCCGCTTGTAGTGGCGGAAGTCGTGGCCCGTGCGCGTGCGCAGGATGACCATGATTTCACGCAGCGCGCGTTCGGCGGACTCGTTCGAGATGGTTTCATCGCGCTCGTCGCCCTCGGCGATGGGCAGATGAATCTCCTTGGTCGTCAGCCACAGATCGAGCAGGCGCTGCGGCATTTCGGCCGCGGTCAGCACGAAATCGACCATGCCCGTCGCGATCGCGCTGCGCGGCATGCTGTCGTATTCGGCCTCGGCGGGGTCCTGGGCGAGCGTGATGCCGCCCATCTCCTTGACGCGCGACAGTCCGACCGAGCCGTCCGAACCCGCACCCGACAGCACGATGCCGATTGCGCGCTCTCGATGAGCTTCCGCAAGCGTACGGAAGAACAGATCGATCGCCGCGCGGCGGCCATCGTCCGGTTGCCTCGGCATGACCCGCAGATAGTCGTCGACCATCGTCAGCTCGAGCGAAGGCGCGATCAGGTACACATGGTCGGGTTCGATGGGTGTGGCGCTCGTGACTTCCAGCACGGGCATGTCAGTGGTCTTCTGGAGAAGCGAGGCGAGATTGCTTTCGTGATCGGGCGCCAGATGGACAATCACCACGAAGGCCATCGACGTGTGGGCGGGCAACGCTTCGAAGAACTCCCGGAGTGCGCTCAGTCCACCCGCAGAAGCGCCAATGCCCACGATTGGGAAGTTGGCCTGGCTGGGCAGTGTCTGTGCACGTTTTTTCGGCATTGCCGCATGTCCAATGGAGAATAGGGTCGGCCAGCGGTTGCCGGTCGCTTAGCCGACAACATCACCAGGCGTAGACCGCTATTATCGCTCCAGCAGGAGTGACTGCAAGAGTCCTGCCGCCTCGTTCGCGCGGCGTGCGATCTCTTCTTCGCGCGTCTGTGCGGCCGTGTCTCCTTGCTTGCCGAAAAACTCGCCCCTAGCGCGGCACGCCATCTCGCGCTCCTGTAGTGCGCGCATGGCGTCCATCATCGATCGTTCGACGTCGTCCTCGCGGCCGGACGCGAGCGACCCGGTGGTGTAGGCGTGTCCCGTATGGCACCGGTAGCGCAACAGGCGGGAGCCGTTCACCTGCCATAGCGAGCCGTTGCAGTCCGGGCAGGTGAACATGGAGGGCACGCCTAGCTCCCGCAATGCCTCGACAGGCGACCGGTCGCCGATCCACGCGTGCTGCTCGGTGGTGATCCGGCGATGAGCGGTGGCGTGGCATGCGCTCTCGGTTTTCCCCGGTGCCGGTGGCGTGCCGCCCACGAGTTGCACGAGGCGCGCCGCGAGCCCGGCGACAGGCAGGATGTAGTCGGCAAAGGGCGAGGCGTTGAGCGGCATGTCGCGCGCGAACGCGTCGGCGGGATCTTGCACCAGCGTCGCGCCGCCGCACGCCTGAATCGCTTCGAGGCCCGCCGCGCCGTCGTCGAGCAATCCCGTGAGCACGACGCCGATGGCGCGCGGACCCATTTCGAGTGCGGTGCTGCGAAACAGCGGATCGATTGCGGGCCGTGCGAAGTTTTCCTTTGCGCCATGCACGAGACGCAAACGCGTACCATCGACGATCAAGTGCCGGTCTGGCGGCGCCACGTAAATCTTGCCGCGCGCATAGATCTGACCATCTTCGGCGTGGCGGGCTTCGAGCGGACCGGCAGCGCTGAGAAGCGACGGCAGCAAACTCTCATGTGGGCCCACGTGCAGCACTATGGCCACCGTCGCGGGCAGGTCGGGCGGGAACCGGGACGCGAGGTCGCGCAACGCGTCGACACCGCCCGCCGACGCGCCTACTGCAATGAAGTCACGGTGGGTCAAAGTGCCTCCCGTTCGCCTGAACCCTTGTGCTTAGCAATCCGCATGCCTCGGTTTACGGCGAGCGAGGAGGAACGGACGACGGGTCGGATGGCTGCCTCGATACCTGTCCCCTCGCCTCCGTTGCTCCCTAACAAGCGTGGATAGACGTTAGCCGCCGCCGATGCCTTGCAGCACCTTGCCGGTACCGTTGCACACGCTGCAGCGTTGCCCTTCGACGCTGCCTGTGCCGTGGCATGCGCGGCACGTGTCTTCGCCAATACCCGGTGCGTCGGGCGGCCCCTCGTCGCCGGGGCTCAGGGGTGACTGGTCTGGTTGCATGTCGGACTCCATTCGGTTCGAGAGCTAGGCTCGATTGCTTCTAGCCGCAAGTGGCGTTCCTGTCGAAGGCGCAAAGACTGCGGGCCAGGTCACATCGCCGTGTCGCCGCCGAGCGAAGGCGAGATCGTGCTGTCGCGGGTCGGATCGTCCGCGCGTTCGTCGGGACGCACAGGTCTCATCGACACGGGCGGATGATCGCGATTGCAATTCTCGATGCTCCCCTGAACGAGACATTGCTGAAACGCGTCGGCGTCTTCCTTCTTTGCAAACGTGTAGCAGGTCTGCTCGACCTGGAGTTCGGTATCCGATGTGCGGATCGTCGTGATGCTCATGGCGTGCTCCGTGGTTAATGCAGTAAACCAAGGGCAAGCTATGTTCCCGCTGGAGCGGGAAGCGCAAGGACGGTGTCGGTGTACGACATCGTCGGGCGTACGATAGCCATCATTTACGGACATATCGAAGTGCTTAACAATCTTGCTGGCAGACACTAGTCTGTCAACAGGAGCGAGCGTCACGCATCTCGTGGAAGTTGGCACCATGCTCACGGAAGGCGGACCGCTCTACGTCTTCACGGCGGCATTGTTCCGGACGATCAGACATGACGCGCAATCGGCAGTTGACTGGGCGTGTGGGCGGCATCACGGTTCAGGCGGCGTGCGGCAATCTGCACGTGATCGCGCTTTGGCGAGTGCTCACGGATGCGGGCGCGTGCGTGCAGGGTACGTCGACGACGTGCGTGCGGCGCGATGAGTTCGAGCGCATCACGATCAGTTTCGCGCCGCTGAGCAGGGCGCAGGCCGACCGGATCCTGTCGAGTCTCAAGGAGCAGAGGTGGATCACCCACGCGCTGCTTCATGTGCTGGGGCCCGAAAGCGAGGCGGGGCCGAGCCTCGAAGAGTAACCGCAGCGACGCGTTGAGCCGCGTCGCTGCACGTCATTCCGTTGCTGCGGGCAACGGATAGCCGGAGGGCCATCTCTGGCGCCCGTGCGACCGGCACTGTTCCCTGTGCCGGTCGCTTTTTTGCTGCCTCCGACCGGCTGAATGGACGCGGGCCACGGACGGCATGGCCGCGATTCGTCCGGGTCGCGAACGCGATAGCTGTCCACGCGGGCCTCGTATGCCGGAAGCGGATGCGCTACTGCGCGAGACCCTTCTTCGCGGCGAGGTCTTGCGCCATCTGATAGTGCTTCTGGATGGTCGGCAACGCGTCCTGCGCCGCCTTCTTCAATTTCGCGTCCTGGCCGTCGGCGATCTCCTTTTCAAACGCGGCAATCGCCTGCTTATGGCCTTCCACACCGACCTTCGAAATATAGGCCTGGTCGAACGCCTTGCCCTTCAGCCCCTTCAGCGAACCGAGCGCCGCGGTGTCCGAATTGTCCTTCGGAACGGTCACGCCATGCGGCGCGGCCATTTTCAATTGCACCGTCAGCTTGGTGTGATCGAGCATCATGTGATGCGCGAATGATTTCACGTCCTTGTCTTCAGAGTTCGCGGTGGCGAGCTTCGATGCGTCGATCTCCGTCGACGACGACATCGACGCCGCTTGCACAAAGTCCTTGTCGGCTTGCGCCAACGGATTGGCTGATGTCGTCGACGCAGCTTCCGTCTGGGCAGCGAGCGGTGTAATGGCGGCGGTGCCCGCGACGACGAGCGCGCTCATGAACACGTGATTGAGCCTCATGCATGATCTCCCTTGATCGGTGTGTGAACCTGATGCATAGCAAGCCGCGAACCGCGCCGTGCGAATGCGCGTTCATGCCGGCTTGGGTGAGATCTGCAAGCGATGTGCCGCCTCGAGATCGGGCGGCGCGTCGAGGGTCGCGCGCTTTTCGACGACACGCGCGGTGGCGCTTGTGATGCAGCGACTGGCGGCGCTGCGTGTAGGGACTGTGTCGATAAAACTGAGGCGGGCTCAGTGCCGATGATGCATCAGGTCGACGTAATGCGTATCGAGCCAACGGTCCGCACGTCTCTGGTTGCTCTGCCTTTCATGGCGGCTGGCCATCCACAACAGCGCCGCGAGCACCACCATCACGGCCGGCCCAAGCAGGTAGGCGAGCAAGGTTTCATTCACGGCATCCTCCAGTGTGACGTGGCTGCGTTTCCATTCTAGGCGACCCGCCGCGCGATGCACAGCTGGGGTTATCCGTTCACTTCGTGAGTGCGAGCAGCCGGCGTGACGGTCCATGTCGGCGCCAACCCGCGTCGCGTCGGTGACGGACGATGCGGACACGGTCGACAGGCGCGTGGCCGTCACAGACGCGGCGATGTATGAAGCAAAGCGCGAGAAGAAGCGCATCGGCGTCGCCTCGGCCACCCATCGGATGGCGGGTAGGCGTTCGTCCGTGTGCCCTGGCGCACGCATTGCTCATGGGAGCGTCGATGGGAACTTCGGGAGCCGCTATGCAGACGGGTAGGGAAGAATGGTGAAGCCGACGATCCCGCTGCTTGCCGTGAGCTTCTTCGCTGCCGACGTGCAGGCGGGCGCCGGCCCGTTTCTCGGCATCTTCCTGCAGGCGCGCGGATGGACGCCCGATACGATCGGCACGGTGATGACGCTCGGCGCGATCGTCGGCATGCTGGCGACGCTGCCCGCCGGCGCGCTCGTCGATGCGACGTCTCATCGCCGCGCGATCGTGGTGGGCGCTGGCGCGCTGACGATTGCCGCCGCGTGGGTAATCTGGGTGTCGCAGCACTTCTGGCCCATCACGCTGGCGCTGACAGCCACGGCGATCGCAGGAACCACGATGGGTCCCGCCATGATCGGCCTCACCCTCGGCATGATCGGCAAGAGGAACTTCGATCGGCAATACGGCCGCAACCAGGTCGCCAACCATGCTGGGAATATCGTCGCGGCCGTCCTGTCGGGCGTGCTCGGCTGGTGGCTCGGGATTCCGTACGTGTTTGCGCTCGGCGCGGCGTTCGGCCTCGCATGCATCGGTTCCGTGCTGCTGATTCCTCCCGGTGCCGTGCATCGGCACTTTGCGCGCGGCCTTGCACATCGCGACGAGAAAGAGCCGTCGCCGGTGCCCGTCGACAGCATGCGCATACTGTTGCACAGCCGCCCGCTGCTGGTGCTCTCGCTGGCTCTGGCGGCGTTCAGTCTCGGCAATTCCGCGATGCTGCCGCTTTATAGTCTCGCTGTCGCCGCGACGCATCACCGGGATGCAAGCCAGATCGCGGCTGCCAACATCGTGATTTCGCAGGTCGTGATGCTGATCGCCGCCGTCTATGCCAGCCGGGCGATCCGCCGCTGGGGCTTCTGGTGGGTCATTCTCGCGACCTTGATCACGCTGCCCCTGCGCGGCTTCACCGCGGCGCTGCTCGATACGCCGTGGGGCATCTTGCCCGTGCAGATCTTCGACGGCCTCGGCTCCGGGCTCCAGGGCGTCGCGATCCCCGCGCTCGTGATGCATCTGCTGCATGGCACGGGGCGCGTGAATCTCGGCCAGGGCGCGGTGCAGGGCGTGGAAGCTGCCGGCGCGTGTCTGAGTCCGATGCTGGGCGGCTGGATTGCGAACCGCTTCGGTTTCCCCGTCGCGTTCATGGCGCTCGGCAGCCTGACCGCCATTTCACTGGCCGCGTGGATCGTTCTGGGTTCGCAGATCCGGCAGGCTTTCGATACGCGGCGCGGCGAACTGGAGGGCATGGAGGATCTCGACGTGTCCGCGCTCTTTCGCGAGCCGGATGTGCGTCCTGGTGCATCCCGCCGCAGCGTGCGGGCCGTGTGCCGATCGCACGGTGCTCGTTCCGCGAACAGATCCGGGCCGAACACCTCGTAATGGATGCGCGATTTGTGAAATCCATGCGGTACTGTCCGGGTTCGAAGTTTGCAACGGGCTTGCCGTCGATGGGCGCGAGCACGTACGACGTGATCACGCTGCTTTCCGCCTTCTTTTCCATCACGACGAACGCATGCAGCCGTGCGAAACCGATCGCTTCCGTACACGCTAGCGAGTCGCCGCAGAAGTTACCATGCAGTGTGCATGCGTGAGCATGGCGCTTCATTGCACCCGCCTGCATTGCCTATCGCGCGGTGTTCCCGCGCGGCATTCACGAACGACTGCCGTCGACACGAGCGCTTATGGAGTCCACCGATTTCGTCAACCTGAAGCTGCGTCCGTGCGGCCCTGGCGACGAGGCGATCCTTCTGAGGATACTGAAGCCGTCGACGGCATTGCGCGCGCAAGGCTACGAACTGCTCGGCGACGTCGTGCAGTTCGGTCAGCACGACACGCAACTGGCGAACGCCATGCTTGCATTCGCCGACGGCGTGCCCATTGGCGTTCTGAATATCGACCGGCGCCCTACGGAATGGCGGATCACGGCGCTTCATATCGATCTCGACCACAGGGGCAAGGGCTACGGCAGTCTGTTGCTGATCGCCGTGCAGGACGAAGCGCAACTGGCAAAAGTCAGCGTCTCAGCGATACTCGAGCGCGGAAATCCTGCCGTGCGCCTGTTCATCAAACACGGCTTCACTATCGCGACGGAGACGGACGTCGAAGTTCTGTTGAAGTGGCGCGCGCCGGCGCGCTAAACGTGCTGTCTTCACTTGCGCGAAACACGCTTCTTGCGCTCGCGCACGTCGATAGCCGTATCGACTGGCGTGAAGGGCGCCTGAAAACGATCGACGAGGAAATCGATGAACGCACGCGCACGCGCCGTCTGATTGCGCTGCCTCGGGTAGTAGACGAACAGGTCGGCTGACGGCAGGACCGTATTAGGCAGCACCAGCTTGAGCCGTCCGCTCTGCACGTACTTCGCCAGGTCCCATTCGGAGCGGATCAGGATGCCGTGGCCGTCGAGCGCCCAGCGAAGCACAATGTCGCCGTCGTTGCTGGACAGCGCGCCCTTCACCTTGATTGCCTCGATGTGATCGTTCACGATGTAGCGCCACACGCCGTAAGCGTCGTCGTTCTGCCGGTGAATGATGCAGCGATGCTGCTGCAAATCGTCCACGCGCTCGGGCGTTCCGAACCTTTCGAGATACTTCGGCGACGCGCACAGAAAGCGGCGATTGCTCATGATGCGCCGCGCGCTGAGGCGGCTGTCGGGCAGTTCGCCGAAGCGGATAGCCATGTCGAACGCGCCTTCGATCAAATCGACGGGTCGGTCCGTCACTTCGAACTGAACCTCCACGTTCGGAAAACGCTTTGCGAAGTCCGAGACGAGCGGCGCAATGGTGGTTCTGCCAAACCCGAGCGTCGCGTTGATGCGCAACAAACCCTGCGGGTCGCGTCCAGCGCCAGAAATCGCCTCTTCCATTTCACGAACCTGCCCGACTATCTGGGTCGCGTAGCGCAGATACGTTTCCCCCTCGGGCGTGAGACTGACGCTTCGCGTGGTGCGGTTGACGAGACGCGCACCGAGCCGCCGCTCGATGATGCCCAGCCGCTTCGTCGCGGCGGGCGGCGTGAGGTCGAGCGCGCGCGCAGCACCCGACATGCTCTTGAGCTTCGCAAGCAGAATGAAAAACTCGAAGTCGGAGGCGCTGTCAGTACTCACTTTTAGTGAAGGGTGAAATGAATCCTGGTGAAGTGTAGCAGGCTCTTTCGACGCTAAGCTACGCCCAACATTGCAGCCGAGGTGGCGCAACAACTGTTGAAAAGTCAGGAGACAGTGCCGTGAGAATCGTTGAAATCCGCGAAAAAACCGTTCCGATCAGCTCGCCGATCCGCAACGCCTATATCGACTTCAGCAAAATGACGCTGAGCCTCGTTGCCGTCATCACCGACGTGATCCGCGACGGCAAGCCGGTGGTCGGATACGGCTTCAATTCGAATGGCCGCTATGGCCAGGGCAAGCTGATGCGTGAGCGGTTCATTCCGCGATTGCTCGAAGCCGACCCTGCTTCGCTCGTCAACGATGCAGCGGACAACCTCGACCCGCACAAGATCTGGGCGACCATGTTCACGAACGAAAAGCCCGGCGGTCACGGCGAGCGCTCCGTCGCGATCGGCACGATCGACATGGCTATCTGGGACGCGGTGGCGAAGATCGAAGGCAAGCCGCTTTTCCAGCTGCTGGCGGACCGTTATGGCAACGGCCGGCCGAACCGCAAGATTTTCGTCTATGCGGCGGGCGGTTACTACTACCCGGGCCAGGATCACGGGAAGCTCAAGGACGAGATGCGCAGCTACATCGACCGGGGCTATACCGTCGTGAAGAAGAAGATTGGAGGCGCATCGCTCGATGAAGACCTGCGGCGCATCGACTCCATTCTGAGTGTGCTGCAGGACGGCCAGAAACTCGCCGTTGACGCCAACGGCCGTTTCGACCTCGACACCGCGATCCAGTATGCAAAGGCGCTGTCGCAATACGACCTGTTCTGGTACGAAGAGCCGGGCGACCCGCTCGACTTCGAATTGCAGGCAGCGCTGCGCAACTACTATGACAAGCCGATGGCAACGGGCGAAGATCTTTTCTCGATGCAGGACGCCCGCAACCTGATCCGCTACGGCGGCATGCGTCCCGACCGCGACTGGCTGCAGTTCGATTGCGCGTTGAGCTATGGTCTTGTCGAATATCTGCGCACGCTCGACATGTTGCATCAACATGGCTGGTCGGCGAGCCGTTGCATTCCGCACGGCGGCCATCAGATGTCGCTGAACATCGCGGCGGGCCTGGGGCTGGGCGGCAACGAGTCCTATCCTGACCTGTTTCAACCGTATGGCGGCTTCCCGGATGGCGTGCGCGTCGATAACGGCTACATCACCATGCCGGACCTGCCAGGCATCGGCTTCGAAGGCAAGTCCGATCTGATCGTCGAAATGCACAAGCTGTCGGCATAACGGCCGCTCGCAGCAGGGCGCGGGCGTGATTCGCCGGCGCCCGCCTTCACAAAATGACAAGCAACGCAGGCGAAATCCGGCCCGTACCCGTCGCATCGGCATGTTCCGCGGCGGGTGCTTGCGCGGGTGTGTCAGACGACGCCATGCAGGAGACAGACATGCTGGTATCCAGGTTCAGAAAGACACTTTCGAAGCTGTATGTGCAGGTGCTGATCGGAATCGTTGCGGGTATCGTGGTCGGGCACTGCTACCCGGACATCGGTTCGCAGCTCAAGCCACTGGGCGATCTGTTCATCAAGCTGATCCGCATGCTGCTGGCGCCGATCATCTTCGCGTCGGTCGTCGTCGGCATTGCGCGTATGAACGACCTGCACGAGGCGGGCCGAGTCGGCGTCAAGGCTGTGCTGTACTTCGAGATCGCGTCCACGATTGCGCTCGTGGCCGGCATGGTCGTGGTGAATATGATCAAACCCGGCAGCGGCATGAACATCGACCCCGCGCATATCGACAGCGCGGCCATCACCACCTATACGCACGCGGCTCAACAGCATGGCATGCTCGACTTCTTCATGAGCATCGTGCCGAACAGCGTCGTCGGGGCGTTCGCCAATGGCGAGATGCTGCCCATCATTTTCTTCTCCGTGCTGCTCGCGATCTCGCTCGCCAGGTTGGGTCCGCGCACCGCGCCGTTTGTGGACATGCTCGACATGTTCCTGCAAGGCATGTTCGGCGTGGTGCGCATCGTGATGTATGTCGCGCCTATCGGTGCATTCGGCGGCATGGCGTTCACGATCGGCAGGTACGGCATCGGCACGCTTGCGTCGTTCGGCGAATTGATGCTGTGCCTGTATCTGACGTCGATCTTTTTCGTGGTCGTCGTACTTGGTCTGGTCATGCGGATGTGCGGGTTGTCGCTGTGGAAGTATCTCCGCTATATCCGCGACGAAATTCTCATCACGCTCGGCACGGCGTCGACGGAAGCGGTGTTGCCGCACATGCTGATCAAGATGGAAAAGATGGGCTGCTCGCGTCCCGTGGTGGGCATGGTGCTGCCGACGGGCTATACGTTCAATGCCGACGGCACGGCTATCTATCTGACGATGGCGGCCTTGTTCATCGCGCAGGCGATGAACGTGCATCTGTCGATCTGGGACCAGTTGCTCGTGCTCGGCGTGCTGCTGCTGACCTCCAAGGGCTCGGCGGGCGTCGCGGGCGCGGGCTTCGTCGCACTGGCTGCAACGCTCGCTTCGATGCACAAGATTCCCGTTGAAGGTCTCGTGCTGCTGCTCGGCGTCGACCGCTTTCTCAACGAGGCGCGCGCCGTCACCAACCTGATCGGCAATGGCGTCGCGACGGTCGTCGTCGCACGTTGGGAAGGTCAGCTCGACATGACGAGGGCACGCGCCGTGCTGAATCGCGAGCGCACGCCGGACCACGAGGGTCGCGAGCCTCTCGCCCAGCCTGCAACGGAAATGGCAGCCGCTTCTGCATCTGCAAGAGAAGCGGCCGTGCGTTCGAACGTGCACTGAGCCAGACCGCGGGCTGCCGCTCCCGGTACCAGTAGCAATATTCAGGTGCGGATTGAAGGAAAAGTGAAGTTTCTGCAGATCAGTGCCGATATTGAAGACTGGTCCATTTGTATCGATGAATTCCGCATGAAACTCACCATCAAGTTCCGTCTACTCGCCACCTTGACGCTGCTCGGCCTGCTTTTGATGGTGAGCGGCGTGTTGGGCATCGCTGGCATGCACGGCTCGAACAGTGCGGTTGCCCAGGCCTACATGAGCGACGTGGCGGCGGCAACCTCATTGGGCAAGTCGAACCTCAACCTGACAGTCGTGCGCACCACGCTCGACCGTGTGCTGCTGCATCCTGAAGCACCCGACACAGGCGCATTGATCGACAAGGCGCTCAACTATCTCGCGGTGTCCGACGCGGCGTGGAAGGAATATCGCGCATTGCCTGCCTCCGATGCCGAGGCGGAACTGTCGAAAGCCGTCGCCGACGCGCGCGCGGCGATGCTGCATGGTGCGCTCGAGCCGATGGTGGATGCGATGCGCCGCGGCGATCACCCAAGCGCCGACCATCTCGCGATGGTGGACATGCCGCCGCTCGCGGCGTCGCTCACCCAGAAGACGGCGGCGCTGGACAAGTTTCGCACCGCGCAGGGCGCCGAACGCTACAAGAGCGCGCAGGACCGTTATGACCTGCTGTTCACGGTGACGCTCGTCGCGATCGCGGTTGGATTGCTGGCTTGCGTCACGTGCGGCTTGTCGCTGCTTCGTGCGATCGCGCGTCCGATCGAGATGACCGTGCAGCATGTGGAGCGGATCGCACAGGGCGACATGTCGCAACAATTGCGCTTCGAAACGGACGACGAAATGGGGCGTCTCGTGAACAGCGTCGGGCAGATGCAGCGAGGCGTCGCCGCGATGATCGAGCAGATCGCGCGCGGCAGCGATTCGATTGCGGCCGCGACGCAGCAGATTTCGGCCGGTAATGCCGACCTGTCGGCGCGCACGGAGGCGCAGGCGGCATCGGTCGAGGAGACTGCGGCCAGCATGGAACAGCTGACTAGCGCAGTGTCGCAGAACGCCGAGCACGCACGCGCAGCGCGCGCGCTTGCCGAAGAAACGAACGTCACGGCAGGCGCGGGCGCCGACGTCGTCAATCAGGTGATCGTCGCGATGAAGGACATTCACGACGGCGCCAAACGGATGAACGAGATCATCGGCGTCATCGAGGGCATTGCTTTCCAGACGAATATTCTTGCGCTCAATGCAGCTGTCGAGGCAGCGCGCGCCGGCGAAGAGGGCCGTGGTTTCGCCGTCGTCGCAGGCGAGGTGCGTACGCTCGCGCAGCGCTCGGCGAGCGCGGCAAAAGAGATCAAGGCCTTGATCGATGCATCGGCGGCACGCGTCGACGACGGCTCGCGTCTCGTCGGACGGGCAGGGCAGACCATCGGCGAAGTGCGCGCGGCCGTCAGCCGCGTGTCGTCGATCATGAACGAGATCGCGACGGCATCCGCCGAACAGAGCGACGGCATCGAAGAAGTCAATCGCGCGGTCTCGCAGATGGACGAGATGTCACAGCAGAATGCCGCGCTCGTCGAGCAGGCGGCTGCGGCGGCTGCATCGCTGAAGGAGCAGACCGATCTGCTGAAGGCGGCGGCCGGCCGTTTCCGGCTGGTCGGCGTGGCCTGACGGGCGCCGCGCGGGCTGCGTCAGTCGTCGAAATAGCCCGCCGCCAGCGCCTCGTCGAAATCCGTGAGCCACGGGGCGAAGTGATCGGTGTCGTAGATCGCCTGCTTGCCGTTGGATAGACGGGTGACGCAGATCTGCCGAACCGTTCCGTTCGCGCCAGCCTGCGGGAAATCATGGTTGTCCGTGATGCTGAAGTCGCCGGGTTCGAGTCCCCGGTTTGCAAGGACGGCCTTCACGTCTTCCTGTTCGTCCCACGAAAACTCGCTCAGGTCATGGGCTGGCATGTTCGTCTCCTCGGCGCGGTGAGCGCAGAACATCGTAGCACGGAGGCGTGCCATGCCAGCGGCCAGAACCGCTCGGTCTGCCGCCGATACGCGCGAACGTCGTGCGCCGTTCATTCGGCGAGCACGGCTGCCAGCGTGCGGCCACAGCGGAATCGCGCCATAGGCGCGCCGCGACCGGTCGGCTCTATAACTACGCCAGCAACGCAGACAGCAGCCGCTTCAACTCCGCGGACTGTCGCGGCGTCAGCCTGGCTGTGAGAATGCGCTCCACTTCCTCGACACGCGGCCGTAACGCCGCAAGCTGCTTCTTGCCCGCGGCGGTGAGGAACAGCACATAACTGCGCTTGTCGCCGGGATCGTCGGAGCGCTCGACCAGACCATTCCGAACCAGGCGCGCAGTGAGATCGGCGATGGTGGAACGGTCTACGTCGAGTTCGTCGCCGAGTTGACGCTGATTGATGCCGGGCGTCTTCTGCAAGATTTCGAGCGCTGCGTATTGCACGCTGGTGATCTCGGCAGACACTTCGCTGAGCCATACGGCAACGTGGCGCTGCTGGGCGCGACGCACGAGGCTGCCCGTAAATTTCGACAGCGCTTCGGGAGTGTCGTGTTTGTTCGGCAATTTCGCAATGTCGAAGTAGTTAGTGCAGGCGGAATATCGGCCGGAAGAAGGCGTTCAGTTCAGCGTATGCATTCAGTGGAAGAACATGGGCGACATATTGATCCGGACGGACCACCACCAGCGCACCCCGTTCGCGATCGATGCCGCGCTCATCGAAGATATCAGTCGCCGCATCGCTCGTAAATGCTTTCTCGTAGTCGATGAGACCGTGGCGCCCTTTGCGCGGGAGGAGGAGAGCGGGCAGGTCTGCCAGCGGGACCTCGCGATGAGGCTGCTGCAGCACCGCACGCAGATCGAGAACGCTGTCGATATCGGCATCGGTCGGCGTCACGAGCCGCATGATCGAATCGGGCGATGTCGCGAGATGCTCGCATAGCGCATCGAGCAGCGTCCGGTTCGCGTCTGCGAAAGCATACAGACGCCAGCAACCGTCCGCACGGGCTGCGTGTCCGAGGTGAACGGGCTTCGCATCCGCGAGGCGCACGACCGGCGACGAGTGAAAGCGCGTGCCGATCGGAAAACCGCTGGCCAACGCCTGATGCGTCGCTTCGCCTGTCAGCATGGCCGGCCGGTAACGCGTCGCGACGCCCGCCGTATAGCGTCCCGCACGCACGAAATACGCCTGGAGTTCGGCGGGATCGACGCCGCCGGCTTCGGGATGCGTGGGATCCTTCGGCGGAGCGGCCATCATCGCGGACCATTCCTTGTCGAATTCGATCAGTTCTTGCGCGATGGGCTGGCGCTCGTCGGAATACGTGCGCAGCAGATCGATGCCGCTGCGTCCTTGCAGCACAGCGGCGAGCTTCCAGCCAAGGTTGAAGCCGTCCTGCATCGACACGTTCATGCCCTGGCCCGCCTTCGCGCTATGGGTGTGACACGCATCGCCCGCGATAAACACGCGAGGCTCGCGCAAAGTGCCGTCTGCCGCGACGGCATCGTCGAAGCGGTCGGTCAGACGCTGCCCGACTTCGTACACCGAGAACCACGCGACTTCTTTTACATCGAGCGAATAGGGAGGCAGGATGTCTTGGGCCGTCCGAATGATGCGCTCGACAGTGGCCTGTTTGATCTCGTCCCGATTGTCCGGCGTGACTTCGCCGAGATCGACGTAAAAACGCACCAGATAGCCGCCTTCGCGCGGAATGATCAGCAGGTTCCCCTTGCTTGCCGACTGAATGGCTGCTTTGAGCCTGATGTCCGGAAAGTCCGTGACGGCCAGCGCGTCCATCACACCCCATGCATGATTGGCGGCGTCGCCCCGCAGCGTTTGCCCGATGGACGTACGCACGCGGCTGCGGGCGCCGTCGCAACCCACTACATAGCGCGCACGCACGACAACCTGTTCATCGAGCCGTGCGGCATCCGTGCGGCGCAACGTGACGCGCACGGGATGGTCGCCCGCTTCGTCGCGCTGCACGTCGACGACTTCGAGATCGTAGTCGGGCTCGAGGCGTTGCGCGGAATGGCGCATCACGTCCAGCAGATAGTCCTGCACGCGAGCCTGATTGACGATGACATGCGGAAACTCCGACATGCCTGTTTCGGTGTCCTGAACACGACCCGTGCGCTTGATTGTGTCGCGATTGTTCGCGTCGGGTCTCCAGAACACCGTTTCATTGACCCAATAGGCTTCGCGCAACAGGCGATCGGCTAGACCGAATGCATTGAACATTTCGACCGTCCGGCAGGCGACACCATCCGCCTGGCCCATCAGCAATGGTCCGGCGCGACGCTCGACGATACGCGTCGCGATCGACGGAAACTGCGACAGCTGTGCTGCGAGCACGAGCCCCGCGGGTCCGCTTCCGATGATGAGCACGTCCACCGTGTCGGGCATCGCTGCGCGAACTGCGCCGTCGCGTGCCGGCTCGATTGTCGGATCGCCGACGCGGAAACCGTTGAGATGAAATTGCATGATGTCTTCCTCCAGTTCGTATGGGTCAACTTGATGGCGAATATACTCCGTACACCAACCATTTAAAAGAACAACCTGCGCGGATGGATGTTTACCCTGATGACAGCGGAGGGAGCCTGTGCCCGTTGTTTGCGGGCCGTGCGCTTCGCTGGCGGGCGCGTGTCGGTCGCGGGCTTGCCTGCGCAAGGCGCTGCTGATCGAGAGGGTCGAGAAACGCCTCAGCGGTGGGCGTGCAGCATCAGGGCAGATCGTGTCGCGAAGTCGCGAAGAATCGCAGGCCTGCCTCAGTTCTTGCGGCGTGACGAATGTTGTTTGACATGTTAAGTGAGATGACCGTACAGGCGCCGCGCCGCGAGAACGAGCAACAACAACCGTTTTCCGCGAATTAAAGGGTTTACACGTAGCCGATAGCGCGTCAAATGTTGTACGATGACGCCTAAGTTGTTTGACGAACCAGCAGGCTTCAAGCCGATTGAGTAGAAGGCGATGAAACAGTCTCCGCTTTACATTCGCGTGCACCCCGAAGACAACGTAGCGATCGTCGTCAACGACGGCGGTCTGGACAGGGGCGCCGTCTTCCCCGACGGCCTGACCTTGTGCGAGCGGGTGCCACAAGGGCATAAGGTTGCGCTCGAGGATCTGGCCGAAGGCGACGCCGTCGTGCGCTACAACGTGGTCATCGGTTATGCGCTGAAGGCGCTGCCCAAAGGCAGCTGGGTGAACGAGCACGTGATCCGCATGCCGACGCCGCCGGCGCTCGACGACCTGCCCATCGCGACGATCAAGGCGCCTGGCATGGCGCCGCTCGAGGGCTATACCTTCGAGGGTTACCGCAATGCGGACGGCTCGGTCGGCACGCGCAACATCCTCGCGATCACGACCACCGTGCAGTGCGTGGCCGACGTGGTTCAGCACGCGGTGACGCGCATCAAGTCCGAGTTGCTGCCCAACTACCCGAATGTCGACGACGTCGTGAGCCTCGGGCACACGTATGGATGCGGCGTCGCGATCGACGCGCCGGATGCGATGGTGCCCATTCGCACGGTGCGCAACATCAGCCTGAATCCGAACTTCGGCGGTGAAGTGATGATGGTGAGCCTCGGCTGCGAGAAGCTGCAGCCCGAGCGCCTGATGCCGCCGGGCACGATCCCCATTGCGACGGCGACGAACACCGAAGACGTGGCCGACATCGGCGATCTTTCGGCGAAGACGGCGAACGGCGAAGTCGTGACCTTGCAGGACGACTCGCACGTCGGCTTTCAGGCGATGATCGAATCGATCATGAAGATGGCCGAAGGACATCTGAAGCGGCTCGACGCGCGGCGTCGCGAGACCTGTCCGGCATCCGATCTCGTGGTCGGCGTTCAATGCGGAGGCAGCGACGCTTTCTCCGGGCTCACGGCGAATCCTGCCGTGGGCTTCGCGACGGACCTGCTGGTGCGCGCGGGTGCGACAGTGTTGTTTTCCGAAGTGACGGAAGTGCGCGACGGCGTCGGCCAGCTCACGGCGCGCGCGGCCAATGCCCAGGTCGCGGCGGCCATCATCCGCGAAATGGAGTGGTACGACAGCTACCTCAAGCGTGGCGGTGCGGATCGCAGCGCCAACACGACGCCTGGCAACAAGAAAGGCGGCTTGTCGAATATCGTCGAAAAGGCGATGGGCTCGATCATCAAGTCGGGCAATTCGCCGATCTCCGGCGTGCTGTCGCCCGGCGAGAAAGCCACGCAAAAGGGCTTGATCTACGCGGCAACGCCTGCGAGCGACTTCATCTGCGGCACGCTGCAGGTGGCGGCCGGGATCAACCTCCATGTGTTCACGACGGGCCGCGGCACGCCGTATGGCCTCGCGGAAGTGCCCGTCATCAAGCTTGCGACGCGCTCGGACCTGGCGCGCCGCTGGTACGACCTGATCGACGTGAACGCGGGCACGATCGCAACCGGCGAGGCAACGATCGAGGACGTGGGCTGGGAACTCTTCCACCTGATGCTCGAAGTCGCGAGCGGACGCAAGAAGACCTGTGCCGAAGCGCTCAAACTGCACAACGCGCTCGTTCTCTTCAATCCGGCGCCCGTGACCTGACCGGATGGTTTTCGGCATCGCGAAGAAGAATGCAGTGAAACTTCAGCATCGACGACAACCCTGGCAGGCAGAGACAAGTTCGGGAAACTTGCGGATCGTGACGGACGCGAGGCGCCTCGCGCAATAGCGTCCATGCCGACCCAGCAGCCGTTTGCCCGAACTCAAACGGCTTGTTCGGCCGCATCCGTGCGGCGCCGGCGCTTGCGCACCGTCTTTGGCTCCGCCTTCTTCTTTTCCTCCCCGACTCCCTTTTCCCGGCGCATTCGGTAAGACTCGCCCCATTCCCGCAGACTGATCAGCACGGGTGCCAGCGTTTCGCCGAACGGCGTCAGTTCGTATTCGACCTTCGGCGGCACTTGCGGATAGACGTGGCGCATCACAATCCCATCCGCTTCCAGTTCACGCAGTTGCAGCGTCAGCATGCGCTGCGTCGTATTCGGCATCAGCCGCGTCAGTTCCATAAAGCGCTTCTTCTCGTGCAGCAGATGAAACAGGATCACAGGCTTCCATAAGCCGCCGATGACGGACAGTGTGACCTCGACAGCGCAGCCGCTCTTGCTGTCCAGACGTTTGGGGCGCATGGCGTTTATACCTACATAATTGATAGTACCGGCTTTAATTGTACCTTCTTGCGGCTATCGAGGTACGACGGGACAATCGTGCCGTGGTCGCGGGCGTTCCGCGACCTGGCGGACCGCGTCGCGGGCGCGATCGCCATTTCCATGCCGATGCGAACTCGCAGTTCGTGCGTGCATCACTCGACCATCAGGAGTTGCTTCGATGAAGGCCATTACATTGCGCCGCCCAGGCGGACTGGATCATCTTGAACGCGTGGAACTCGCCGATCCGGGCGCGCCGGCACCGGGAGAAATCCGCGTGCGCATTCACGCGAGTTCGCTCAATTTCCATGACCTCGGCGTCGTCACGGGCCGCCTGCCCGCGGATGACGGGCGCATTCCGATGTCGGATGGCGCAGGCGTCGTCGAAGCAGTCGGCGACGGCGTCACCGAATTCGCTGTCGGCGATTCTGTCGTCTCGACGTTCTTTCCATACTGGCTCGATGGCGGCCCGACAGTCGACGATTTTTCGACCACCCCGGGCGATGGCGTCGATGGCTACGCGCGCGAATTCGTCGTGCGTCCCGTGCAATGGTTCACGCACGCGCCGCGCGGCTACAGCCATGCGGAAGCGGCGACGTTGACCACGGCAGCGTTGACTGCGTGGCGCGCGCTGGCCGTCGACTATTCGTTGAAGGCGGGCGACAGCGTGCTCGTTCAGGGCACGGGCGGCGTGTCGATCTTCGCGCTGCAGTTCGCGAGGCAGATGGGCGCGACGGTGATCGCGACCTCGTCATCCGATGAAAAACTGGAAAAGGCCCGCGCGCTCGGCGCCGATCATCTGATCAACTACAGGCGCGAAACCGACTGGGCCGCGAAGGTGCTCGAATTCACGAATGGCCGCGGTGTGGACAACGTCGTCGAAGTGGGCGGCCCGGACACGCTGGGCCAGTCGATACGCGCGTGCCGGATCGGCGGCCACATCGCACTGATCGGCGTGTTGACGGGCATCGTCGGGCAGGTGCCGACGATCGATCTGATGCGTCGTCAGCAGAAGCTGCAGGGATTGATCGTCGGCAGCCGCAGGCATCAGATCGACATGATCCGCGCGATCGACGCAAACGGACTCAAGCCCGTGATCGACCGCACATATCCGCTCGACGAGATTGCCGATGCCTTCCGCCATCAGGCAGCAGGCAAGCATTTCGGCAAGGTTTGTCTGTCGATTTGAAGCAGGCGACGCACTCAGAGATGCGTCGCGAGACAGCTAGAGTTCTCCGGATCAGCGCCGAAGAAGAGCCGTGGTCGTCCACTCACAGCAGCGCATCCCGCCACGGCGCGAAGGCCCGGCACGTTCCGCGCGACCCGCTGCCGCCGACCGCCGGGCAGATCGAGCAAACAACCGGCGTGCTGCTGGCAGCCGTGTTCACCGTTATCGCGGGAGCGGGAACCGTCCTTCAGCTCGTCGCGTTCTTCCGCTGATTCGAGGATCGACATCGAATCGGGCAACGCGATGCCCGCCATGACTTCCCTTTGCCAGCGCTGCTTCGACACGGGCCGACGTGACACACGCCGCCTGCGGGTTTCGCTGCAAGCCGCTCGAACGCGGATCGATTTCGATTTTCTCCGGTCCCACCCAGAGTCGCTATCAAGCCATCTGTTTTGTTTATGAGCCCGCGCGGCGAGCGGATGCGCGGCAACGTACATGGCAGCGGGACGGGATACCGTGGAAGGCACTCCCCGCGGCCATCGGCGCTTTCTTCATACCTTTGTTTCCAGGCCGCAGACCGTTGTCGCCACGTGCCGTTAAGCGCATCACTAAGGGTTTACCCTGAGTTTCGGTTGCAGCGGCTTCGGTTTGTACTTCGTGTCCCATAAGCAACGTCGACGGTGACGAAAAAAGCATGGCGCCACAGGATCGAAACAGGCGCGGCGACCGTCGATCAAGTTCGTTCGATGTGACTACGAAGGAGGAGACATGGACAGTCATCTGGCCACCCGCGGTAACGATTCCAACCGGCATCTGGGCAACCTCGCAACGGATTGCCGCGACCTCAAGACGACGATTCGCGCGGGGCTGGCGGGCGGTCTGACGGGGGCGGTGTTGATCTGGATTTACGAAGCGCTGGTGTGGGTAGGCGCACAACATCTGATGCCGCTTGCGGGCATTCCGCGCAACGCGACGGGGCTGGTGTTCGGCAAGGGCGTTCAGGATGCGCTCGGCATCTGGGCGTATTTCCTCGGCACTGCCATCCACTTTTTCTTCGCGCTGGGTTGGGGTGTGCTCTTTGCTCTGATCTGGCCGTATTTCCGCCGCCGCGGTTATGAAGCCACGTTCGTCGCGCTGTTCTACGCGATCTTCGCGTGGATCGTGATGCACGTGCTGATCTCGATTGCTTCGAGCAATCACCCGAATTACTTCGATCCCAATGTGATCGTTGGCGGCTTCATGTCGCACTTTGTGTTCACGGTTCCGCTCGCGCTGGTCGTCAAGCGCATGCTCGATCGGCAGAAACGATAGACGGACGGACGCACACGCGTCGGGCCCGCAGGAAAGTACCAGCACCATCAAGGAGTTTTGGCATGGCACGGATCATCGGAGGCATTGCGGCCTCACACACGCCCACCATCGGGTTTGCCTTCGACAAGAACAAGCGGGACGATCCTGTGTGGGCGCCCATCTTCGAGAACTTCGCGCCACTCGCCGACTGGCTCGCGCAAAAGCGTCCGGATGTGCTGCTGCTGATCTACAACGATCACATCACGTCGTTCTTTTTCGACCATTACTCCGCGTTCGCGCTCGGCGTGGGACAGGAATGGAGCGTCGCGGACGAGGGCGGCGGACCGCGCGATCTTCCTTCCATTCAGGGCCACCCCGAGTTCGCCGCACACGTCGGCAAGTCGCTGATGACCGACGAATTCGACATGTCGTTCTTTCAGAACAAGCCGCTCGATCACGGTTGCTTCTCGCCGCTGTCGATGCTTTGCCCGCACCAGCCGGAATGGCCCGTGAAGCTCGTGCCGCTGCAGATGGGTGTGCTGCAATTGCCCGTGCCGAGCGCGCGCCGCTTCTACAAGCTGGGGCAGGCGCTGCGCCGCGCAGTCGAGAGTTACCCGGAAGATCTCGATGTCGCGATCGTCGCGACGGGTGGACTGTCGCATCAGGTGCATGGCGAGCGCTCGGGCTTTAACAACACGCCGTGGGACCACCGCTTTCTCGATCTGCTCGAACAGGACCCGGAGCAACTGGCGGGCATGACCCTCGCCGAATATGCGGAGCTGGGCGGCTATGAAGGCGCGGAAGTGATCATGTGGCTGACGATGCGCGGGGCGCTGCCGGCGAACGTCGTCTGCAAGCATCGCAGCTATTACCTGCCGTCGATGGCGGGCATCGCGACGGCGATCTATGAAGGGCAGGGGGGCGACACGCGGCCTGCCGTCGTCGAGCGTCATCGCGAACGCATGGCCGTCGAACTCACGAACGTCGAGAAGCTGGAAGGCACCTATCCGTTCAGTATCGAGACGGCCGTCAAGGCCTATCGCATCAACGAGTACCTGCACCGGATGATCGAACCCGCGCATCGCGAAGCGTTCGTTGCCGACGAGGAGGCGAGCTTCGAGGCAGCGGGGCTGAGCGAACAGGAGCGCGACCTGCTGCGCCGGCGCGACTGGCGCGGCCTGCTTCATTACGGCGTGATCTTTTTCATGCTCGAAAAGCTCGGTGCAGTGACGGGCGTAGCGAACCTGCACATCTACGCAGCGATGCGCGGCCAGACGCTCGAAGCGTTTCAGAAGACCCGCAACGCGCCCGGCGCGCTCTACTCGGTGGCGGGCAAAACCGCAGCCAAAGCCGATTGGGAAGACGCGGAAAAAGCAAAAGACATCAACAAGGGCTGAGCGCCCATCGCATTGCCGTGACCGGCGCGTCGTGCATCGAAACTGAACTGCATGGAACGCCGGCCGGCAGGTTGCCGCACTCAAGGAGACTACACATGCCGGCGAGCAAGACAATCGACATCAAGGCGTTCATCGACGAACGCCACATTTCGGCCTATCAGTGGCTACTGGTGGTGCTGTGCTTTCTGGCCGTTACGGCGGACGGGATGGACGTCGCCATCATGGGCTTCGTCGCGCCTTCCATCATCCACGACTGGGGCATTTCGCGTCCGCAGTTCGGCCTCGTGATGAGCGCCGCGCCGATCGGTCTCGTGATCGGTGCGCTCGCCGCGGGTCCGGCGTCTGACCGCTTCGGCCGCAAGTGGGTGTTGATCGCTTCGGTATTTCTGTTCGGCGTGTTCACGATCATGACGGCATTCACGCAGTCGCCGGTGTCGATGGCCGTGCTGCGCATTCTGACGGGCATCGGCCTGGGCGCGGCGATGCCGAACTCGACGACGCTGTTGTCCGAATACTCACCGCAACGCAAGCGCGCATTGCTGATCACGATCATGTTCACGGGCTTCAATCTCGGCTCGGCGCTGATCGGCTTCGCGGCAGGCTGGCTGATTCCGTTGCATGGCTGGCGCTCGGTGCTGATCTTCGGCGGCGCGCTGCCGCTCGTGCTGATTCCGCTGCAGATCTGGCTGCTGCCCGAATCGGCTCGCCTGCTCGCGGTGCGCGGTGCGCCTGCTGCGCGCATCGGTTCTGTGCTGGGCCGCGTGACGGGCGCGAATTTCGACGGCGACGAGAAGTTCATCTCGACGGAACCGCCGCTGCCCACGCGCAAGCCGATCGGTGTGCTGTTCTCGCAGGGCTACGGCGCGACGACGCTCGCTCTGTGGGTCACGTATTTCATGGGGCTGCTCGTGATCTATCTGCTCACAGGCTGGTTGCCGACGCTCATCAAGGACGCGGGCCTGTCGGTGACGGCCGCCGCCAACGTGACGGCGATGTTCCAGATCGGCGGAACGATCGGCGCGGTGCTGGTCGGCTGGATCATGGACAAGACGCGTCCGGCCCATGTGATCAGCGCCGCGTATGTCGGCGGCGCAGTGTTCGTGCTCGCGCTGGGATGGATGGGCGCGTTGTCGTCGTCGCTCGCGCTGCTGGTGTTCGCCGCGGGTTTCTGCATGAGCGGTGCGCAGACGGGCCTCAACGCCTATGCGCCTGGCCGCTATCCGACGGTGGCACGCGCGACGGGCGTCAGCTGGATGCTCGGCATGGGCCGCTTCGGCAGTATTTTCGGTTCCGCAGTGGGCGGCGCGCTGCTCGGGCTCGGCTGGCAGTTCGGCGCGATCCTCGCGATGCTGGCCGTGCCCGCCACCCTCGCGGCGATCGCCGTCCAGGTGACGCAGCGCAAGCAGATTGACAGTGCAGTGGTGTCGGCTAACGCGGCGCACTGAGTTCGAGGGTTGAACGGCGCATGCAGCGGGCGGCATGCACCTGAATTGAAGCATCAAGCGATTGGGAACAAGATGATCATCGACATTCACGGCCACTACACGACCGCGCCGAAAACGCTGGAGGCGTGGCGCAACCGCCAGATTGCTGGCATCAACAATCCGTCGGAGATGCCGAAGGCATCCGAACTGCACATCACCGACGACGAACTGCGCGAGTCTATCGAGCAGAACCAGTTGCGCCTGATGCGCGAACGCGGTCTGGACCTCACGGTGTTCAGCCCACGCGCGAGTTTCATGGCGCATCACATCGG